>DASULG010000256.1:0-10772 GCA_036278335.1 Pedococcus sp.
CCGCGGCATCCCGGACATCATCGCGGTGGAGCAGGACGCCTCGGGCAAGGCCTGGGACCTCGCGAAGTCCTACGCGAAGGGCATCGGCGGCACCCGGGCCGGCGTCATCAAGACCACCTTCACCGAGGAGACCGAGACCGACCTGTTCGGTGAGCAGGCCGTGCTCTGCGGCGGCGCCAGCCAGCTGGTGCAGTACGGCTTCGAGACCCTCACCGAGGCCGGCTACCAGCCCGAGATCGCCTACTTCGAGGTGCTCCACGAGCTCAAGCTCATCGTCGACCTCATGGTCGAGGGCGGCATCGCCAAGCAGCGCTGGTCGGTCTCCGACACAGCGGAGTACGGCGACTACGTCTCCGGCCCGCGCGTCATCGACCCGCGCGTGAAGGAGAACATGCAGGCCGTGCTCAACGACATCAAGAACGGCGCGTTCGCCAAGCGCTTCATCGAGGACCAGGACGCCGGCGCACCCGAGTTCAAGGAGCTCCGCGAGAAGGGTGCCCAGCACCCCATCGAGGCCACCGGCAAGGAGCTGCGCAAGCTCATGAGCTGGGTGAAGTCGAGCGACGACGACTACACCGAGGGCTCTGCCGCGCGCTGACGCCAGCGCAACAGGCCTCCTCCGTATGCCGGTGGGCCGCCCCCTTGGGCAGCCCACCGGCATACGTCCGTGTCGGGGCCGGCTGAGGCTCCTTGGGCTCAATGGCGCTCAATGGGACTCCCTGAGGCTCCCGATGGGCGTCAGCGGGCGGAGCCGCCGAGCGGGCGGTTGCCCTCCAGCCACTGCGAGAACGTGAGCCCGCCGGTCTGCGCCTCCGGGCCCGGGATGTTGGAGCGGGCCGAGAACGCGCGCAGCGTGCCCCCGACAGGAGGCAGGCGCACGACGTGCGGTGCCCCCTTGCCGGCGTGGCGCCTCAGCGCCGAGGCGACCTCGGCCATGGTCAGCAGCTCGGGGCCGGCGAGGTCGGTGGCGCGGGCGAAGCCGTCGGGCCGCGGTCCCGTGGCGACGTCGACCAGCCGGGAGGCCACCCAGGCGGCGTCCACCGGCTGCACGGCCATGTCGCCCAGGGTGAGCGCCACCGGCCCGAGGGTCAGGGCGCCGGCGACTGCGGCCGCCAGGGAGTGGAACTGGGTGGCGCGGACCACGGTCGCGGGAACGCCGCTGAGCGCGAGGACCTCCTCGGCCTCGGCCTTCGCGCGGTAGTACGGGTAGGGGTTCGCGTCGCAGCCCACGATGGAGATGTAGACCAGGTGGGGCATCACGACCGCCTTGGCGGCCTCGGACGCCAGGCGCCGGGTCCCTCCGACGTCGACGAGCCTCGGCCGCTGCGGCCGGGTCGCGCAGTGGACTATCGCCTCTGCTGAGGCCACCGCCGCCGGCAGCCCCTCTCCGGTGGCCAGGTCCACCCCGAAGCGGCGACTGGCCGGTCTCGGCTCATGACCGCGCCGGCGCAGCTCCTCGACGACCTGTCTCCCCAGGCCGCCGGCCCCTCCCGTGACGAGTACCCGCATGGGGACCATCCTGCAGCCCGTCGGCGGGGGCCGCCCAGTGTCCTCGGGGTGCGCTCGGCCACATCAAGAGGAGACTGACGTGAGGCACCCCCGCCCCCGAGGGAAGGACCACCATGAGCGAGCACCGTCCAACGACTGATCGGCAGGCAGCCGTCGACGCCGAGGACACGGGGGCCGTGGTCAACGGGCGTCGGGTGATCTCCATCGCGTCCGTCGCGGCCCTGGGCGGCTTCCTCTTCGGGTACGACAGCGCCGTCATCAATGGTGCCGTCTCGGCCATCGCCGATGAGTTCTCGGTGGCCCCGGCCGCCCTCGGCTTCGCGGTCGCCTCGGCCCTGCTCGGCGCGGCGCTGGGAGCCATGAGCGCCGGGCGCATCGCCGACCGCTTCGGTCGCCTGTTCGTCATGCGGGTCGCCGCGGTGCTCTTCCTGGTCAGCGCCATCGGCACCGGGGTCGCCCCGAACATCGAGGTGCTGGTGCTCTTCCGCATCATCGGCGGCATCGGCGTGGGCGTGGCCTCCGTCATCGCCCCCGCCTACATCGCCGAGGTCTCGCCCGCGCACGTGCGGGGCCGCCTCGGCTCGCTGCAGCAGCTGGCCATCGTCACGGGCATCTTCGTGTCGCTGCTCGTGGACTACCTGCTCGCCGGCGCGGCGGGTTCGTCCAAGGACGTGCTCTGGATGGGCCTCGAGGCGTGGCGCTGGATGTTCATCGCCATGCTCGTGCCCGCGATCGCGTACGGCGCCCTCTCCATGACCATCCCCGAGTCCCCGCGCTACCTCGTGGCGACCCACAAGATCCCCGAGGCGCGCCGCGTCCTCGCCGGGCTCCTGGGCACGAAGGGCGTCGACCTCAAGATCGAGCGGATCAAGGAGACCTTGGTCCACGAGACCAAGCCGTCATGGCACGACCTGCGTGGCCCGGCTCTCGGCCTGCTGCCCATCGTGTGGGTGGGCATCGGCCTGTCGGTCTTCCAGCAGTTCGTCGGGATCAACGTGATCTTCTACTACTCCAACGTCCTGTGGCAGGCGGTCGGGTTCAGCGAGGCCGACTCGTTCAAGATCACCGTGATCACCGCGGTGGTGAACATCGCCACCACGCTGATCGCCATCGCGTCGGTCGACCGCTACGGGCGCAAGCCGCTGCTCATCATCGGCTCCATCGGGATGACGCTCACGCTGGCCACGATGGCAGTCATCTTCGGCACCGCGAGCACGACGACGGCCGCTGACGGCACCATCACCCCCCAGCTGACCGGGGCACAGGGACCAGTCGCCCTCGTCGCGGCCAACCTCTTCGTGGTCTCCTTCGGCATGTCGTGGGGGCCGATGGTCTGGGTGCTGCTGGGGGAGAAGTTCCCGAACCGCATCCGGGCTGCGGCCCTGTCCCTGGCTGCCGCTGCCCAGTGGATCGCCAACTGGCTGATCACGGTGTCCTTCCCGTCCCTGAAGGACATCTCGCTCGGCCTGGCCTACGGCTTCTACGCGCTGTGTGCCCTGCTCTCGCTCGGCTTCGTCTGGCGCTGGGTCGAGGAGACCCGGGGCAAGGAGCTCGAGGACATGCACGGCTCCGCCGTGGAGACCCACCGCCCCGTCCACTGAGCGCGGGGCGCTCCAGCTGCTGCAGGTGACAGGTCCCGGGAGTGGCGAGAACCACTCCCGGGACCTGCTCATATCCCGGGACTGTCCATCCACATCGTGGGCGCCAGCCCGTATGCTGACCCCGGCACAGTGTGGTGCCCTGCCCCCTCGAGGCCTCCCTGGCCCCACGGCACTCCCCACAAGGCAGGGGCGTCCCGCGACCATCCGTGACCCACACCGAAGGACTGACCCGTGACCAAGCCGATCGTGCTGATCGCCGAGGAACTCTCGCCCGCCACCATCGATGCCCTCGGCCCGGACTTCGAGATCCGCCACTGCGACGGCGCGAACCGCGACGAGCTCCTGCCCGCCCTTGCCGACGTCGACGCGGTGCTCGTGCGCTCGGCCACGAAGATGGACGAGGAGGCGATCTCGGCCGCGAAGAACCTCAAGGTCATCGCCCGCGCCGGGGTGGGTCTGGACAACGTGGACGTCCCCGCCGCCACCCGGGCCGGGGTCATGGTCGTCAACGCACCCACCTCCAACATCACCTCGGCCGCTGAGCTCGCGGTCGGCCTGCTGCTGGCCACGGCCCGCAACATCGCCCCCGCCAACCAGGCCCTCAAGGCCGGGGCGTGGAAGCGCAGCAAGTACGGCGGTGTCGAGCTGTTGGACAAGAAGGTCGGCGTCGTCGGCTTCGGCCGCATCGGCCAGCTCGTCGCGGAGCGGCTCAAGGGCTTCGGCATGGAGATCCTCGCGTACGACCCGTACGTCTCCGCCCAGCGCGCCGGCCAGCTCGGCGCACAGCTGGTCACCCTCGACGAGCTGCTCGAGCAGAGCGACTTCATCACCGTGCACCTGCCGAAGACCCCCGAGACGGTCGGCCTGATCGGCAAGGAGGCCCTGGCCAAGGTCAAGCCGACCGTGCGCGTCATCAACGCAGCCCGGGGCGGCATCGTCGACGAGGAGGCGCTCGCCGAGGCCCTCGCCGAGGGCCGGGTCGCCGGCGCCGGCATCGACGTCTTCGCCAAGGAGCCCACGACCGAGAGCCCGCTGTTCGAGCACGAGTCCGTCGTGGTGACCCCGCACCTCGGCGCCTCCACCGAGGAGGCCCAGGAGAAGGCAGGCGTGGCCGTGGCCAAGTCGGTGCGCCTCGCGCTCGGCGGTGACCTCGTGCCGGATGCCGTCAACGTCTCCGGCGGCGCCATCGACGAGGAGGTGCGCCCGGGCATCGCGCTGGTCGAGAAGCTGGGTCGGATCTTCACCGCGGTCGCCGGCGCGGTCCCCGTGCAGCTCGATGTCGACGTCAAGGGCGAGATCACCGAGCACGACGTGAGCATCTGGAAGCTCTCCGCGCTCAAGGGCCTGTTCGCCGACCTGACGGAGGACCCCGTCACCTACGTCAACGCCCCGCTGCTCGCCGAGCAGCGCGGGGTCGAGACGCGGCTGCTCACCGACCCCACCACCCAGGACTTCCGCAACGTCACGACGCTGCGCGGCACCCTGGCCGACGGGACGACGGTGAGCGTGGCCGGCACCCTGACCGGCCCGCGCATGATCGAGAAGATCGTGGGCCTCAACGGCTTCGACCTCGAGGTGCCGATCTCCGAGCACATGGCGTTCTTCACCTACAAGGACCGCCCTGGCATCGTCGGTGCGGTCGGCCGCCTGCTGGGCGAGGCCAACATCAACATCGGCGGCATGCAGGTGGCCCGCGACGAGCGCGGCGGCAAGGCCCTCGTGGCGCTCACGGTCGACAGCGCGATCCCCGCCGACCTGGTCGGCGCGATCGCCTCCGAGATCGAGGCGGAGGTGCACGTCGTCGACCTCGACGGCTGAGCTGCCCCCACACCCACAGAGGTATGCCGCGTGGCGCCCTGCGCACGCGGCATACCTCTGTGGGTATCGCGTGTGGATCGGGTGTGGATCTGGGGGGTGCCTCCGAGGAGTGGCCAGGCGTCTCAGAGCGTGGGAAAGGGGTGTCGGTTAGTTGGACGTCCACGTAATCTCGAGGCATGGCGCGGCAGGTCGTAATTCTTATCCGCCGCGGCGAGTTCCGGTAGTCAGCCCACTCGCCGCGGAGATCCCGCGTGCACGGCTGACAGGGCGCCTCGGAATCCGGGAGCTGCCCCCGCAGAACACCACCCATCTACTTGCTCTCCTGTTGCGACACAGGGGAAGCGCGAAGGAATGATCACGATGAGCGAAGAGGCCAAGAAGGCACGTCAGGCACTGCAGGAGTCGATGGACCTGCGCGAGCAGGGCCACACCGACGACTGAGCCACCCGCTGTCGCACCCGTGCGACACCCACGAACGGCCCCACCGCCCTCGGCGCTGGGGCCGTTCGTCATCTGAGACATCGGTATCAGAGTGCAAGACACTCCGTAGGGTTGAGCCATGGCTGACTCGAGCACCCCGCCCACCTCCCGCCAGCAGGACACCCTCAACATCGCCGTCATCGGGGGCGACGGAATCGGCCCGGAGGTCGTTGCCGAGGGGCTCAAGGTCCTCGCCGCGGTGACGGGGGAGAGCGGGCCCAAGGTGCACACCACCGAGTACGACCTCGGGGCCCGGCGCTGGCACGCGACCGGCGAGACCCTGCCGGACTCGGTGCTCGAGGAGCTGCGGGGCCAGGACGCCATCCTGCTCGGCGCCATCGGAGACCCGGGTGTGCCGAGCGGCGTGCTCGAGCGCGGCGTGCTCCTGCCGCTGCGCTTCGCCCTCGACCACTACGTCAACCTCCGCCCGGCGCGGCTCTACCCGGGCGCGACCAGCCCCCTCGACGTGGCGCGCGTGGCGCCCGGCGGCATCGACTTCGTCGTCGTCCGCGAGGGCACCGAGGGCCCCTACGTCGGCAACGGCGGGGCCCTGCGGGTCGGGACCGCCCACGAGGTCGCGACCGAGGTCAGCGTCAACACCCGGTTCGGCGTCGAACGGGTCGTGCGCGACGCGTTCGCCCGCGCGGCCGCGCGTGAGCGCCGGCACCTGACGCTGGTGCACAAGCACAACGTGCTGACCCATGCCGGCCACCTGTGGCGCCGCACGGTGGAGGACGTGGGCGGCGAGTTCCCGCAGGTCAGCACCGACTACCTGCACGTGGACGCGGCCACCATCTTCCTGACCACGGACCCGGGCCGGTTCGACGTCATCGTCACCGACAACCTCTTCGGGGACATCATCACCGACATCGCCGCCGCCATCGCCGGGGGCATCGGCCTGGCGGCCAGCGGCAACATCAACCCCGCACGGACCACCCCGAGCATGTTCGAGCCGGTCCACGGCTCCGCGCCGGACATCGCCGGGCAGGGCAAGGCCGACCCGACGGCGACGGTCCTGTCGGTCTCGATGCTGCTCGAGCACCTCGGCCGCACCGAGGAGGCCGCCCGGGTGGAGCGGGCTGTCGCGGCCGACCTCGCCGAGCGCGGTGCCTCGGTGCGCAGCACCGCCGAGATCGGCGACGCCATCGCCGCCCGCCTATAGCCCTGCCCGCTCTGCCCTGACCTCTCCCGACCTCTCCCGCCGTCGGGGTGTTCGCGAGCCCTGCAGCGCTCGCGATCACCCCGACCCGGGGGGGACGGGGGCAGCGGTAGCCTGCAGGTGAATCCGTCGCGAGTATTGGAGGCACTGATGACCGAGGCCCCGGCACTGTCCGAGCCCACCCTCGAGTTCACCGTGGAGCAGCGCACGGACCCGCTGCCCGACGAGCAGCGCGAGGCGGTCCTCGCCAACCCCGGCTTCGGCAAGACCTTCACCGACCACATGGTGCTGGCCACGTGGACTCCCGGCGAGGGCTGGCACGACGCCCGAGTCACGGCATACGGGCCGATCTCCCTCGAACCGTCGGCCGCGGTCCTGCACTACGCGCAGGAGATCTTCGAGGGAATGAAGGCCTACCGGCACGCCGACGGCTCGATCTGGACCTTCCGCCCCGACCAGAACGCCGCCAGGTTCGCCCGCAGCGCCCGGCGCCTGGCCCTGCCGGAGCTGCCGGCCGCAACCTTCACCGGGTCGCTCCAGGCCCTGGTCGAGGTGGACCAGGCCTGGGTCCCCTCGAGCGAGCACGGCGAGGCCAGCCTCTACCTGCGCCCCTTCATGTTCGCCTCGGAGGCGTTCCTGGGGGTGCGGCCCGCCGCGATGGTCACCTACTGCGTGATCGCCTCGCCGGCCGGCCCCTACTTCACCGGCGGGCTCAGGCCGGTGAGCATCTGGGTCTCGGGCGAGTACGTGCGCGCGGCCCCGGGCGGCACGGGTGCGGCCAAGTGCGGCGGCAACTACGCCGCCAGCCTGGCGGCCCAGGTCGAGGCCTCCAGCCACCACTGCGACCAGGTCGTCTTCCTCGACGCGGTCGAGCACCGGTGGGTCGAGGAGCTCGGCGGCATGAACCTCTTCTTCGTGATGCGCGACGGCAGCATCGTCACACCCGAGCTCACCGGCACCATCCTCGAGGGGATCACGCGCGACTCCATCGTCGAGCTCGCCAAGGAGCTCGGCCACGACGTCACCGAGCGCCGCATCTCGATCGACGAGTGGCTCAAGGGTGCCGCCTCGGGTGACATCGCCGAGGTCTTCGCGTGCGGGACGGCTGCGGTCGTCACCCCCGTTGGCCGCCTCGCCTGGGACGGCGGCGAGGCCGTCATCGGCGACAACGCGGTCGGGGCCGTCACCTCACGGATCCGCTCCGCCCTGCTCGACATCCAGTACGGCCGCGCGGAGGACACCCACGGCTGGATGGTCCGGCTGGTCTAGCGCCCGCTCGGCTCGCGCCGGCCCCGCAGGTGGCGACTGTGTGGGTGTTCACCGGCCCTCTGGCGTCGGTGAACCCCAGCCGACGGCAGAGACGGGCGGGCTCCCTGCCCAGATGGCGGACGGGGTGGTCGCACGGCATGACCCTGTGCCACTCTCATCTCGTGACGTCTTGGACTGTGGCTACCGCCACGATGATTATTCCCTAGCGCGACGAGCCCTCCTCGTCGCGCAGACCTCCCTACCCGGGGGGTCTTTTTCGTTGGCGGACACACCCCGGGCCGCCAACGGCGGCGCTGGGAGAATGACCACCAGGACACGAGACGACACTGAGCTGACGAGGACCGAGCCATGACCGACCTGCACGTCTACGACACCACCCTGCGCGATGGCGCGCAGCAGGAGGGGCTCAACCTCTCCGTGTCCGACAAGCTGGCCATTGCGGCCCACCTCGACGAGCTCGGTGTCGGCTTCATCGAGGGCGGGTGGCCCGGCGCGAACCCGAAGGACACGGAGTTCTTCGCGCGCGCCCAGAAGGAGCTGAGCCTCCAGAACGCCACCCTCGCGGCGTTCGGCGCGACCAGGCGGGCCGGCGGCAACGCGGCCGACGACCCCCTGGTCCGCGCCCTCGTCGACTCCGGCGCCTCGGTGGTGACCCTCGTCGCGAAGTCCCACGCCGGCCACGTCGAGCGCGCCCTGCGCACGACCCTGGCGGAGAACATCGCGATGATCCGCGACACCGTCGGCTTCCTGCGCTCGGAGGGCAGGCGCGTCTTCCTCGACGCCGAGCACTTCTTCGACGGGTATGCCGTGAACCGCGCCTATGCGCTCGAGGCCGTGCGCGCGGCCGTCGAGTCCGGCGCGGAGGTCGTGGCGCTCTGCGACACCAACGGCGGCATGCTCCCGCGTCAGGTGGCCGATGTCGTGGCCGACGTGCTCGACGCCACGTCCGCCAGGCTGGGCATCCACTGCCACAACGACACCGGGTGCGCCGTGGCCAACTCGATGGCTGCGGTCGACGCGGGCGCCACGCACATCCAGGGCACGGTCAACGGGTACGGCGAGCGCACCGGGAACGCCGACCTGCTGACCGTGGTCAGCAACCTGCAGATCAAGCAGGGCCTGCCCCTCCTGGAGCCGGCGCGGCTGCGCGAGGCGACGCGGATCGCCCACGCGGTCAGCGAGATCACCAACGTGCCCCCCTACAGCCGCCAGCCCTACGTCGGGGCCAGCGCGTTCGCGCACAAGGCAGGACTGCACGCCAGCGCCATCAAGGTCGACCCCGACCTGTACCAGCACACCGACCCCATGCTCGTCGGCAACGACATGCGGATGCTGGTCTCCGACATGGCCGGCCGCGCCAGCATCGAGCTGAAGGGCAGGGAGCTCGGCTTCGACCTCAGCGGCGACGACGAGCTGCTGACCCGGGTCCTGGCCCGGGTCAAGGACCTCGAGCTGCGCGGCTACACCTTCGACGCGGCCGACGCCTCGTTCGAGCTGCTGCTCCGTCGGGAGGTCCTGGGCAACGAGGTGCACGACTACTTCGAGGTCGAGTCGTGGCGGGTGATCACCGAGGCGCGCGGCGACGAGAGCGCCCTCTCGGAGGCGACGGTGAAGCTGGTCGCCGGTGGCCAGCGGGTGCTCGCCACCGGGGAGGGCAACGGCCCCGTCAACGCTCTCGACCACGCACTGCGCCAGGCCCTGTCGCCGGCCTACCCCGAGCTCGACAAGCTCGAGCTGATCGACTTCCGCGTGCGCATCCTCGATGCGGCCCACGGCACGGACGCCGTCACCCGCGTCCTGATCGAGACCTCGGACGGCCAGACGTCCTGGGAGACCATCGGCGTGGCCGGCAACATCGTGGAGGCCTCGTGGCACGCCCTCGTCGAGGGCGTCACCTACGGCCTGGTCAGGGCCGGCGTCCCCGTGCGCTGACCGCCTCCTCGGGAAGCAGGCCCCCGAGCGCGGCCAGCAGCCGGTCGCGCAGGGCCTGGCCGCGGGCTGCGAAGCCGCGCTGCGCGGCGGCATACTCCGACTTCCCCTGCGGCGTCTCGATCGGCACCGGCGTGTAGCCGAGCTCGGTGAGGTCGTAGGGGGAGGCGCGCATGTCCAGCTCGCGGATGTCGCGAGCCAGGTCGAAGCAGTCCATGACGAGGTCGCTCGGCACGGCGGGGGAGAGCTTGTAGGCCCACTTGTAGAGGTCCATCCCGGCGTGCAGGCAGCCCGGCTGCTCCATGGCCACCTGGCGCTCGCGGGTCGGCTGGAGCAGGTTCAGCGGCCGCGCCGGAGGGGTGTAGAAGCGGAACGCGTCGTAGTGCGAGCAGCGCAGCTGGTGCGACTCCACCACCGCGTCGGTGCCCGCAGCGCCCAGCCGCAGCGGCCAGCCGGCGTGGCGGACCTCGTCCTCGCCCAGCCGGTAGACCATCGCCCACTCGTGCAGTCCGAAGCAGCCGAACTGGCCCTGCCTCGCGCGGGTTGCTCCGAGCAGGTCAGCGACGAACTGCACTGTGTTGCCGCGGGACTCGGCGAAGCCGGTCACGTCGAGCTGCACCCCGCGGTCGTCGGCCATGTAGAACCGCCAGCCCGCGCGCGGGAGACCGGCCGCCCCCTCGAGCACCACGCCCGGCCCTGGGTGCCAGCGTCGCAGCTGGGCCGGCCGCTGCGAGTAGTAGGTGAAGAGGAAGTCCTCGACCGGGTGCCGGCGCCCGTCCTCGCGGCGCCTCAGGTGGGCGGCGGTGGCGACGTCGACGCGCGCGTGGTGGGCGGCCTCCGCCGCCTCCCACTTGCTCCTGGCCATCACGCGCGCTGACACAGCCGTCAAGGGTATGCGGTGCGGCCGGGTCGCCGTGCCCTCGCCCGGGACCGGGCCGGGACCGGGCTGGGATCGGCCTGGGACCGGGCCGTGCTGGGCGCGCACGAAAGCGGGTGGCTAGTCTCGT
>DASULG010000257.1:0-11765 GCA_036278335.1 Pedococcus sp.
CCGCAGGGTTCACCTGCGTCAAAGGGGCAGGATGCGCCTGGGACGCGGACAACCGTGGGTCCCGCTCAAGGCCGAGCAGTGGTACACCGTGCATCCGCCGGGCTTGGTCTGGGATTGCACCTTGTTCGCCGGCCCCGTTCCGGTAGTGCGGGCACGCGATCTGTACCGGGCAGGGGAAGGACACATGCTGATCAAGGCGGTCTCGGCGTTCACGGTCGCCGACGCGAAGGGCGAGGAGCTCGACCAGGGCGAGATGATGCGCTACCTCAACGAGATGATGTGGTTTCCCTCGGCGTTCTTGGAAGGCAACGTCGAGTTCGACGCCGTGGACTCCACGTCGGCTCGAGTGACCCTTTCGGATCACGGCACGGGGGTCACCGCCATGATGTTCTTCGATGCCGACGGAAGGCTGACCGAGTTCGTTGGCCAGCGGTACGCCGGCAGCCGGCTCGAGACCTGGTCGGTACCCGTGGTCGCATACGGCGCGCTTGCGGGCCTTCAGCTTCCGACGCGATGCAGGGCGGTGTGGAAGCTCGCCCGCGGCGACCAGGAGTACATCGATGTGATGATCACAGAGCTCGACCACGACCCGGTCATCGACGGGTGGTACTGCCAGCGCTGACCCTCCGGTGACGACGCGGTCAGGCCGCCGGACTCTCCCACACAGGCGTGCTGCGGACCGGTCGGGTCGGGTGAGATGGCCTGCCGCTCGTGCGCGCCAGGCTGGCCACGCGGATCTGCGCAGTGACCGCGAAGGCGCGCCGCCGGGGTATGACCGGCTGCGCGATATGTGTTGTCGGACGCAAGGTGCGGTGGGGTGCGCGAGGACGGCGCGCCAGCACCGCCCGCAGCGCATGGCCTCATCACAGGCACCGCGGCGCGCCAATGCCGCGCTTGAGCAATGTGAAGGATGTACGCACCGTCTCAGGCCGGCAGTGTGTTTGCACGGGCGGCAGGTCGCCAACTTCGGTGTCGGTTGACCTGTCCGACTAGTTGACGACTATTTCTTGGTGCATGCCGTTGGCGTAGTGGTTCTTGAGGTTGCAGATGAGTTCGTAGCGCCCGGGGGAGAGTGTGAGTGTGGTCCAGCCGACTGCGCCGGGGTTGATGCCTTCGCCTGGCCCAGCAACGCAGGAGCCGGACACCTCGCCGAGTCTCTCAGCTTCGCTGACCTTTCCGTCTGCACTGGGCACCCTCTGGCCGTCGCTGGCACCGTCCGCCAGTGGCAGCACGACGACCTCGTGCGTCCGCCAGCCGAGGTTCTGTGCCACGACGCTGACCGTGCCTGCGGGCACGTTGCCCGGGGTCGCCTGAAGCATCATGCGCGCACCCATCGGCGCGTCACCGCGCATCATGTGCGTCATGCCCATGTCGGCGAGTCTGACGACAACGGTTGTGCCGGGTAGGGAGGCGGGTGCGGAACACGTCAGCCGCGAGTAGTGGTAGCTCCCATCTCCGCCCATCATCCCCTGGTTCGAGGTCGCGTTCCGTCGGCCCATCCCGGCTCCGGGGGGCTGGTCACCACTTGCGCAACTGGTGAGGAGCGGGGCCGCGGAGAGGCCGGCTACAGCGAGCGTGCGGACTACGAGTTGGGGTCGTGTCACGTATCAAGTGCACCACCAGCTGAGGCGGTGGAGCAGGCCATTGGTCCCGTGCCCGGCAGCCATGAAGGGAGACTTGGGCCAGCCTTCGCCTCCCTCGTGCTCATGGTGGAAGCAGTGCTGGACGGGCGGTTGAGCCAGGCAGCGGTGGAGGCATGAATCGGGTTCGTTCCCTGGCCCGCACAACTCTCTGGCCCGCACGACATGATCCACCCTGGCTGGCCTCTCTTGGATGCGCACAGCCGACCAGATTGACGGATGCGTCCACTTCGCCACACCGCGCCGTGGTCGGCCCGTCGGGATGCTGACCGGGCTAGGGGCGGGTCGCTTGCACGAAGGTGACCCGGCCGAACCGGTGGTCGACGTGCTCGACCTCGCGGGCGTCGGTGAACCCGGCCTCGGCGAGGAGCGCGACGATGCCATCGCCGAGGTTGCGGGCCACGGCCGGGCTCTGTGCCACGCGGGAGCGCACCAGTCGGGGCAGGTGCCGGAGGACGGGGGCCGGGCCGTGGTCGTGCTTGGGGTGGCGAGCATCTTCCGCGCTGGCAGTCGGGCCGCCGAAGTCGACGACGGTGACCTTGCCTCCCGGCCGGAGGGCGCGGAGCGCGTCGTGCGCGAACCCGATCCGGCCGCCGTCGTCGACGTGGTGCAGCGCCAGCGACGAGACCAGGTGGTCGAGCGAGGCGTCCTCGGCAGGGATCCG
The DNA here is from genome assembly GCA_036278335.1 of Pedococcus sp. Lineage (GTDB taxonomy): Bacteria > Actinomycetota > Actinomycetes > Actinomycetales > Dermatophilaceae > Pedococcus_A. Next base: position 2,305 of record DASULG010000257.1, read on the forward strand.
GTCGGCGTATCCCTGGACGAGGATGAGGGATACGCCGCGGCGGAGCGCCTTGCACGCGGCCCTGCGCAGGGTGTCTCCGTCCGGGTCGAGACCGGTGACTCGGGCGTCCGGCTGAGCCGCGAGCACGGCGAACGACAAGTTGCCGGTGCCGCAGCCGACGTCGACCACCGCTTGGCCGGGCGCGATGCCGGCGAGCTCGACCGCACGCTCGTGCAGCGCGCGGACGCCCGCCACCCGGGTGAAGGCGTCGTAGAGCGGGAGGAGCCAGGTCCTACCCATGGCTGGCAGGAACGGGCGGTCTCGCTCCTCCGGGCTGCGCTGGTCGAGGATGCGTACGTCCATTGAGGCTGTCATTGGGTGCTCCTGGTGTGCGAGTCGAGGGGCCGGGCACGGTTGCCCGTGGTAGACCTTGAGTCGTTACTCTGAGCCTTGGATATCCTGCGGTTTCAAACAGCACGGAAGTCGGGAACCATGGCACGTTCTTCGGTCGGGGGCTCATCAGGGTCCTCCTCGCGCCTGCGCACGGTTCGGCCTGACGGGACGCCGGTCTACCGCTACGAGCAGCGCCCGGGCGTGCCTCCGGTCTCGGTGATCCGCTTCGACACCGAGGCCGCACACGCCGGGCTGACGCCGGACCACCGGCACGCCCACGACTTCCTGGTTCTGGTCTACGTCGAGGAGGGCTCGGGGTCGTTCGCCGTCGACGGTGGCGAGCGGCCGCTGCGCGCCGGTGCGGTTCACGCTGTGCCGCCCGGGCAGGTCATCGGCGTCCCGGCCGTCTCGGAGCTGGCCCACTGCCGCGCCTGGTCGGTCGCGTTCACGCCCGACGCGGTGCCAGCGCTGGCTGCCGTCTCCCCGCTGACCTGGGCCTACCATCCGCTGCTCGCGATGTTCGCGCCCGGCGCGGGGCATGGTGTGGTCGCCGAGTCCGACCGGGCAAGCTGGTCGGCGTGGATGCGGGAGCTGAGCGAGGAGCTCGCGGACCCGGCGCGTTTAGGGGCGCGCGAGGTCGTGGCCGGACTGCTTACCCGGGTCCTGGTCGCGGCGGCGCGGCTGGCGCCCGCGGTGCCGGGTGCGACGGATCCGCTGGTGGAGCGGGTCTTCGACGAGATCGAGGCGACGTTTCGCGAGCCGGTCTCCGCCCGGGACGTCGCTCGGGCGCTCGGGTACACCCCAGGACACCTCACGACGGTGGTCCGCGAGCGGACCGGCCGCCCTCTGCTCGAGTGGATCACTGAGCGACGCATGACCGAGGTCCGGCGCATGTTGCGCGAGACCGATCTGCCGCTCGGCGTAGTGGCAGCCCGGACCGGCCTGCGCGATGCCACCTATCTCGTCCGGCGCTTCCGAGACCGCTACGGCATCACCCCGCAGCGGTGGCGCCGCAGCCAGCGCGCTTGGCCGTGACGGTCACCACTGACCGATCCCGGGCCGTCTCGTCCCGCAGGCTGCCCTGCTGGCCGGGTTCACTGGCTGGGGTCTTGGGGAGCGACCACTGCCGTGGCCCGGGCCTCGTCGAGTCAGGGGCTACGCAGTGCTGACCCCTGGGATCTCCCAGGGGTCAGCAGCTGCGGTGGTCACGAGAGGGCGGGTCCTCTCGCTCAGTCCTAGTCCTTGCACCATCCCAGGTTGTCGGGGATGGCCAGGTGGCAGTCGTTGTTCTTGACCTCGTTGCCGGACCCGCTCTCGTCCCAGACGATGTCCGCGGGCTTGTTGTTGTGGGCCTCGTTGTCGCGCACCGTGTTGTCGGTGGGGTCGGCGCCGCCGAGGAACGCGGTCGAGAACAGCACGATCCCGCCCTTGGGGAGGTCGGAGGTGGCTGAGGAGTCGTTACCCGTCACGTCGTTGCCCTTGACCACGGTGTCGTGCACGCCGGCCAGGGCGATGCCGTGCCCTGAGAAGGCGGGGTGACCCTCCGCCGCGGGGCAGGCCTTGTTGTTGTTCTTGGCTGTGTTGTCCTCGATCGTGAAGTTCCCGGCAGGCGAGTCCCAGGGAGCAGCCTCCCCCCCGGAGTTGAGGGCCAGGATGCCGGCGCAGTTGTCGGTCGCGCGGTTGCCCTCGGCCGTCAGGTAGGTGCTGTCGCGCATGAACACACCGATGCCGTTGTGGTCGGTCTTGTTGTCCTTCAGCACACCGTGGGCGTCGGGAGAGTCACCCATGTACAGGCCCGCCTCGTCGCTGTACGACGTCCAGTTGTCCTGGAACGTCTGGTGCTTGGAGGCAAACGCCGCGATGCCGTACTCCGTGTTGTGGTCGGCCCGGACGTCGCTGACCCACAGGTCCTTGGTGTTGAAGGCGATGAGGCCGTTGCTGAACCCGGTGACCCTGAGGTCTGAGATCTTCACGTCCTTCACCGGGTGGTCGAAGTCGGGGGTGGGGGAGGTCACGTCGTGCTCGGTGACCACGCAGAAGCCCTGTTTCGAGCTCGTGTCGTTGCACGGACTTGTGGAGGAGGACGGTGGTTTCACCACCGTCTCGGACCACCCAGCGCCGCGGATGGTGAGCTCCTTGCTGATGATGACGCTGTCGTAGTACGTGCCCTCACGCAGGACGAGGGTGTCTCCCGCGTGCGCCTTGTCGATCGCCTCGGAGATGGTCCCGGTACCGGGGTCCACCTTCCAGGTCTTCGAGTCGTGGTTGGACGCCTGGGCTGGCCCTGCAGCCATCGACGTCGCGAGAACCCCTGCACCCGCGATGGCTGTGAGCCGTGGTGAATACCGCATGGTGGTGTTCCCAATCTGGTGGTGGATGCGTGGCGATGAGCCACGCCTCCGTGTCTAGCGCCGGTCAGGGGGGACCCTTAACCAGCGTTTGGCCTAGCACCAGCCGCCTGTGGCTCAGCCGTCCTCAGCCCTCTGGCGCACCGGGGGCTTGTACAGCTCACGTACTGCCTGGTCGATGTCCTGGTCGCCGGCGTCGACGGTCTCCATGTACAGCCGGCCTCGCGAGATCAGGCCGTCGCGGGTCTCCAGGATGGTCACCCCGCTCATCGCGAACGGTGAGCCGTCAGTGTGATGCCCCGTCCACGTCCACTCTCCCCACGCGACGTCGTCGCTGACCGCCGAGGCGAGGAGCTCGGCGTGGAAGTCGGGTACCCCCTCGAACACCGAGGTCCAGTTGGCCAGCACCTGCGCACTGCCGCCGAAGCCACGAGCAGGGTGGGCGGGATGGACGCTGACGTAGTCGTCCGCGAACAGCGCCGCGAACCGGCGGGCATCGTGCGATGCAAGGGCCTCCAGCATCCGGTCCAACAAACGGTCCAGCACGCCGCCGCTCTCGGTAGGGATGCTCGCCATGGCACACCTCCGGTAACTCGCCTCCTCCCAGCGTCGCCCAGCCGGGACCCTGGCGACATGGCCCGTCCGACCACTCGCTGCTGGTGGACGAGGTCCCAGGAGACAGCGCCCGCTGCCCGGCACTGACGGAGCCCGGCGGCTCAGGCGCGGTGGATGGGTATGGCGTGCAGTCCCGTCGCGTCCGAGAGGACGATCAGCTCTTCGCTGGTGGCAGTGGAGAGCAGGGACTGCAGCTCCTCTAGCGACCACGGCGAGCCCCCGTCGTCAGCCCGAGGCCAGGCCTGCACCCGGCCACCGGTGCTGCGGGCGACTGCCCGCGCGATCTGCGGGTCCGGGGGTCCCACGAGCAGGACGAAGCGCGGGCCGTGCCCGGTCACCGCGACCTGCTCACGCTCGGCCCGGTACACGGTCCAGTGGTAGGCGGAGACCGTCCCGGAGGTGAGCAGCACGCCGACCGCGTAGCGCATGCTGCGGATCGTCTCCGACCCGAACGTGCCGGCGAGGATGTCCTCGAACAGCAGGTAGACGCCAATGAGCAGGGCGATCACCGCGGCCACCCCACCGAGCCCGAACAGGACGAACAGGTAGATGCGGCGTGTCGGCGAGGTGTGCTCCTCCTCCGGCAGGGCGCGGGCCGCGGACTGGATCGCGCGCCAGAAGAACCACCAGACCGGGCCGCCCACCAGGAGCAGGGTGGCGGCAGCCAGCAGGGTGTTGACCGCGCTCTGGCCCTCCAGGACGGCCGAGGATCCCGTCGCCGCCTCGATCAGCGCCGCCACGGCCATGGTCAGCCCCCCGGCCGCGGCGATCAGGGCGATCCCGGCCATCAGGTACTCGTAGACCCGCCGGATCTCCGTGCGGCCTCCCGCGACGGGGCCGGCCTCCTCGAGAACGGTGTGGTGGTACCACCACACCACGCTCCCGGCCACCGCCGCGGCGGCCGCGGTGGGGACGCCCCGGAAGTGGACTGTGGCCGAGGTGGCGGCCGGCTCGCCCAGAAGCCAGACGAGCACGTCATAGAGCACCGTGCTCGCGGAGGTGATCGCTGTGACGAGCCCGCCGCCGACCCCGGCCAGCAGGACATAGCCCAGCCACAGTGGGTCCCGTTCCGTGTGGGACGCCGTGCGCAGCCAGTACAGAGCCCACACCGGCGCCCCCACCGCGAAGGTCACCGCCCCGCGCAGGATCGGGTCACCTGGCCCAGCCAGCACCTGGCCCTGGTCGAAGCCCAGGACCACCCGGATCACCCCGGCCAGCATTCCGCCGAGGCCCGCCACGGAGGTCCCGAGCCCGATGAGCGAGCCCAGCAGCAGGTGGACCCGCCTGAGCGGTGCCGGGGTCACATGGGTCCCCAGCCACCAGTGGCCGGCCCAGAGCGCCCCCCAGACCAGGAGCCGGGCCAGCGCCCCTCCGCTGTACGCCTCGAGCGAGGTGGCCCAGGCCAGGACATCGTGGAGGGCGAACATGGCCACGCTGAGCGTCGTCAGCGCGGCCACCGTGGAGTAGAAGGTCCACCCGAGCGAGGATGCCTCACGGGGATCCTCCGCCAGTCTCTTGCGGGACCAGAGCGCGAGAGCTGCGTACAGGGGCAGCCCCACCACGGTGAAGGCGACGCTGCGCGCCAGGTCGCTCTGGTCCCCGCTGACGAGTGCCCCCGGCTCGAGCGCCCGGCCGAGAAGACCCGAGAGACCCGACGCCGTGACGACCAGGAGTCCGAACAGCAGCAGGTACTGGAAGAACCGCCGCACCATGTGGATGTCTGGCGGCCCGCCTGGCCCCTGCTTGCCGCTCATCCTCCGGCCGACCAGGACCACGGCAGCGACGATGATGCCCAGCAGCAGGACCGCACCGATCATTTGACGCTCACCTCACAGTCGTACAGCGGCCACGGCGTGCCGGTGAGCACCCACCGGCCGCCCGAACGGGTCAGGCGGTAGGTGTGGTCCTCGGTCGCCTCGTAGGTGTCGAACGGGCCGCCCTCGGACGAGCGGACCACCCGTACGGTGACCCGCGAGCTGTCTGCCTGCGTCGAGGTCTCCCGCAGCACGACCCGGGGCGAGTCCGTCGTGCCGTTGCGGTCGAGGTCCTCGACGTCGCAGCTGCCGGCAGGGTCGAGGAAGCGGGCCGCCTCCTCGTGATCGCCCTTGAACACCGCGCGCAGGTACGCCTGGACGGTGCCCTGTGGTGTCGCCTGGTCGAAGGAGGTCGCCGGTCTGGTGGTGGAGAATATTGCGGCCACGACGGCGAGGACGATGATCCCCCCGACCACGATGGCCAAGATGCGATTGGCCCTGCTGCCCATGGCACCAGTGTTGGGCCGGGGCACGGTGGGGGTCAGAGGCGTCAGTCCCGACTTCGCCCACAAGGATGGGCCGTATGCCGTGGTGCCGGCGACGCGGCATGCCGGCGCCTTGGGGTCGTGCGGGCCGTGGGTGGACGCGGAAAGGCCCGGGCGAGGCCGCCAGGCGGTCTCGACCGGGCCCGTCGCGACCGCTAGGCGATGACCGCGTCGATGGTCTTCTTCAGAGCGCTGGGCTGCATCGGCTTGCGCGGAGCGCGCTTCTTCGCCGCAAGCAGCTGCTCGCCCATCTCCTGGAGGGCCTTGCGCCCCAAGCCGTCCCGGACCTTCGGGAACCAGTCCTGCTCTTCCTCTTCCATGTGGTGCTGGACGTTCTCGATGAGCACCGTCGTCTTGGCGTCGAACCGCTCGTCCGTCGGGCGCATCATCGACAGCTCCATGACGAGCACGTCGGCGACGTGGTGCTCCTCGTAGGACTCGAGCACGTCGTCCTCGAGCTCGGGAAGCAGCTTGCGGACCTGCGGGTACATCACCTCGTTCTCGATGTAGGTGTGCACCGTCAGCAGCTCGATGATCTTCTTGACGATCTTGCCCTTCTGGGCCGTGGTGGCCTTCGGGCTCTGGAAGTCCTTGAAGAGCGCCCGAACCTCCTTGTGGTCCTTCTTCAACAGCACAATCGCGTCAGTCGACATTCGTTCTCCCGTGGGTGGTCGTGGTGCCGTGATGCTATCTGCGCAGGTCAGCGTGCGCGCGATGGCGAACTGCCCAGAGCGCTGCCCCGGCTGCCAGGGTCGGCGCGCTCGCCGCGACCGAGGACGCCGGCAGGGCAAGGGCGAGCGCAGGGCGAAGGCCAGGGGCGCCGCCCGCTCACGGCCTCTCGCGCTTGAGCCTGAGCATGCGCTCCTCGAAGTCCACGCCGCAGTCGAACGCCCCGCAGGCCGTCGCGAAGGTGGCGCTGAGCGCCTGGCCCCCGGCGAAGGTCCCGTTGTCTCCGGCGACGATGACCGACCAGGGGCGCTTGGCCCCGTCGCACGTCACCTGGGTGCTGCCGTAGCCCCGGATGATGAACCGGCCGACGGTCTGGGAGAGCTGGACCTCGAGGAACGCGTACTGGGTCTCGCCGGAGCAGATGACCGTTCCCGTGACGGTGGCCGAACCGGTCGTCGCGTTGAAGGTGGCCAGCGTGTTGACGGTCAGGTCGATCGTGGGCGGCGGCGGTGCCGTGTCGATGGTGATGTTGAGGACTCCGCCGTTGCCCGACCCATCCGTCTGGTCGTCGAAGGCGATCGCGAAGTAGGTGGTGCCAGCCGTCGCCGACCAGCTCGTCGCCCCAGGACCACAGGCGACAAGTGCCCAGTTGCCGGGGGACCCGGTCGCCACGAAGACGCCTGCGCTGTAGCTGGATCCGGAGGCGTCCACCACCACACCGGTGTCTGACGCGGGCGTGATGGCGTACCAGACGGTGGCGTCGTACGCGGGCACGCCCAGGCACTGCGCTGCGATGGCGTCGTCGTCGGCGTCGGTGGTGGCACCCGTGGTGTCCACCTGGTCGGTGAAGGGGAGGCCGCTCACGAGGGTGCGCCCGGCGTAGGTGTCGTTCGTGGGCGTCGCGGCGAAGGCGGGTGTGGCCGAGGTGACTCCCGCTGCCAGCACCAGAGCGGCCACGGCGGCCAGACGTACGTGAATCATGGGCCCCACTCCTGACCTGCGGGGCTCGGGGTTGCCCCGATCGAATCGAGGGTAGCGGCGCACGGTGCGACCGGTATCGTCCAATAGACAGTGCCACTGTGCGCCGTAGGGGGGAGCACGCGTCGTGGCTGGGCTCCTAGCCTCGGAGGAGTCGTCGGGTGAAGGCACAGGTGGTGGTGACGGTGGCAGTGCGCGCAGCTCTTCTCACGATCGCGCTCACAGCAGTCGCGGCAGCGGGTCTGCCGCAGGCGGCCGCGAGCGCGCAGGGTGGGCCCCAGCCCAAGCAGGCTTCCGGGGCGCCCTCCGCCTCGCACGTGGCCGCGCGGTCGGGCACTGTCCCGGACTCCTACATCGTCAGCCTGCGGTCCGGGGATGCCGGCGTGGTGGCGGCAGAGCAGGCCGGCCGCGATGGCGCCTCGGTCACGCACGTCTTCCGGAGCGCGATGCGCGGGTATGCCGCCCGCATGACCCCTGCGCAGGCAGCCCGGGTGGCCGCCGACAGCCGCGTGGCCGCAGTGGTGCCCGACCGCTACGTCAGCATGGCCGCCCAGAGCGTGCCCTCGGGGATCGACCGGATCGGGGCGGACAAGAGCTACACCGCGTCCGGCGACGGCGCAGGGTCGGTTGACGTCGACGTGGCGATCATCGACACGGGAATCGACCGGAAGCACCGCGACCTCAACGTCGTGGGCGGGGTCAACTGTGTGCCCGGCAACCTGCCCTGGGACGACCGGAACGGCCACGGCACCCACGTGTCCGGCACCGTCGCCGCCAAGGACAACAAGGGCGGCGTCGTGGGCGTGGTACCCGGGGCGCGGCTGTGGTCGGTGCGGGTGCTCGACAGCCAGGGTGCCGGGACCTGGTCCTCCATCATCTGCGGCGTCGACTGGGTCACCGCCCACGCCTCGACCATCGAGGTGGCCAACATGAGTCTCGGAGGCTCCGGGACCGAGGGCTCCTGCACCGATGGAGGGCTCCGCGAGGCGATCTGCAAGTCGGTCGCGGCAGGCGTGACCTATGTGGTGGCTGCGGGCAACGAGTCCTCGGACGCCCAGTCCTTCGTCCCTGCCACCTACCCCGAGGTGATCACCGTCTCCGCCATCGCGGACTTCGACGGCCTGCCCGGCGGCCTGAGCGCGCCCCAGTGCTCGATCGGCACCGACGACACCTTTGCCTCCTTCTCGAACTTCGGCAGCGACGTGGACCTCACCGCACCCGGCGTCTGTGTGCGGTCGACGTGGCTGGGCGGCGGCTACGCCACGCTTTCGGGAACCTCGATGGCCACCCCCCACGTGACCGGAGCGGCCGCTCTGTACAAGGCGACTCACCCGACGGCCACCCCTGCACAGGTCAAGGCGGCCCTCGTGGCGGCCGGCACCCACGACTGGAAGGGTGACCCCGACGGGGTCCAGGAGCCGCTGGTGGACGTCGCCGGCTTCTGAGGCCGCGACCCGAGCCCGAGGCCGGGACCCGAGCCCGGGACCCTGGGCCCGGACCCGAGCCCGCGACCCTTGAGCCCGGCGACGTGAGGCGGCATACGGTGGTCCCATGCGCCTGACCCACCTCGGACACTCCTGCCTCCTCGTGGAGACCGCCGACACCCGCGTCCTCATCGACCCGGGAATGTGGTCGCCCCGAGCATTCGACCAGCGGGACCTGCACGCGGTCCTGGTGACGCACCAGCACCCGGACCACGTCGACCAGGAACGGCTCCCCGAGCTGCTGCGGGCGAACCCCGACGCCGAGCTGCTGGCAGACCCCGGTGCCGCCCGACTGCTGCGCGAGAAGGGCCTCGACGCCGAGGCCTTCGAGGAGGACGACGAGGTCGTGGTGGGCGGGGCGAGGATCTCCGCGGCCGGCCACAATCACGCCCTGATCCATGAGGAGATCCAGCGCATCTCCAACACCGGGATGGTGGTGCGCGCCGAGGGCGAGCCCACGCTGTTCCACCCCGGGGACGCCCTCGACGCCGAGCCGGGCGAGGTCGACGTGCTGGCCTTCCCGCTGAACGCACCGTGGATGCGCAGCCGCGAGATGACCGCCTTCCTCCGCCGGTTCAACGCGCCGTATGCCGTGCCCATCCATGATGCGCTCCTGAGCGACCGGGGCCGGACTCTCTACCTCACCCAGGCCGGCAACCTGGGCGGACGCGAGACGCAGATCCGCGACCTGTCCAG
>DASULG010000258.1:0-7706 GCA_036278335.1 Pedococcus sp.
CCGCTGCTCCTGTGGGTTCCGCTGGCGCCGTTCGCCGCTGCGCTGGCCGTCATCCTGGTCGTGTCCGCGGCGGTGCAGCAGAGCGCCACGGGACGAGCGCTACTGACCCATCCCGCGTCGGCGTGGGCGCTGCGAGGGGGCCTGACGGTCCTGTTCACCGTGTCCCTGGTCGAGCTGGTGCAGGAGACCGCGACGCTGGTGCAGTGAGAGCGGCGCGCTTCCGGCTAGGACCGCTTCCGGCCCCCACGGACCGCGAGCAGCAGTCCGAGAATGACGACGACCGGCCCGACCACGGCCCACAGCGCCACCCCGCTCATCGCGCTGCCGCCGATGTAGCCCAGTCCCTGCAGTGTCCACACCGCGCCGACCACCACCAGGAGGGCTCCCAGCCCGACGGCCACCCCTCTGCTCATTCGTCGAGCGTAGCCCCGCGAGGCCGGCCTCAGGTCAACGGTGGCGTGCGTAGGTGCCGACCAGCCGGCCCTGCGCGGTGGCGTTGGACTGCACCGCCCGAAGGGCCGTGTCGAGGTCGGCGCCGTCGCGCATCCCTGTCCGCTTCGACAGCGCGTACACCGTGAACCGGTAGTGGTGGCTGCCGCTGGGTGGGCACGGTCCGAAGTAGGACGCGCGCCCCGCGGAGTTCCTCGCCTGGACCGTGCCAGCGGGAAGACTCTCCCCCGGCAGGCCCGTGGCGTCCGCCGGAAGGTCGAGCACCACCCAGTGCACGAACGTCCCGCGCGGGGCGTCGGGGTCGTCGACCACCAGTGACAGGGCTGCGGCCCCGTCCGGCACGCCTGACCAGGCCAGCGGTGGGGCCTCCCCGGCGCCGTCGCAGGTGAAGCGTGCGGGGATCTGCTGGCCCTCGCGGAAAGCGGGGCTGCTGACCGTGATCACATCGGGCGCTTCCACGGCTGTCTCCTTCCTGGTCGAGGGCTGCCCGCCGGTGCAGGACATGACACCTGCCAACAGCACGAGCAGCCACAGCGAGATGCGGGAACGCACGTCTCAAGCGTGCCACCACTGCGGCTTCGGGACCTTCGCCTCTGCGGTTGGCCCGGCATAGGATGCCCCCGCAGGGCCACCATGTGGGTCTACACGATCTCGCAGGTCGTCGACGACCGAGCCTGGGAGGGCCCGGTGGGAGGGCGTCCGCTGACCCCCAGCACGGGCCGATCGCGCGCTCGCATACTCGCTGGTCCCACCGCGGGAATCGGCGTAGCGTGACGAGTACGCGGGTGCGCCGCACCCAACGACATCCGTGACACGGTGTGAGGGCAAATGCACGTCACCAGTCAGTGATGTAGAACCGGGACGCGGATGGCGTACCAACAGTCACAGACCGGCGACGCCTGCGTGCCGGGGTCCCCATCGGCCGAGGAGGACCGCGCCACCTCTGCTGTCGCGCTCGAGCGCGTCTGGGCTGAGGCGAACTGGTCCGCGAGGGCTGCCTTGGGCCCGCATGGGCAGATCAGCGCCTATCACCACCGGGGTGTGTGGCTCATCGAGGTCGATGGGGACTACAGCGACATCGCCCAGGATGTCGACCACTCCATCCAGCTGGCCCTGGCCGAGAGCCCCCGAGGCGTCGTGGTCAGCATGCTGCACACGCCCCGCGAGGCCGAGGACGAGTCGCTGCTGGACAGTCTGGCCTCAGCAGGACGCCACGTCCGTCGCTGGCCCGGCGCGCCGATCGTCATCGTCTGCCGCGACGAGCCCACCTTGGCGGCGCTCCACAGCCGGCCCGAGGGCAGATACCTCCGACACTCCTCCTCGCTGCTGCGCGCCTGGTCCCAGATCCTGACCCACGACCCCTCGCCCACGGCCCGCCTTCGCCTATCTCCGGATGCCCGTGCAGCGCGTACCGCCCGGCGTTTCCTCTCGAACACGTGCCTGGACTGGGACATGAGCCAGCACCTCGTCGCCGGACCCATCATCGTCAGCGAGCTGGTCACCAACGCCCTGGAGCACGCCAACGGTGACATCGACGTGTTCCTCGCCGAGAACGCCCGATCCCTCCGGATCGCGGTCCGGGACCGCAGCTCCGCGCCGCCGGTCACCCCGCCGCTGGACGTGGAGAGTCTTCGGGGCCGGGGACTGCAGATCGTCCAGGCACTCTCCCAGTCGACCGGCGCCCTTCCCGCCGCAGGCGGAGGGAAGCTCATCTGGGCCGTTCTGGGTCCAGACGCGAGCAGTGCCAGCGGCGCACCGGGGCCGGTCCCACCGTCGTGACCCGCAGGTGACCCCATGCTGTCTGACGCGACCAAGGCCCGGATCGAGCACGAGCTCGACGCCCGTACGGCGCACGTCGGGGCGTGGCTCTACCGGCGCACGGGTGGGCGCCTGATGCGGCCGTGGCACCGCCGCGCACTGATCCTCACCACCACGGGACGCCGCTCGGGGCTGCCTCGCACCGTCCTTCTGCAGTACTTCCCCGATGGTCGGGACCTGGTTGTGGTCGCCGCCAATGGCGGGATGCCCCAGCACCCGTTCTGGTACCTCAACCTCGAAGCCAACCCCCAGGCGCTCGTGGAGGTCGGGGGCAGGACGCTTCGCGTGCGCGCCCAGGAATGCCCGGCCGAGGATGCCGTGCGGCTGTGGACGCAGGTGCTGGCCACGGCGCCCGACTACGCACGGTACCGCCGCCGCACCACCCGAAGCATCCCCCTGCTGCGGCTGGTGCCTGAACCCGACAGCACCCGTCGGCACCAGACAGCGGTGGTCACCGGAGCCTCCTCAGGGATCGGCCGTGAGCTGGCCCGCCTGGCCGCCCGCGACGGCTACGACGTGGTCCTGGTTGCACGCCGGGCCGAGCGGCTGGAGTCGCTGGCCGAGGAGTGCCGAGAGCTCGGGGTGTCCGCCACAGCCATTCCGGCGGACCTGGCCACCTCGGCCGGGGTGGCCGCGGTGCGCGAGGTCCTCGACATCATCACCGTCGACGTCCTGGTGAACAACGCCGGTGTCGGCGGGCGGGGACGCTTCGCAGTGGAGCGCCCGACCACGGCCGACCTCGCCATGGTCAGGCTCAACGTCGAGTCGGTCGTCGAGCTCACTGGTGCGGTACTGCCCGGCATGGTGCAGCGCCGCCATGGCGCGATCCTCAACGTGGCGTCCATCGCCGGCTACCTCCCGGGCCCCGGGCAGGCCGTCTACCACGCCAGCAAAGCCTTCGTCCGTGCCTTCAGCCTCGCCCTGGCCGAGGAGAGCCGGGGAACCGGTGTGACGGTCACGACCCTGTCCCCCGGGCCGGTGGACACCGAGTTCGCCCAGACCGCGGGCATCCGGTCGGAGGCCCAGCGCCGCAGTCCGCTGATGCCCGTGATGAGCGCTGCCGAGGTGGCGGAGGCGGGCTGGAACGGCCTTCTCGCCGGCCGTTCCAGCGTCGTGCCTGGACTGGGCACGCGCGTCGGGCTCCAGAGCCTCCGGTTCATCCCGTGGCGGACGGTCGCCCGCGCCGCCGCCGTCAAGCCCCAAGCCGCGGTGCCGGACCGAACCCCCGCGCCGGACTAACCTGCGGGGGGCCTGTCGTGGCCGGACTGCTCCGCGGCCTCGGCTTCCTCCTTGGTGGCGTGAACCGCGTTCTCCGCATGCTCGGGAGGGCCGTACACGGTGTACAGCACCAGCGGGTTGGGGCCCGTGTTGCGGAAGTTGTGCACGCTGCCCGCCGGGACGGCCACCAGGTCGCCCTGGGCGACCTGCCTCGTCTGGCCGGCCACCTCTGCCTCGCCGATGCCGCTGACGAAGGTGAGGAGCTGGTCGGTCCCCTCGTGGGTCTCCCGCCCGATCTCGCCGCCGGGCGGGATGGTCATGATGACGAGCTGGGTGTGCTTGCCAGTCCACAGCACTCGGCGGAAGTCGGGGTTCTGCTCGGCAACAGTGGCGATGGTGAAGTGCTGCAGGTCGGCCATGGTGTCTTCCGTTCCGTTGTCGGTGCGCGCCGCGTCGACGGCGTGGAGAGCAGGTCGAGGACTCGGCTCCGTCCGCCACACTCACCCAGTCGTCTCGGCCCCCACAGAGGCGTTGGTCCTCTGCGCCTCGCCGGCCAGCGGCGCCATGTCGGGCGCCGCCATGTCAGGCGCCGCCATGTCAGGCGCCGCCGGCCAGCCCCTGGGTGTGTGGCCCCGCGAGAGGGACATCCAGCCGGTGTGCGCCACGTCGGGCCTTCGTCGCGAGGTAGCGCGCATTCGCCGCGGACAGGTGCACACCCGTGGACACCCGCTCGGTCACGACCACCCCGAGCCGGCCGAGCTGGGCGGCCTTGTCCGGGTTGTTGGACAGCAGGGCCACCCGGGTCAGGCCGAGCGCGTGGACCATCTGCGCCGCTGCGGTGTAGTCGCGCTCGTCGGCGCTGTAGCCGAGCGCAACGTTGGCCTCGTAGGTGTCCATCCCCGCGTCCTGCAGCGCGTAGGCATCGAGCTTGGCGTACAGGCCGATGCCACGCCCCTCCTGCCGCAGGTACAGCAGGAATCCCCCGACCTCGGCAATGCGCTCCACGGCCTCGCGCATCTGGGGGCCGCAGTCGCACCGCTGGCTGCCGAAGACGTCACCGGTGAGGCACTCGCTGTGCGGACGGACCAGCGGCGGCCGGCCCCGGTGCCCTTCCGAGGCGAGGGCCCCGGCGCGGTCGCCCAGGCCGAGGGCGAGGTGCTCCCGGCCGTCCACCAGCCCGTCGAAGGTGAACACGCGGGCAGTCGTGGCGTAGCCGTCCGCGAACCGCAGCGGAACCATCAGCTGGGTACGGATCCTCGCGGCAGGCAGCGTTGCCGGCATTCGCCCTCCCTGGTCAGTCCATCGTGAATCGCGACGAGAGCGCGTACCGCAGGAGCACCACGTCATCGAGCCGGCGCACCTCCACAAGTCTCGCCCGCCGGTCCGGGTTCCAAGGGAAGCCGCCGTCGCCGACGAACCGCGGCGCCCGCGAGTCCCCCACGAAGAACGGTGCGACGACCAGCTGCAGCTCGTCAGCGAGGTCGGCCGTCAGGAACTGGGTGTGCACCGTCCCGCCGCCCTCGACCATGAGCCGCTCGACGCCCCGGCCGTAGAGGTCTTCACACAGCCGCCGCATGTCCACCGGCTGGCCGCCGTCGACCACGGTCGCCACCGCCCCGAGCCGCGACCGAGCCTCGGCCACTGTCGCGCTGGAGCAGTAGACCACCTTCTCGGCGTCCCCGGCTGCGAAGAAGTTCGCACACGCGTCCAGCTGCGCCCGGCCGGTCACGGTCACCTTCATCGGCGAGCGCCGAAGCCCACGGGCCAGCCGCTCCTCCTGGCGCGCCTGCGTTCGCACCAGCAGTCGCGGGTTGTCCTTCCGGACGGTGGCCGCGCCCACCAGGATGGCGTCGCACGCGGCGCGCACGGCGTCGACGCGGTCCAGGTCGGCCTCGTTGGAGAGCAGCAGCCGCGTCTCGCCGGCGTTGTCGAGGTAGCCGTCGATCGACATGCCGCAGCTCAGCAGGGTGTAGGGGCGCTCAGCCACAGGCCGCGCCTTCCAGAGCCGCCGCCGGCGGCGCGGCCGGACGGGCAGTGCCTGCTCCCCTGGGCCTGCGGGTACCCGCCTGCAGCCATTCGGCGACGAGCACCCCGGCGCCGGGCAGGCTGGCGACCAGCACCATCGCGCCGTACACGACGGCGGTGGCCACTCCCTGGGCAGCACCCAGGCCGGCCACGGCGAACGCCCACGCTGCCACGCCCTCGCGCGGTCCCCACCCGGCAATGCTCGTGGGCACCCCCATCGCCAGCAGCACGAGGAGGGCCAGGGGCAGCATCCGCGCCGTCGACGCGCTCCCTCCGGCGCTGCGCGCGGCGACCAGGAAGGTCACGGCATGCCCGGCCAGCACCACGGTGGAGGCGAGGGCCGTGCCGAGCAGTGTCCGCCGGGTGAGCAGCCCGCCTCGCAGGTCGGCGGCAGCCGCGCGCAGGGCCCGCGCCCTCAGAGACCCACCTCGGGAGAGGCGCCGGCCGCCGAGGACGAGGCCCAGCGCCGCTGCCACGGCGCCGGTCGCGAGCGCCGGCACGTAGGCGCGCACCGGGGACGGCAGGACACCCAGCACGGCCACGGCCACCATCAGCTGCACGAGCTGGCCCGCGGAGCGCTCCCACGCGACAGCCCGGATGCCGCGGCCCGCCGCGCCGACCTCACGACCGTGCCGTATGCCGCGGTGCACGTCACCGAGCACCCCGCCGGGCAGGACCGTGTTGAGGAACTGGGAACGGTAGTAGGCGGCGACCGCGCTGCGCAGCGGCACGCCCACCCCCAGAGCGCCGGCGACCAGGCTCCACCGCCAGGCACAGCACACCGTGGTCAGCGCCGCGATGGCTGCGGTCGCAGCCAGGGCCTGCCCGTCGATCATCCCGACCGCCTCGAGGAACGGCCCCGTGCCCACCCGCCAGACCAGGACCGCGAGGATCGCGACGCCTCCGAGCAGGCGCACCCCCGTCCACACGCTCCGGCTCATCGGACTCCGTTCTGCCGGGGAAGCCGCCGGTGGCTGCATCCGGTGACTCCCCCACCCGTGCTGCCCGCTGGACGCTGGGCGCTCCTGGAGTGGAGTACGGATCCCAGGCTCGCCCGGTTCATCCGCGCCGCGCGAGGTCATCGGGGCAGCGCGAGCAGGTCATGGTGGTGCACGGTGACGCGGAGCCGGCCAGCGCTCGCATCGGCCAGACGGCGGCGCAGGTAGGCCGTCGCGGCGGCAGCCAGCTCGGGGCGCTCTTCGCACGCAGCACCCACCCAGCCCCTGAGCCACTCAGCGGCCAGGGCGGCCTGGGCGCCGCCGAGCCGCCACGGGCTGGGCCGCACCTCGACGTCGGCTCCCAGCCTGCTGAACTCCTGGGCCGCCGCCTCCACTGCGTCCGGGCCGAGGAGCCGCCGGCCGCCTCTCGGGCGGCGCTGGTGCGCGTTGAACGCGGCAGCGATGTGCTCGTCCAGCGGGTCGGCCGGCGTCAGGTCAACGCGCCCGACGACCGAGATGGTCACCAGCACGGGGCAGTGCGCCTCGGCACAGGCCTCAGCGAACCGCCCCAGCTCGGCGGCGGTGAGCATGTCGAGCAGCGCCGACGCGGTGACCAGGCTCGCGCCGGCCAGCTCACCAGGGCACAGGCACGTGATGTCGCGCTGCCGCGTCTGCTGGGTGACCGGAGTCCCGTCAGCGGCGACGACGGGGTGATCGTCTCGGGCGTGGGCGAGCAGGGCCGCGTCGTGGTCGTACAGGACCCAGTGCTGGCTGCCGGTCAGCCGCGGGGCGAGCCAGCGCCCCATCGAGCCCGTCCCGCTGCCGAGGTCGTGGATGACCGCGCGACCCCTGTCGGGCAACCGCATCCGGATCGGCTCGACGAGGTCGCAGGCGCGCGCCGCGGCGTCGGCCGGCTCCCGCAGGCGCAGCCACGCCGGGCTGACCCGGACGGTCTGCACGGTCATGCCGCCGCCTCCGCCAGGGCTCGGGAGACCCTCGCAGCGGTGTCCGACCAGTCGGACACCGTCGCGCGGCGCTCGAGCGCCGCCTGCCTCAGGCGGTGCCGCAGGTCGGGGTCACCGAGCCACCGCCTCAGCGCCGCACCGAGGGCAGGTGCGTCTCCGGGTGGCACCAGCAGGCCGGGCCGGCTCCCGTCGGCCGCATGCCCGACGGCCTCGGGCACCCCGCCGACGGCGGTGGCGACGACGGGGAGACCGCGTGCCATGGCCTCGGTGATGACCAGTCCGAACGTCTCGA
>DASULG010000259.1:0-6242 GCA_036278335.1 Pedococcus sp.
CACCTGCGGTGACACCGAGCGCGAAGCTCCCCACGACGACTCCGGGGCACGCGGGGCACCACCCCTGAGTGCCCGCCCGGGCGCGGTCGGGTGGTAGAGGCGGAGGCGGAACTGCGTGGTCACGCTTTCCCGCCGTAAGCACAGGTAGCCGACCGGACGGGTGACGAAAGACGACCAGGACCGCCGGGCTCCCGTGGACAGCTGTCTCGCCGGGCCGGTGTGGGGCTCTGGCTCGTGCCAACCCTGCAGGCAAGGCGGCGGTCAGGCCATATGTCAGAATATGCGCATGGACGAAGGTGATGCGCTGCCGGGTGAGGAGCAGGTCGACCTCGCGGTGGAGGTGTTCCGGATGCTGGCGGATGCGACCCGGGTGCGGCTGCTGTGGGCGCTGCTGGGAGGCGAGCTGCCGGTGGGCGCCCTGGCGGGGCGGGTGGGCAAGCCGCAGGCGGCGGTCTCCCAGCATCTGGCCAAGCTGCGCATGGCGCGGCTGGTGCAGACCCGGCGGCAGGGGACGCAGGTGTTCTACCGGCTGGAGAGCGAGCACGTGCGCCAGCTTGTGGTGGATGCCGTCCACCACGCAGAGCACGCCGGGCCCGGGGTGCCGCCACACCACGAGGGCGCCGTCGAGGAATCCGGGGTGACCCGGCTGGGCTCGGTGCGTCCGGCCGCCGGCGGGGACCGGCCATGAGCGCTGGGCGGAGCCACGGCCACGGGCACACTCGAGGTCAGGTGCCGGAGGACGGGCACGACGACGGCCACGAGCACGGGCGAGACCACGGGCATGGGCCAGGGCACGGCCACGGGCACGCGGACGGGCATGGGGGTCTGCGGGGCAGGGTGGCAGCCCTGCTCCACCCGCACAGCCACGACGCCGCCGACTTCGTCGACTCCGCGCTGGAGTCCAGCGACCGCGGCATCCGGGCGCTGAAGGTCAGCCTCGTCGCCCTGCTGATCACCGCCGTCCTTCAGGGCGCCGTGGTGGCGTACTCGGGGTCGGTGGCGCTACTCGCTGACACCGTGCACAACCTCGCCGACGCCGGCACCGCCATCCCGCTGTGGGTGGCGTTCTGGCTCGGGCGTCGGCCGGCGAACCGCCGCTACACGTACGGGTACGGGCGAGCTGAGGACCTCGCCGGCCTGTTCGTCGTGGTCATGATTGCCGCCTCGGCGGTCGTGGCCGGGGTGGAGGCGGTGCGCCGCCTGCTCGACCCCGCGCCGGTGCAGCACCTGGGTTGGGTGGCCGTGGCGGGCGTGATCGGCTTCCTCGGCAACGAGCTCGTCGCGGAGTACCGGATCAGGGTCGGGCGCCAGATCGGCTCGGCGGCGCTGGTCGCCGACGGGCTGCACGCGCGCACCGACGGGCTGACCTCCCTGGCGGTGGTCGCCGGCGCGGCCGGCGTCGCGCTCGGCTGGCCGCTGGCCGACCCGCTCGTCGGGCTGGCCATCATGGTCGCCATCCTGTTCGTGCTGCGCGGCGCGACCCGGGATGTCTTCGCCCGCCTCATGGACGCCGTCGACCCGGCCCTGGTCGACCAGGGCGAGGCGGCGTTGCGGATGGTCCCCGGCGTGCACCGGGTGGCCCAGCTGCGGATCCGGTGGATCGGGCACCGGTTGCACGCCGACGCCGACCTGGAGGTGGACGACTCGCTCACCCTGGCGGCGGCGCACGGGGTCGCGCACCGGGCGGAGGAGACGCTGGCTTCGGCCGTGCCGCGGCTGCGTTCGGCCATAGTGCACGCCTACCCTCTGGCGCGTCAGCCCCGCTAGGCCGCCGACGGTCCCGGACCGTCGCGCAGCGCCTGCTCAGCCGGCTGCCGCGGCCACCAGGCCGGCGGCCACGCCCAGGGCGGCGCACACACCGAGGGTGCGCAGCACCGGCCACTTCAGCCGGAACAGCAGGACCGCCGCGGCGACCCCGATGCCCAGGGCGACCGGCCGCAGGGTGCCCAGGTCCGGGACCTCCAGGTGGGCCGGTCCCCAGTTGAGGCTGGTCGTGGACCCGAAGAGGGTGTGCAGGGCGAAGAACAGCGCGAGGTTGGCAATGACGCCGACAACGGCGGCGGTGATGCCGGCCAGCGCCGAGGACAGCGCGTGGTTGCCGCGCAGCCGTTCGACCCAGGGGGCGCCGACGAAGACGAAGACGAAACACGGCACGAAGGTGACCCAGGTCGTCAGCAGCGCCGCCAGGACGGCCGCCGCCCACGGGTCCAGGGCGCCGGGCTGCCGGTAGGCGCCGACGAAGGCGACGAACTGGACCACCATGATGAGCGGGCCGGGAGTCGTCTCGGCCAGGGCAAGGCCGTGAACCATCTCCCCGGGTGCCAGCCAGCCGTACACCTCGACGGCCTTCTGGGCGACGTAGGCGAGGACGGCGTAGGCGCCGCCGAAGGTGACCAGGGCAGCGCCGGAGAAGAACAGGGCCTGGTCGGTGAAGATGCTGCCGGCCCCGGTCAGGGCCGCGACCGCACCGACTGGCACAGCCCAGGCGGTCACGCCGATGGCGAGCACTTTCACGGCGTGCGCCCGGCTCGGCTGCTCGACGTGCAGGGTGTCGTCGGGGATCAGCGGCGCTGGGCCGTCGGGACCGCTGGCGTGACCGGTGGCGGTGTGCATCGTGTGCGGGGCCCACCGGCCCAGGGCCCACCCGATCGCGGCGGCGCCGGCGATGACGAGCGGGAACGGCACCGCGAAGGCGGCCAGGGCGACGAACGCGGCCACGGCCACGGCGACGAGGGCTGGGTGGCCCAGGGCGCGGCCGGCGACCCGGACGACGGCCTGGGCGACGATGGCCAGCACGGCGGGCGCCAGCCCGACGAACAGGGCGGTGACCAGCAGGGTGTCCCCGGCGGTGACGTAGACCGCGGACAGGGCAAGCAGCGCAGCGACGCCCGGCAGGACGAACAGGGTGCCGGCGACCAGGCCGCCGCGCACGCCGTTGAGGAGCCAGCCGATGTAGATGGCGAGCTGCTGGGCTTCGGGGCCGGGCAGCAGGGTGCAGTAGGACAGGGCGTGGAGGAACCGCTTCTGCCCGATCCAGCGCTTCTCGTCCACCAGGGTGCGCTGCATGACGGCGATCTGCCCGGCCGGGCCACCGAAGGTCTGCAGCGAGATGGCGAACCAGGCCCGCAGCGCCTCCCGGAACGGGATGACGTCGCCGGCCTGGGCTCCGGCCGTGGGCGAGGCCGGGGTGGGCTGGTGCGGCGTGGTCATGCGGGTTCCTTGCCAAGCATGAGCTGACGCCGGAAGAACTCGTAGACGCCGTCGAAGAGCGGGCCCGTCAGGGCCAGGATCTGCTCGTCGCCGGCCACCATGGACAGCCCGCGCAGCGCCAGGTCGAACCCGGGCGCCTCCGGCGCGTCGTAGCGGCCGTCGTCGACGTCGGCCTCGTGCACGAGGGCGGCGACCCGCCACAGGACCGGGTCGGTCAGGTCCCCCCGGCGCAGCAGCGTCTCGAACGTGCAGTCGGCGCCATGGTGGGAGTACTCCACCCCGGGCATGTCGAACGCGGTCGCGTCATCGGGGACCTCGGCGGCGTCGGCGACGAACACGAACTGCGAGTCGGGGTCGATGAACCGGCGGATGAGCCAGGCGCACGCCGCCCGGTCGATGTGCACGCCCTGCCGTGTGGCCCACCTCACGGCCGCCTGCCCTCCGCCAGAGCGGCGGCAGCCGCGGCGGGCGGGGACGTGGCCCGGCCAGCGGCCAGGGCCTCCACGGCCGCAACGGCGGCGTCCCGCTCGAGCGGCGGGAAGAAGTCACGGCGCCGGATCCGGCGCAGCTCCTCGCGCAGGCGCCGTGCGGCGCGGCGCTGGGACGGCTCGTCCAAGGCGGCCGCCGCGCGCGCCTCCTCCCGCACCCCCGCGTACTCCGCGGCCCGGTCGGCGGCCAGAGCGGTGGCCAGGTCGCGCTCCTGGGCCACGGAGGTGGGCCGGGCCACCCAGACCCCGGCGGTGCCGGCCGCCTCCCGAATCTCTTCAGCGAGCCAGTCCAGCTGCTCGCGGGTGCGGGCGTCGGCGGGCAGAGCCACCAGCCCGTCGGCGAGCTGGGCGACCCCTAGTCGGCGCAGGCTGCGCCACACCGCGCTCCGCGGCGTCGACGGCTCCCGAGGGAGCCGGTACGTCAGGAGCACCCACTCGCCGGGACCGGGCGCCCTATTGGTCGCGTCCACCTTCGTATGCAACCACGGTTGCACTTCGCAGATCCAGAGGTCCGGACAGGCCGGTTTTCTGTTCCACCAGGGATGCACCGGCGCACGCACTGGGCTCCGTGGGCACGACTGAATCCAGCCCCCGGCCTCCCACAGCAGGCGTCCCGCCCCCAGCTCTCTCGACATCAAGAGGAATGGGACGGCGCCGGACTAGCGCGGGACGCGCCAAGTAGCAAGCCGAAGCCCCTTTCAGCCCCTTCCAGTCTGGAAGGGGCCACGTGCTTGCGTCGTTGACCGCGATGCGTAGCCAAGGTGTCTCCCGTTGAGCTGGTGAACCGGCGTTCATCTCAGGTCCGATCGACGCCGTTTGTGGCGACGGTCTCAGCGATCACCTGCACGAAGCTGGAGGTGGCATCGAAGGCAGCTGCGTGGCCGGCACCGTCGATTTGTTGCGTTCTCGCAGTGGGGATGGCCGCGGCGAGTGACTGGGTCAGGCGGACGATGCTGTGCGGGCTTCTGGCGCCGTAGGTGCACACGACCGGGACCCTGATGGTCGCGAGATCCGCCGGCGACGGGTAGTTGCCGATCGAGTTTCGGAAGTCCCACAGCGCTGCCCTCGCGTTCTCCCTGCTCGCGCGTCGCCACTCCTCGGGAAAGGCATCCCACGCGGTTCCGCCATCACGGTAGGAGTAGGCGGCGCGCAGAAGAGTCTCGGCGGCATCCGCATGTCGGCCGCGCAGGGTCAGCCATCCGATCTTGGCCACCGCCGCGACCTGCGTGCCTTTCGGAATGTGACGGCTTGCCCGCCACGCTGCCTCGTGTGCGATGACAGCCCGCACGAGGTCCGGGCGACGCACCGCGAGGTCGACCGCGATCGTCGCCCCGGCGCTGGTACCGACGGCGATGGCAGGCGTGGTCGCCACCTGTTCCAGGATCGCTGCCGCGTCGGCCGTGTGCCTCGAAACCACACGGACCGGTTCGCCGCCGCTTCTGGCGTAGCCGCGCCGGTCATAGGTGATCACGCGTCCAACTCGGGCGGCCTCATCGGTCACGGGACCCCAGGTTGACGCCGTCGTGCCGGCTGGCGGAATCAGCAGGATCGGTACGCCGTCGCCCGCTTGCTCGAAATACAGGTCGCATCCATCCGACCTCACGAATCCCATGATTGGCCTCCTTCCATGACTCCTTCGTCGACGGATTCGGGCAAAGCCTCCGTGGCGCGAGCCATGCTCCTCTGCGGTTCATGAGGCGTTGACGCGAGCGACCGCGCGAGGTCGTCGAGGGTGGCCGGGACGGGCAAGTGGCCCGGGCTGGCTCCTGACCCGTCCGGCCCGTGTTGTCTCGCTAGAGAGCTGGTGATGCTTCCAGTCCTTGCAGGAAGGAGTAGACGCTGGCTCCTCCCGCGTACTTCTGGGCGATCCCCCTGAGGTTTTGTGAGACCTCGCCGTAGAAGCTCATCCGATGGTCGAAGGCGTAGTCCTTGAACAGCAGCGCCCTTGGCTCCATGACGTGCATGTTGTGTTCGATCAGCCCTTCTTCACCCGCGTACAGCTCGTGAACCTCGCAGTCAGTTCCGTCTTCGTTGATGAACCAGTCCCAGCGAAGGGTTTGGGTGTCCTTCTCGCGGGTCAGCCGGAGCATCTCGGCCGCTTGGGCCTTGAATCCCTCCAGTTGTCCGGGGCGGATCTTCAGGTGAGCTATGACTTCAAGTTGTCCCATGACGACTCCCGGTTGAGGTAGTACGGATGCCGGTGCCTTTGGGTCCGGCGACAGATGACGGTCGGGGACGCCCGGCCTCGACCTCGACCGCGGAGCGGAGCGGTCAGGCGAACACGAACCGCAGGCCCTTGTGGCCGATATTTGCCCATGGCCGTCAACCGCCTTTCGACAGGCGGCAATTGGTGTCGTTGGGCGGCCGCAGCGCACCGCTCCTGCAGGCCCCCGTTGCCAGCCATAGAGGGGAGGGCGGGGAGCGTGCCGACAACCGTGCAGGGGGCGGAAGGCTCCAGCACGCCAACGACCCGGGAGACTCCTGGACGCTGTTGTCGTCGGTGTTATTCAGGGGCACGGTAGCTCGCGCCAGAGCGTCGTTCGT
>DASULG010000260.1:0-3876 GCA_036278335.1 Pedococcus sp.
CGACCTCCCGCGTGGTGACGGTGAACGACGCGCCGTTGGCGAGGTCGACCGGGCCACCGGAGAAGCGGCCGGTACGGATCTTCGGACCCTGGAGGTCGACGAGCACGCCCACCGCTCGGCCGCTCTCGTCGCTGGCCTTCCGGACCGCCTGGTACACCTGCTCGTGGTCGGCGTACGAGCCGTGCGAGAGGTTCAGCCGGGCGACGTCCATGCCCGCGTCGACGAGTGCCCGCAGCCGCTGCGGTGTCGACGAGCTGGGACCGAGTGTGCAGACGATCTTGGCGCGGCGCATGGGCAAACCCTATCGGTCAGGGGCGCTGGGACGTGACCCAGGTCACCTCTCGAAACAGTGTCAGACGGTGGTATGCCGGGTGGCCGGCACCCGCTCAGACGACCAGGGGGCGGTCGGTGGGGTTGACCGGGCGCGGCAGCGCGGTCGCGCCGGTGAGGTACTGGTCGACGCCGGCAGCCGCGGCGCGGCCCTCGGCGATCGCCCACACGATGAGCGACTGGCCACGCCCGGCGTCCCCGGCGACGAAGACCCCTGGGACAGAGGACATGTAGTCGCGGTCCCGCTTGACGTTGGAGCGCTCGTCGAGCTCGACGCCGAGCTGCTCGACCACACCAGGACCCTCGGGGCCGAGGAAGCCCATGGCCAGCAGGATCAGCTGTGCGGGAAGCACCCGCTCGGTGCCCTCGACCTCGGCGAAGCCCCGCTCGCCCATCTCCACGTCGACCAGGCGGATGCCGCTCACCCGGCCGTCCTCGCCGAGGATCTCCTTGGTGGACACGGCATACACGCGCTCCCCACCCTCCTCGTGCGCCGAGGCGACGCGGAAGGTCATCGGGTAGGTCGGCCACGGCTGGCCGGCCGCGCGCTCCTCGCCGGGGCGCGGCAGGATCTCCAGGCTCGTCACGCTCTTCGCGCCCTGGCGGATGGAGGTGCCGAGGCAGTCCGCGCCGGTGTCGCCACCGCCGATGATGATGACGTCCTTGCCCTCGGCAGTGACCTGCCCCTCGACGGTCTCGCCGAGGGCCACCCGGTTGGCGGGCGGGAGGAACTCCATGGCCTGCATGACGCCGTCGAGCTCGCGTCCCGGGACAGGCAGGTCGCGCGGCACGGTTGCCCCGACGGCGAGCACCACCGCGTCGTAGCGGTCGCGCAGCTGCTTGCCCGTGACATCGGTGCCGACCGCCACGCCGTTGCGGAACCGGGTGCCCTCGGCCTCCATCTGGGCCAGGCGCCGGTCGAGGACCGACTTCTCCATCTTGAACTCGGGGATGCCGTAGCGCAGGAGGCCGCCGGGGCGGTCGGCGCGCTCGTAGACAGCGACGGTGTGGCCGGCCCTGGTCAGCTGCTGTGCGGCCGCCAGGCCGGCTGGCCCGGAGCCGACGACGGCCACCGTCTTGCCGGAGAGGCGCTCGGGCGGCTGGGGCGTGACGTAGCCGGCGTCGAAGGCCTCCTCGATGGTGGTGACCTCGACCTGTTTGATCGTCACGGCCGGCTGGTTGATGCCGAGCACGCAGGCGGTCTCGCACGGGGCGGGGCAGAGCCGGCCGGTGAACTCCGGGAAGTTGTTCGTGGCGTGCAGCCGCTCGATGGCCTCGCGCCAGTCGCCCTTCCAGGCCAGGTCGTTCCACTCGGGGATGAGGTTGCCCAGCGGGCAGCCCGAGTGGCAGAACGGGATGCCGCAGTCCATGCAGCGGCCTGCCTGGCGCCTCAGGGCGCCGAGCTGCTGCTCCTCGTAGACCTCTTTCCAGTCACGAATACGCACGTCGACGGGCCGGCGCTGCGGGAGCTCCCGCTCGCGCGTCTTGAGAAAGCCCTGGGGGTCAGCCACGGGATGCCTCCATGATCCGCTCCCACACCTCGGAGCCGTTGACGTCGAGTCCTTCCGCCTCAGCGGCTGCGCGCACGTCGAGCACACGCTGGAAGTCACGCGGCAGGACGAGGGTGAAGCGGTGGCGCGCCTCGTCCCAGTCCTGGAGCAGCCGCGCCGCAACGGACGACTCTGTCCACTGCTGGTGCCTGGTGAGCAGGTCCTTCACGGTCGTCTCGTCGTCCGGCCGCAGCGGCGAGAGGTCGACGAGCTCGGGGTTGACGCGCTCGGCGTCGAGGTCGAGGACGAAGGCCAGGCCCCCGGACATGCCGGCCGCGAAGTTGCGCCCGGTCGGCCCGAGCACGAGCACCGTCCCGCCCGTCATGTACTCGCAGCCGTGGTCGCCCACGCCCTCGACGACCGCGGCGGCGCCGCTGTTGCGGACGCAGAAGCGCTCGCCGACCTTGCCCCGCAGGTAGATCTCGCCGGAGGTCGCGCCGTAGCCGATGACGTTGCCGGCGATGACGTTCTGCTCCGCCTGGAGCGGCGCGGCGCGGTCGGGCCGGACGACGACGCGCCCGCCCGAGAGGCCCTTGCCCACGTAGTCGTTTGCGTCGCCCAACAGGCGCAGGGTGATCCCGCTGGGTAGGAAGGCGCCCAGGGACTGCCCGGCCGAGCCCACCAGCGTCAGGTCGATGGTGTTGTCGGGCAAGCCGTCCGGGTGGGCCTTGGTGACCTCGTGCCCGAGCAGCGTGCCGACCGTGCGGTTGACGTTGCGCACCGCGACCTGGCCGGTGACCGGTGTGCCGTCGTTGATCGCCTCCCGGGCGATGGCGATGAGGTTGTGGTCCAGGGCCTTCTCGAGGCCGTGGTCCTGGGTGGTGGTGTTGCGGCGGGCTGCCCCGCCCGGGCTCTGCACGTCGGCGAAGATCGGCGAGAGGTCGAGCCCGGAGGCCTTCCAGTGGGCGATGGCCTTGCTGGCGTCCAGCGCGGAGACCTGGCCGATGGCCTCCTCGATGGTGCGGAAGCCCAGCGCGGCGAGGTGCTCGCGCACCTCCTCGGCGATGTACTCGAAGAAGGTCTGCACGAACTCCGGCTTGCCGGTGAACCGCGCGCGGAGCTCGGGGTTCTGGGTGGCGATGCCGACCGGGCAGGTGTCGAGGTGGCAGACGCGCATCATCACGCAGCCGCTGACGACCAGGGGCGCGGTGGCGAAGCCGAACTCCTCGGCGCCGAGCAGCGCGGCCACCACGACGTCGCGGCCGGTCTTGATCTGGCCGTCGACCTGCACCACGATCCGGTCGCGCAGGTTGTTGAGCACCAGCGTCTGCTGCGTCTCGGCCAGCCCGATCTCCCAGGGGCCGCCGGCGTGCTTCAGCGAGGTCAGCGGGGACGCCCCGGTGCCGCCGTCGTGACCGGAGATGAGCACGACGTCGGCGTGGGCCTTGGAGACCCCCGCGGCGACGGTGCCGACCCCGACCTCGGAGACGAGCTTGACGTGGATGCGCGCCTCGGGGTTGGCGTTCTTGAGGTCGTGGATCAGCTGCGCGAGGTCCTCGATCGAGTAGATGTCGTGGTGCGGCGGCGGGCTGATCAGGCCGACACCGGGAGTCGAGTGACGGGTCGTCGCGATCCACGGGTAGACCTTGTGGCCGGGCAGCTGGCCGCCCTCGCCGGGCTTGGCACCCTGCGCCATCTTGATCTGGATGTCGCCCGACTTCGTCAGGTAGAGCGAGGTGACGCCGAACCGGCCGGAGGCCACCTGCTTGATGGTCGAGCGACGCTCGGGGTCCATCAGGCGGTCGACGTCCTCGCCACCTTCACCGGTGTTGGAGCGGCCGCCGAGGCGGTTCATCGCGATGGCGAGCGTCTCGTGGGCTTCCTTGCTGATCGAGCCATAGGACATGGCGCCCGACTTGAACCGCTTCATGATGCTCTCGACCGGCTCAACCTCGTCGATGGGGACGGGCTGCTCGGCGAACTTCAAGTCGAACAGGCCGCGCAACGTGCACATGCCCTTTGCCTTGGTGTTGACCAGCTCGCTGTATTCCCTGAA
>DASULG010000261.1:0-2847 GCA_036278335.1 Pedococcus sp.
AGGGCAAGGAGGTAGACCGGGGACGAGTGCGCGCTCTGGCCGCCGCCCGCCGGCCCTATCGCGGCCCGGGCCAGAGGGGCCACGCTGATCATTCCCGCCGCGACGAGGGTGAGCAGCGCCCGGCTGTGCATCTGCCCCAGCGCCCCGAGTGGCCGACCGGGCTGCCGCCCGTCATCCGGCTCGGGAACTTCGCCCGACTCCCGCTGTGACCCCATGATCCCGGGGACACTACGGCACGGCGTGGTTCACATCCCACCGTCGATACAGGACTCGCCGGTGGTCCGATGGTGCACGGCGATGGTGGGCTGCTGGGTCAGGAGTCCCGCGGCGCCAGGGAGGGTCTGGTAGTACCGGGAATGATCCGCAGCGGCCGCCCAGGACACCCGGCCCTCGCCGAGCATCGAATCCATGCTGATGCAGCCCGGTAGCGTTACCACCGGCACACGTCGGACACGGCTGTGCACCTTGGAATGGGGATGGCGTGGCAGGTCCGCTGATTGCAACCAAGCTGTACGTCCCGAAGCTGCGAGCCGATCTGGTGGCACGCCCACGGCTCCTCGAGCGGCTGCGACGAGCGGGCTCGCGCCTGACCCTGGTGTCCGCCCCGGCGGGGTTCGGCAAGACGACGCTCCTGGCCGAGTGGCTGGGCACGACACCCGGGGACGACCGTGCTGTCGCGTGGGTTTCGCTCGAGCCATCGGACAACGAGCCGGCGTCGTTCTGGACGTACGTCGTGACAGCCCTCGAGGGCGCCGTGCCCACCGTCGGCTCAGGGGCGCTGGAGCTCCTCGGCTCCGCGCCGTTGGCGACCGACCTCGTGCTCACCACCCTGCTCAACGAGCTGGCCGCGGCACCGGGGGAGGTGTGGCTCGTGCTGGACGACTACCACCTGGTGGACAACCATGACGTCGGCGAGGGAATGGCCTTCCTGCTCGAGCACCTCCCGCCCCACGTGCACGTCGTGCTCAGCACCCGCGCCGACCCCGCCCTGCCACTCGCTCGGTTTCGGGTGCGCGGCCAGCTGGTCGAGATCCGTGCCGCCGACCTGCGGTTCACGTCGGAGGAAACGTCCGAGTACCTCGACGAGGCGACTGGACAGCACCTCAGCGCACAAGACATCGAGGTCCTCGAGGGACGCACCGAGGGGTGGATCGCCGCCCTCCAGCTCGCCGCACTCTCACTCCAGGGACGTGAGGACGTCAGCAGCTTCATCGCCCAGTTCGCCGGGACCGACCGGTACCTCCTCGACTACCTCGTCGAGGAGGTGCTGGCACACCAGCCCGAGCCAGTGCGCGACTTCCTCCTCCAGACGTCCGTGCTCGACCGGCTCACCGGGACGCTGTGCGACGCGCTCACGGACCGCGACGACGGCAGCCTCAGGCTCACGACCCTGGAGCGGACCAACCTCTTCCTCGTCCCGCTGGACGACCAGCGGGAGTGGTACCGCTACCACCACCTGTTCGCCGACGTGCTGAGGGCCCGTCTGCTCGCCGAGCAGCCCGACCTGCTTCCGCGGCTGCACCAGCGCGCCAGCCGTTGGTACGAGGCGCATGACTTGGCCGAGGAGGCGGTCCGGCACGCGCTGGCCGGGCGCGACTTCGACCGGGCGGCCCACCTCATGGAGATGGCTGTGCCGGCCATCCGCCGCGAGCGGCGCGAGTCCCTGCTGCTCGGCTGGCTGGAGGCCCTGCCCGACCACTGCATCCGCTCCAGCCCGGTGCTCAGCGTCTTCGCCGGGCACATGCTCATGGTCTCCGGCGACCTGGACGGAGTCGAGGCACGGCTCGACGACGCCGAACGAGCACTGGCTGCCGGCCCGCACGAATCGGCTCACCCGTGGGCTGACACTGAGGAGCTGCGCACCCTGCCGGCGACCATCGCCGTCTACCGGGCTTCCCTGGCGCAGGCGCGCGGCGATGTGGCCGGCACGGTGGAGCACGCACGGCGCGCCCTTGACCTGGCCGGCCCGGGCGACCACCTTGCGCGAGGCAGCGCGAACGGGTTCCTCGGGCTCGCCGCATGGGCGAAGGGGGACGTGGCGGCGGCGCTGGAGACGTTCGCGCAGGCGGTGGCCAGTCTGCACGCGGCGGGCAACCTGGTCGACGCGCTGAGCAGCACGGTCGTGCTCGCTGACCTGTGGCTCGCAGCGGGTCGACCGGGAAGGGCGCGCCGGCTCTACCTGGGCGCGCTTCAGCGGGCCGAGGCAGCGGGCGAGCGCGTGGCGAGGGCAACGCCCGTCCTGCACGCGGGTCTCAGTGAGATCGACTGCGAAGCCGGGGACCTCGGCGCCGCCAGGCGACACCTCGAGCGGGCGGCGGCGCTCGGCGAGAGCGCTGCCACGGACGAGAGCCGGCCCCGGTGGTTCGTCGCCAAGAGTCGAGTCGCGGAGGCAGAGGGCAAGCCGCAGGAGGCGATCGCCCTCCTGGACGAGGCGGAGCAGCTCTACCGGCCGGGTTTCTTTCCGCATGTGCGCCCCATCGCGGCGATGAGGGCCCGGGTCTGGGTTGCGCACGGCAACCTGTCGCAGGCCGCTGGCTGGGCTGCTGAGAGGGGCATGTCCGCCACGGACGATGCCGCGTACCTGGGTGAGTTCGACCACCTCACACTGGTGCGCCTGCTCATCGCCCGGCACCGGAGACGCCCCGACCCCGCCGCCCTCGACGAGGCGGTGCGCCTGCTGGCGCGGCTGCGCGCGGCGGCCGAGCCCTCTGGACGCGCCGGGAGCCTCATCGAGATCCAGATGCTGAACGCCCTGGCACTGGACGCGCAGGGACACCGTGCGCAGGCGGTGCAGTCCCTTGCCCGAGCCTGGGACGAAGCGCCGGAGCCCGAGGGCTACGTGCGGCT
>DASULG010000262.1:0-18120 GCA_036278335.1 Pedococcus sp.
TGGGTGGCCGAATAGACCGTCACGCCGGCCCGCCAGGGTCAGGGCAGCGGCCAGGTGTGCACCGGCTCGTTGCTGTGCATGTGCCCGACGTACACCTCGAGCATCCGGGTCAGCGCGCTCTGCCGGTCCAGGCCCTGCGCCTCGAGCCGCTCCACGGCCTGGGTCTGCCAGGTGGCGCCGTTGGCGCCGGCCTTGCAGCGTCCCTCGATCACCGAGAGGTAGCGTTCGCAGACGGCTTCGGAGACGCCCCACTCCCGCAGTCCCTCGTGGGCCAGAGGCAGGAGGTGGCGAAGCACCAGCTCATCGGCGCTGACCTGCCCGAAGCCGGGCCAGTAGAGCGTGGCGTCCATCCCGTCGCGGGCTGCGTGGTGGAAGTTCTGCTCGGCCACCGCGAAGCTCATCTTGGTCCACACGGGCCGGTCGTCGGCCGCCAGCTTGCGGATGACGCCGTAGTAGAAGGCGGCGTTGGCCAGGACGTCGATGATGGTGGGCCCGGCCGGAAGGACGCGGTTCTCCACACGCAGGTGCGGCCGGCCGTCGACGATGTCGTAGATGGGCCGGTTCCAGCGGTAGATGGTGCCGTTGTGCAGCCGCAGCTCGGCCAGCGCAGGGGCTTCTCCTGCCTCGAGCTTGGCAACCGGGTCCTCGTCGGAGACCTCGGCCAGCAGGGCCGGGAAGTAGCGGACGTTCTCCTCGAACAGGTCGAAGATCGAGGTGATCCAGCGCTCCCCGAAGTACACCCGTGGGCGCACCCCTTGGTTCTTCAGCTCGACACTGCGGGTGTCCGTGGCCTGGCTGAACAGCTCGATGCGGGTCTCGGCGTGCAGCCGCTGGCCGAAGAAGAACGGTGAGTTGGCGGCCATGGCCAGCTGCGGGGCGACCAGCGCCTGCGCGGCGTTCCAGTGGGCAGCGAAGTCCTGGGGTGCCACCTGCAGGTGGAGCTGGACGCTGGTGCAGGCGGACTCAGGGGCGATCGAGCCGCAGTACGTCGCCACGCGCTCCCCGGTGGGCCCTTCGATGTCGAGGTAGATGTCCTCGCCGCGGGCGTAGAAGATCGAGTCGTTGAGCGCCGTGTAGCGGTTGTTGGCGCTGATCCACTCCCCCTCGAAGTGCTCCGGCATGAGGGTCGGGAGGATGCCGACCGCCACGATGTGGGCCCCGCGTTTGTGAGCCGCCTCATCCGCCCGGTTGAGGGAGGCTCGCAGCTCGTCCTCGAGGTGCAGGGCCGCATCCCCCGGCAGCGGGCGGGGCTGCACGTTGAGCTCGATGTTGTAGCGGGCCAGCTCGGTCTGGTAGTCGGGGTCAGCGATCTCCTCGAGCACCTCGGCGTTGGCAAACAGCGGCTGGTAGTGCTTGTCGACGAGGTTGAGCTCGATCTCCAGGCCGGTCATGGGCCGCTCGAACTCGAAGCTGCTCTGCGCCAGCATCCGCTCGAAGACATCGAGGTTCTGGCGCACCTTCTCGCGGTAGCGCTGGCGCTGCTCGCGTGTGTAGCTCTGCGCGGTCACCTCTTCGCCCACGGGACCTCCTCAGGTGCCTGCCAGCCATGCGGCTTCGCTGTGATGACCCAACCACACCCCCGGCCACCGGTGCCACCGCACCATCTCTCGTGCTCGGGTGTGGCCTTCCCCTCAAGCCGATCCGGGCCACGCCCGGCCAAATCACGGGCCGTGTCGGTGCCCTCTCCTAGCCTGCGTGACGTGCGCATGATCCACACCTCCGACTGGCACCTGGGGCGCTCGTTCCACCAGGTGGGGCTGCTCGACGCCCAGGCTGCGTTCGTCGACCACCTGGTCGACACCGTGCGCGCCGAGGCCGTCGCCGTCGTCCTGGTCTCGGGTGACGTCTACGACCGCGCCCTGCCCGCGCCCGACACCGTGGCGCTGCTCTCCGAGGCCGTCACCCGCCTCATCGACGCGGGTGCGCAGGTCGTCCTGTCCAGCGGCAACCACGACTCTGCCATCCGCCTCGGCTTCGCCTCCGGGCTGCTCGAGCGATCGGGCCTGCACATCCGGTCGGCCACCTCGTCCATCGGCCGGCCCGTGCTGGTCGAGGGCGTCGCGATCTACCCGCTCCCCTACCTCGAGCCCTCCATCGCAGCCGGCCCGCTCGGCGCCGCTGAGCGCACCCATGCCGGCGTGCTGTCGGCGGCCATGGACCGCGTCAACGCCGATCGGTCGGCCCGCGGCGGCCGCTCGGTGGTGATGGCCCATGCGTTCGTCAACGGCGGCGCCACCAGCGACTCGGAGCGCGACATCACCGTCGGCGGAGTGGCGATGGTCCACCCGCGGGTCTTTGATGGCGTGGACTATGTCGCTCTTGGCCACCTGCACGGCCAGCAGAAGCTGGCGGAGACCATCCGGTACTCAGGCTCCCCGGTGGCCATGTCCTTCAGCGAGGCGCGCCACACCAAGGGGTCCTGGCTCGTGGACGTCGGAGCCTCCGGCGTGCGCAGCGAGCAGGTTGCGGCGCCCGTGCTGCGGCCTCTGGCGGTGCTGCGCGGCGAGCTTGCTGACCTGCTGGAGCACGCGTCCCACGCTGACGCAGAGCGGTCCTGGTGCCAGGTCACGCTGACGGACGCGGTACGGCCGATGGGCGCGATGGAGCAGCTGCGGCGCCGGTTCCCGCACACGCTGTCCCTGCAGTTCGACCCCCAGGGAGCGCCGGTACCCGTGGGCTCCTATGCCGCGCGCGTCGCCCAGAAGTCCGTGGCCGACGTCTGCTGCGACTTCTTGTCCCACGTCCGCGCGGGGCAGGGTGCCACGGAGGCAGAGCAGGCCGTCATCGCCGAGGCTGTTGAGGCGGCGCGCCTCGGCAGAGCCGGCCACGACGACGAGGGAGAGGTCGTGCGTGCGGTCGGTCGCACGGAGGGCGTCGCATGAGACTGCACCGCCTGTCGATGACCGCCTTCGGCCCGTTCGCCGGCACCGTTGACATCGACTTCGACGATGTGGCCGCGGCCGGGCTGTTCCTCATCCGCGGCGCCACCGGGGCCGGCAAGACGAGCATCCTCGACGCCGTGTGCTTCGCCCTGTATGCCGCGGTGCCCGGTGCGCGCCCCAGCGGCCGCTCCCTGCGCAGCGACCACGCGGCGCCTGACGCCGTGCCCAGGGTGACGTTGGAGTTCACCGCCTCGGGGCGGCGGCTCCGCGTCGAGCGCTCGCCGGAGTTCCTGCGGCCGAAGAAACGCGGGCAGGGCATGACCAAGGCCCCCGCCCGGGTGGTTCTGCACGAGCAGGTGTCAGGCAGCTGGGTCGGCAAGGACAACCGCCATGACGACGTCGCGGCTGTGCTCACCGAGGTCCTCGGCATGGGGCTGGAGCAGTTCAGCAAGGTCGTCCTGCTGCCCCAGGGCGAGTTCGCGGCCTTCCTGCGTGCCTCACCGGAGGCCCGGCGCGAGGTGCTCGAGCGGCTGTTCGACATCTCCTCCTTCGCCGGCATCGAGGACTGGCTGGCCGGTGAGCGGCGCCGCACCGCGGAGCTCCTGGCCGAGCGCCGCTCGGCGGTGACGACAGGCCTTGCCCGGCTGGGCGACGCCTTGGCCGACGCCCCAGCCGGGCTCCTCAACGAGGCAGCCGACTGGGAGGACCTGGAGCCGCACCAGGTTCCCGCCGAGCTCGAACGGCTCCACGATGCCCTTGACGGGTTCGCGGTGCAGACCCTGGCCGACCTCGACGCAGCCGCCACCGCTGCCGAGTCCGCAGCGTCCCGCTCCCAGGCGGCCGAGCGCATCATCGAGCTGCAGCAGAAGGCCCGTGCGGCGACCAGCAGGCTCGCCGAGCTGGAGACGGCGGAGGCGCTGCACTCGGAGGCGCGAGCCACCCTGGCGCAGGCTGCCCGAGCGGTTGCAGTCAGCGGCGAGCTGCGCACGCTTGCCCGCGCCGAGGCGGCACAGGAGGCTGCGGCAACGCGGGCTCAACGCACCGGCACCGCCATGGCCCGCTTCGGCCTCGATGACCGTGGAGCCGAAGGCGCCGCCGCCTGGACGGATCGGCTGAGGAGCCACGACGAGATGCTGGCGGCAGCCGCCCGCCTCGCCCAGGTCATCGACGAGCAGGCCCGCCGCAGCGCAGGCCTTCGCGACAGGGTGACGGCCGCGCACACCGCTGTCGAGGCACTCGGCGACGAGAGGGAGCGCGCCGAGCTGGCCTCCCGGAGCGCCAGCGAGCTGGTGGCGTTGGCGACAGCGGCCGCCACAGGACTTGACGGGCTGCAGGCCCGCGCGGAGACAGCTGAGCGGCTGCTCGCGGTCCGCCGCGCCCAGGACCGCGGTGTGGTGGCGCTCCGCGACCTCGCCGAGCGCATCGTCACTGCCCGTACTCGCGAGCAGGACCACCGGCAGCGCCTGCTCGACCTGCGCGAGGCGCGCCTCGCCAACATGGCCGGGGAGCTCGCCGAGGGCCTCGCTGACGGCCGGCCCTGTGCCGTCTGTGGCTCGTGCGCCCACCCGGACCCTGCCGTGCGGACACACCCGGTCACCGCCGACGACATCGCGAACGCCGACGACCGATGGTCCTCAGCGCGCACGGCGCTCGAGACGCTCGAGCGCGAGCTGGTGGCGGCCGACACCGAGGCCGACAGCCGCCGAGCCCTGCTCGACGGGGACGAGCGTGACGAGACTGAGCTCCGTGACGCGCTCGAGTCGGCGCAGGCAGCGCTGGCCCAGGCGCGCGCCCAGGCGTCGAAGAAGGATGCTGCAGAGCAGTCCCTCGAGCGTGCTGACGCTGGCCGCAATGCTCTTGACGAGCGTGGACAGAGGCTCCAGGCCGAGGTGGTGACGATCACCGCGACCCTGGCCGAGCTCGAGCGCGCGCTGGCCGACGACCAGAGCGCGCTGGCTGCCATCCTGCGCGAGCACGCACAGCAGTGCCCGTGCGCTGAGGCCCCTCCAGCGGCCCACACGTCAGACGCCGCCACCACTCGACCGGAGAGTCTCGAGTCCGTGCTGGCGGTCCACCGGCAGACGGTGACCCACGCGGAACAGCACCTCGACGCCCTGCGGAGTGTGGCCACCACCAGTACGAGTGTGGCCGAAGCCACCGCCGCACTCACCGCTGCCCTGGCGGAGCACGGCTTCGCCGACGCCGAGCAGGCACGGACGGCGGCCCTGCCCGAGACCGAGGTGCGCCGGCTCGAGGAGCTCTGCGCGGCATACGAGCGCGCCCGGGCCGAGGCCGAGACGGCGCTGGCCGACCCGGAGGTGAGGGCGGCCGCCGACGTGCCCCCGCCGGATGTCGCGGCCCACAAGGAGGCTGCCGCCGCCGCGCAGAGCGCCCTGCTCCACGCCAAGGACGCCGAGACCCTCGCCCGCCGCACGCTCGCGGCCGTTGCCCGGCTGCGCGACGAGCTGGTCAGGCAGTGCGAGGCGCTCGGTCCCGACGCAGCCCGGCACGCGCTGCTGCGCGAGCTGGCCGACACCTTCGCCGGCACCAGCGGCAACAACACGCTGCGCATGCGGCTCACCTCGTTCGTTCTGGCTGCCCGTCTGGAGAAGGTCGCGATGCTGGCCAACGAGCGGCTGGCGGTCATGGGCGATGGCCGCTACCGGCTCCAGCACTCCGACGGCCTGGCCGCACGTGGTGCCCGCAGCGGCCTGGGCCTGAGCGTCCAGGACCTCTGGACCGGGCACAGCCGCGACACCTCCACGCTCTCGGGCGGGGAGGCCTTCATGGCCTCCCTCGCCCTGGCCCTCGGCCTCGCCGACGCGGTCCGCGAAGAGGCAGGCGGCTTCGACCTCCAGACGCTCTTCGTCGACGAGGGTTTCGGCACCCTCGACGAGGAGAGCCTGGAGCAGGTGATGGCGGTGCTGGACGGCCTGCGTGAGGGAGGCCGCGCGGTGGGGGTCGTCAGCCACGTGGCAGAGCTCCGCGGCCGCATCCCCGCCCAGATCTGCGTCGACAAGACGGAGAGCGGTTCCTCCGTGCGGGTCCTCGCGGCCGCGGCGGCAGAGCCAGCGGCCTAGCCTCCACCGGCGCCGTCTGCAGGCGTGCTGGCCTCGGCGCCCGACCGTGGTGGTCGCACGAGGGTGCCGGCGCACCCCGAGGGGTACGCCGGCACCGGCCCGTGTCGCAGTCCTGACGGGCGTCCTACTCCTGGAAGGACTCCGGCGGCGGGCACGAGCACACCAGGTGGCGGTCCCCGTAGGCTCCGTCGATCCGGCTCACCGGCGGCCAGTACTTGTCCCCGGCGTCAACCCCGACGGGGAAGGCCGCGCTCGACCTCTCGTACGGGTACTCCCACTTGCTGGCCAGGGCCGCGGCCGTGTGGGGAGCGTTGCGTAGCATGCTGTCCGCCACCGGCACCTCGCCCGCCTCCACCTCGGCGATCTCCCCTCGAATCGCGATCATCGCCTCGCAGAAGCGGTCGAGCTCGTAGAGGTCCTCGCTCTCGGTG
Organism: Pedococcus sp.; assembly: GCA_036278335.1. Taxonomy (GTDB): domain Bacteria; phylum Actinomycetota; class Actinomycetes; order Actinomycetales; family Dermatophilaceae; genus Pedococcus_A. The sequence continues at coordinate 6,394 of DASULG010000262.1, forward strand.
GGCTCCACCATCAGCGTGCCCGCCACGGGGAAGGACATCGTCGGGGCGTGGAAGCCGTAGTCGATGAGCCGCTTGGCAACGTCGTCCACGCTCACCCCCGTGCGCCTGGTCAGCTCGCGCAGGTCCAGGATGCACTCGTGGGCGACGATCCCGTCGTGCCCGGAGTACAGCACCGGGTAGTGCTCGCGAAGCCGGGCAGCGATGTAGTTGGCGTTGAGCACGGCGACCTGGGTGGCCCGTGTCAGGCCGGCTCCGCCCATGAGCCGCACGTACGCCCACGAGATCGGCAGGATGCTCGCCGAGCCGTAGGGCGCGGCCGAGATGGGCCCGACGCCCGTCTCCGGTCCGGCCTCCGGCGCCAGCGGGTGGTTCGGCAGGTAGGGCGCCAGGTGGGCGCGCAGTGCGACGGGGCCGACGCCCGGGCCGCCACCGCCGTGCGGGATGCAGAACGTCTTGTGCAGGTTCAGGTGCGAGACGTCCGCGCCGAACCTGCCCGGCTGCGCCAAGCCCACCAGCGCGTTGAGGTTGGCTCCGTCCACGTAGACCTGCCCGCCTGCGTCGTGCACGAGCGCGCAGAGCTCGGTGATGGTGTCCTCGAACACGCCGTGGGTGGAGGGGTAGGTGACCATGATCGCCGCGAGCTGGTCCCCGTGCTGGTCGACCTTGGCCCGCAGGTCGTCCATGTCGATGTCACCACCAGCTGCGGTCTTGACCACGACGACCTTCATGCCGGCCATCACGGCGCTGGCGGCGTTCGTGCCGTGCGCGCTGGCCGGGATCAGACAGATCCGGCGCTCCCCCTGGCCCTGCTCACGGTGGTAGGCGCGGATGGCGAGCAGCCCGGCGAGCTCGCCCTGGGAGCCGGCATTGGGCTGGAGGGACACCGCGTCGTAGCCGGTGATGGTGCACAGCCACGCCTCGAGCTCGGCGATCAGGTCGCGGATGCCCTCGGTCTGCGAGGCCGGTGCGAACGGGTGCAGGTCGGCGAACTCCGGCCAGGTGACGGCCTGCATCTCGGTGGTCGCGTTCAGCTTCATGGTGCAGGAACCGAGCGGGATCATGCCGCGGTCGAGCGCGAAGTCGCGGTCGGCGAGCCGGCGCAGGTAGCGCAGCATCGAGGTCTCGCTGTGGTGCGCGGAGAACACCGGGTGGGTGAGGTAGTCACTGGTGCGCACGAGCGACTCGGGCCAGTCCGGGGCGGCCAGCGTGACGCGATGTCCGCCGGTGACGCCGAAGGCGGCCCACACGGCCTCGAGGTCGGCGAGCCCGGTGGTCTCGTCGGCGCTGATCGAGACACGGTCGTCGTCGACCCTCCACAGGTTCACGCCCCGGTTCGCGGCCTCGCGCACGACCTCGGCCGCCCGACCGGGAACGGCCACCGTCACCGTGTCGAAGAAGGTGGCGGTCTGCACGTCGACGCCTTCGTTGGCCAGGCCGTCGGCCAGGGCCCGGGCGTGCGCGTGGGTTCGCCTGGCGATGGCAGCCAGGCCCGAAGGGCCGTGGTACACGGCATACATCGAGGCCATCACGGCCAGGAGGACCTGCGCCGTGCAGATGTTGGAGGTCGCCTTCTCGCGGCGGATGTGCTGCTCACGGGTCTGGAGGGCCAAGCGGTATGCCGGGGCGCCGTCGGCGTCGACCGAGACCCCGACCAGGCGGCCGGGAAGCGAGCGCTCGAGCCCGGCACGGACGCTCATGTACCCCGCGTGGGGCCCACCGAAGCCCATGGGCACGCCGAAGCGCTGGGTGGTGCCGACCGCGACGTCTGCGCCCCACTCCCCCGGCGGCGTCGCCAGCGTCAGCGCCAGCAGGTCGGCCGCGGCCGTGACCAGGGCACCGGCGTCGTGGGCGGCAGCCGTGAGCGCCCGCCAGTCGCGCAGCTCGCCGTCGGCGCTGGGGTACTGCACGATCACACCGAAGACCTCGCGGTCCCCCGCAGCCGCGCGCAGCGCCTCCGCGCTGTCCACACCGGTCAGGTCCGCCACCGCCACGCCGAGCCCGAGGGGCACGGCACGGGTGTGCATGACCGCAAGGGTCTGCGGGAAGACCTGCGAGTCGACGAGGAGCACCGCGTCGGCGGGGGCCTTGCTCGAGCGCCGCATCAGGGTCATCGCCTCGGCGGCGGCCGTGCCCTCGTCCAGCAGGGAGGCGCCCGCGGTGTGCAGGCCGGTGAGGTCGGAGACGACCGTCTGGAAGTTCAGCAGCGCCTCGAGACGCCCCTGTGAGATCTCCGGCTGGTACGGCGTGTAGGCGGTGTACCAGGCCGGGTTCTCCAGCACGTTGCGCTGGATCACGGCGGGCGTGACCGTGCCGTAGTAGCCCAGGCCGATCATCGAGCGCAGCACGTGGTTGCGGCGGGCCAGTGACCGCAGCTCCTCGATCACCGCCGTCTCGGAGGGCGCCGCGTCGAGGTGCAGGGCCCGCTCGGCGCGGATGGCACCAGGGACTGCCGTGTCGGCCAGGCTCTCCAGGCTGCTCTGCCCGATGGTCTCGAGCATGACCGCGACGTCGGACTCTGACGGCCCGATGTGGCGGGAGACGAAGTCCGGCAGCTCCCCGGCTCCGGCTGCTGACTGCGACGATGCTGCGTGAGACATGAGGCTCCTGACACGGTCCGACACGGATGCCTCCCCATCTGTCACGCCGCCAGCCGGCGGTCGCTCCAGAGGTGCCTGATCCGTGTGGTCCTGGCGCCTGAGAGGTTCCGGGGAGTTTGCCCCTTCGGCGCCCCGCCGTGCCGTGCACGCGGGGACTCTCCCACACGGGGTGTTCAGCGCTTCAAATCTACAGCACGAGCCCGCCACTCGTGGGAGGGGCGGGCTCGGCGTGGGACAGGTCTAGGCCAGGCGGGCGTGGCGACGGGCGCGCAGCTCGTCGTCCGGGTGCGCGGCGAGGGAGCCGTCGTCAGTGCGCTCGCTGGGCAGCGCCGCAAGCTCTCCCTCGACCTCGCGCCACACGCGGCCGACCGCGATGCCGAAGACACCTTGGCCGCCTTGCACGAGGTCGATGACCTCGTCAGCAGAGGTGCACTCGTAGACCGACGCGCCGTCGCTCATCAGCGTGATCTGCGCGAGGTCCTCGACGCCGCGCTTGCGCAGCGCCTGGATCGCGACGCGGATCTGCTGCAGGGACACCCCGGTGTCGAGCAGCCGCTTGACGACCTTCAGCACGAGGATGTCGCGGAAGCCGTAGAGCCGCTGCGTGCCGGAGCCGGTCGCCCCTCGCACGGAGGGCTCGACGAGACCGGTGCGGGCCCAGTAGTCGAGCTGGCGATAGGTGATCCCGGCTGCCTTGCAGGCCGTCGGGCCGCGGTAGCCGATGTCCTCGCTGAGCTCGGGAAGGTCGTCCGTGAACAACAGGCCCTGTGCTGCGACCGGCACCGACGTCGTACCGTCCTTGGCTTCACCCATGGGGCTCACGGCGCTCACCTCCTGTGTAACTACATTGCTCGTATTCGGGGACTCATGACGTTACGGGTGACAACACCGCACGTCAACGACCTGTGCAGCCTTTGCCGTCGGCGTGTCGCGCCGCCTCCGACCTCCCTCAACCTTCACTAGAGGGTCAGACCCCTACGCTCAGTCAGGCGGTCAGGTCCCGCTCTCCCCCTCCGGTTTGTCGAAGTCCTCGGCCGAGACGTGGTCCAGGAACTCCTTGAACTTCTCCACCTCGTCGTCGTCCTCCTCAGGCGCCATCGAGACACCCGCCTCCTCCAGGAGGCTCTCGCCGGTGACGATCTCGGTGCCAGTGCGCAGGGCGAGGGCGATGGCGTCGGAGGACCGCGAGGAGATCTCGACCGCCCCGTCGAAGACGAGGGCGGCGTGGAACACCCCGTCCTTGAGCTCGACGATCCGCACCTCCGTGAGGCGGTGGCCAAGACCCTCGATGACGTTCTTGAGCAGGTCGTGCGTCAACGGTCTCGGCGGCTCGATCCCCTGCTGCGCATAGGCGATGGCAGTGGCCTCCGCGGCACCGATCCAGATGGGCAGATAGCGGTCGCCGCCGCGCTCTCGCAGCAGCACGATCGGGTGGTTGGTCGGCATCTCGACCCGGACCCCGAGGACGTCAAGAACCTTCACTCCCCCACCGTACCCCGGCGTCCCATGGACGTCTCAGGCCTGGCTCAAGCCGTCCTTGACCAAGGCCGTGTGCAGGCCGATGCACAGCCGCAGGATCTCCGCCGTCGGGTCGGCCTTGGGGGCGCGTCCGGGTTTTCCCCGGTGGGGCGAGACGACCTGCTGCACCAGGCCGATCTCGCGGTCCGCCGCCGTGCGGAACGGCCGCAGGTGGCGGGGCTCGATGCCGTATGCCGCGAGGCCGGCAGCCGTGTGCGCGATGGACAGCGCGGCCTCGCCGTAGTGCCCCGTCGCGTCCGGACGGAGCAGGCCGAAGGTCTCCAGCGCCTCGAGGGTGGCGCTGTCGAGCTTAGCCGACCCCGCAAGCTCGTCGCGGGTCATCCTCAGCTGTCGGCTGCTGGTCAGCGACGCAGCGGACGGCACGTCGGGGTCGGCTGCCGGCAGTGGCGGCTGCGGCCGCACCGTCTCCGGCGTATCCCCGGCCGACGTCAGCCCGCGGTCAAGCGCGTCGAGCGCCTCGCGGATCACCTTCAGCGGCCAGAACCGGTCCCGCTGGGCGGTCAGGACGTAACGCAGCCGCTCGACGTCCTGCTCCGAGTAGGTGCGGTACCCGGAGGCCGTCCGCTCGGGTGTGACCAGGCCCTCCGCCTCGAGGAAACGGATCTTGGAGATGCTGATGTCCGGGAAGTCGGCTTTCAGGGACTCGAGCACGGCCCCGATGGTCATGGCACGCCTGACCCTGCGAGCACTCACCAGCGACCCGGGCTCAGCCCTTGCCGGCGTAGAAGACCAGACGGAACTTGCCGATCTGCACCTCGTCGCCGGTCTTGAGCGCCGCCTCGTCGATCCGCTCCCGGTTGACGTAGGTCCCGTTGAGCGAGCCCACATCGCGCACGACGAACGTGTCCCCTTCACGGCGGAAGACCGCGTGCTTGCGCGAGACGGTCACGTCGTCGAGGAAGATGTCGCTGTCGGGGTGGCGACCGGAGTTGACCTCGTCGTCGTCGAGGAGGAACCGCGCCCCGGTGTTGGGACCGCGGAGCACCACCAGCAGGGCCGTTCCGGTGCGCAGCGCATCGACGGTCGCCTGGTCGGCCTTGCTGAGGGCGACCTCAGCCTCGGCCCCCGTGTCGATCTGCTCCAGGCCACCGATGCCGGGAAGGCGCATCGTGGTGGGCTCGTGCGCGCGGGAGGCCTGCTCCTCGTGCTCGCTGCCAGTCATCTACCGGGCTCCTCGTCTCGTCTCGTCCGGTCCCTCTAGCAAAACACAAACCTATGGGACCACAGTGGTGCACCGCAGTATTTCCTTGCACAACACCGCCTTCTGGGGACGGCGGGGGTTCTCGGGCGGTGTGTCAGCCGAGCTGCTCGCGGTAGGCGGCCTGGTCGAGCAGGCCGTCGACCTGGGAGGTGTCGTCCAGGCGCAGCTCGTACATCCAGCCCTCGCCGTACGGGTCGGAGTTGACCAGCTCGGGGCTGGAGTCGAGAGCCTCGTTCACGCCGGTGACCTCGCCACTGAGGGGGGCGAACAGGTCGCTGACCGACTTCGTCGACTCGACCTCGCCGCAGGCGTCACCGGCGGCCACGGTGTCGCCCACCGTCGGGAGGCTCACGTAGACGACGTCGCCGAGGGCGTCCTGAGCGAACGAGGTGATGCCCACCCGCACGACCCCGCCGTCGCCGGCGCGCACCCACTCGTGCTCGGGCGTGTAGCGCAGGTCCTCGGGGTACTCCAGCTCGCTCATGGTTCTCCTCGTCGAGTTGCGCGGTGCGCGACGGTCAGCCGCCCGGGCCGGTCGGCCCCGGGACGGGCCGAGCGTACTGAGGCTCTTCAAGGGTGTGCAACGCGGCGATGCTGAGGGACTTGCGCTGCTCGACCCGCGACACCGCGCCCAGGCGGCGCACGGACTCGCTGACACCGCCTGGAATGTCCATGGCAGAGGCCATGGTGGCGCTCTCACCGATCGCCCGGATCTCGTAGGGGGCGCTCACCGCGACCCCGCTGACCTCGATGCCGTTCGGCACGTCGGTGAAGTAGGTGCTCGCGACGACACGGACGTTGCCGATCTGGACGGCCTCGGCGCCGGCGTCCCGCAGCTCCTGAAGCGCGTCCAGCAGAAGCGCGCTCGTGACCTTCTTGTCAGGGTCGTCGATCGTCAGCACGATGCCGGGGCCTTCGGCCGGGACCGTCCCCGCGAGGATCCCGAGTGTGTCGAGCCGTTCCTGGGCCGCGCGCAGAGCCTCCGCGCTGCTGTCGGCCCCGCTGAGCAGGCGGTCGCGGGTGACCTCCAGGGCGCGGGCGTCGTTGCCGAGCCGGGCGGCGTCCTGCGAGACGTCGTCGAGGATGCGGACCAGCTCGTCCTCGCGGAGCTGCTCCAGCCCCTGCTGCTGGGTCTGCTGGACCTGCGTGGCAAGGGCGAACCCCAGGGCCAGCGCCAGTGCCGCCGCGAAGAAGTTCGCCCGGGTCGCCCGAGGCCGCGCCATCCGGAACATCATGCGCCACGCGCCGCGCTCGGCCTCCGGCTCCGCTGCGGGGGGCGTCTCGGGGGGCGTCTCGGGGGCTGGCTGCTGGCTCATGCGCGAAAGAGGTGCCGCCGGATCGAGGCGACGTTGGAGAAGATGCGGACCCCCAGGACGACCACCACGCCAGTGGACAGCTGGGAGCCGACGCCGAGCTGGTCGCCGAGGAAGACGATGAAGCCGGCCACCACCACGTTGGCCAGGAAGGAGACGACGAAGACCTTGTCGTTGAAGATCCCGTCGAGCACGGCACGGACGGCGCCGAACACCGCGTCGAGGGCAGCGATGACGGCGATGGGCAGGTACGGCTGCAGCCACAGCGGCACCTCGGGCTGCAGGAAGAGCCCGATGAGGATGCCGCCGATGAGGCCGAGGACCGGTATCACTGTGCTGGCTCCGTCGTGGTCGGGGTCTGGTCGGAGGTGCTGGGAGTGCCGGTGGTGCCGGTGGTGCCGGTGGTGCTGGGGGTGCCGGTGGGTGGCGCGCCGGCCTTCGTCGCGTTGCGCACCGTGAGGGCGGGTGCGCCGGGAAGGGTGAGCTTCTTGGCCCCGGCCATCGTGACACGAACGCCGTAGTTGTCCTCGAGGGCACGCACGTAGGAGCCGCCCTCGTTGTCGGCGAACTCCACCTGGAGGTTCTGCGGATCCCCGATGGCGCTGATGACGTAGGGCCGGGTCAGTGGGCGGTAGTTGACGAGGATGGCGTCACCCGCGAAGCGGATGGCTGACCGGGCGGTGAGGCGCTGGCCGTTGATGGCGATGGCTTCCGCGCCCGCTTCCCACAGGGCGTTGGTGACGATCTGCAGGTCCTTGGACAGCACCCGGCCGTCGTCGGACGACGCCTTGCTGCGGGGGTCGCCGGCGACCCCGCCCTGCGCGGACCCCCTGGCGTCGTCGAGGGTGAGCTTCAGTCCCGGGCCGGTCACTGCCTCGCTGCCGGCGGCCAGGGTCAGCGCGGCGAGGCGTTTGGCCAGGGCCGCCTGCTGGCCACCGAGGGCACTGGCCTGAGCGCGGTCGATCTCGGCCTGGAGCGACTGCGCCTGCCGCGCCCGGGCGTCGGCGTCGGCGCGGCGGGCCTCGATCTGCCGGACGAGATCCTGCCGGGTGCGCGACGCTGCCGTGTCGGGCCCGCGCAGGGAGAGAGCGCCGAGGCTGAACAGCAGGCCCACCACCAGGGCTGCCACCAGCATCATCGGGGTGCGTGTGCTCGTTCCCCCCGGAAGGCCTGCGTCGGTACGGCGCTGGGCGGCCGCGGCATACCCCGGGTCCAGCGGGCGCTCCATCATCGAGGTGAGCAGCGTCATGGACTCGTCGGGCCGACGCCCCTCGGGCGTCGTGGGCGACGGGGGCGGGCGGTGCGAGGTCGGCGGTGCCATCACGCCGCCGCGGAGGCTGCGCGAGCCCGGACAACCACCTGCCAGGCCTGGATGATGTACATGACGCCGGCCAGCCAGTAGAGCACGGTCCCCCACCACGCGAACGCCCATCCGATGGGCAGCGCCCACTGGGCGAACATGCTCTCGCCGTCACCGAGCAGAAGCAGCGGGAAGGCGTAGAGGAGGTTGAAGGTCGCTGCCTTGCCGACGAAGTGCACCGGCAGCCCCGTCTGCCCGTAGCGCTTGAGCACCGTGAGCACCGCGGCCAGCAGGACCTCACGGCTGACCAGGAGGAGCACCAGCCACCAAGGGATGATGTCTCGCCAGGCCAGCCCGAAGAGGGTCGTGGCGATGTACAGGCGGTCGGCCAGGGGGTCGAGGAGCTGGCCAACGCGCGAGATCATCCCGAAGTGCCGGGCGATCTTGCCGTCGAGGTAGTCGCTCACGCCGGAGAACATGAGGGTGGCCACGGCGATGGCGTCCTGCTGCGCGAGGATGGCCCACAGGAAGACGGGCACACCGACCAGTCGCAGCACGGACAGCACGTTGGGCAGCGTGAAGACGCGGTCAGAGACGGCCTGCGCCTCCGAGGTCATCGTCTGCTCTCCCTCTGCCACGACGAAAGCCTATGCTCTGCGCCGACTGGCCCGGCGTATGGCTCGCCACACTCCTAGAGTCCAGCCATGGAGAACCCCCTGCTCGCGCTCTCGCTGGCGGACCTGCGACAGCGACGCAGCCTCAAGTGGCGCCTGTACGGAGACGATGTCCTGCCTCTCTGGGTGGCGGAGATGGACGTGCTGCCCCCTGAGCCGGTGGTCCGCGCGGTCTCGGAGGCCATGGCCCGCGGAGACACCGGATATCCGTGGGCTCCCGACTACGCCGAGGCCCTGGCGGGGTTCGCGCAGCGCCGATGGGGATGGGCTCCAGAGCCCCGTCACGCCCGCCTCGTGGCCAACGTGATGACCGGCGTGAGCGAGGTCCTACGGCTGGTCACCGGCCCTGGGGACGCGGTCGTGGTCAACTCCCCCGTCTACCCACCCTTCTACGACTTCGTGCACAACCTGGGGCGGCGCGTGGTCGAGGCGCCGCTCTCCGCGGACGGGCGGCTCGACCCGGAGACCCTCGCCGCGGCCTTCGTGGCGGGCACGCGCGGGGGCGGCCGCGCGGCATACCTGCTCTCCAGCCCGCACAACCCGACCGGGGCGGTGCACACCGTCGATGAGCTCACCACGGCCGGTGAGCTGGCCGCGGCCCATGGCGTGCGGGTGGTGGTCGACGAGATCCACGCGCCTCTGGTCTACGCGCCAAACCGTTTCACGCCATACCTCGCGCTGCCGGTGGGGGCGAGCGCGTTCTCGCTGATGTCGGCGTCGAAGGGGTTCAACCTCGCGGGCCTGAACGCCGCCCTGGCCCTGGCAGGGCCGGAGGCAGCAGCAGAGCTGGCCCGTATGCCGGACGAGGCCGCTTTCGGGGCGAGTCACCTTGGCGTCCTCGCCCAGGCAGCGGCGTGGCGCGACGGCGATGCGTGGCTGGAGGCGCTGCTCGGCGGCCTCGACAGCAACCGTCGGCTGCTCGCGGAGCTGCTCGCGGAGCACCTGCCCCAGGTCGGCTACCGCGTGCCGCAGGCGACGTACCTGGCCTGGCTCGACTGCCGAGCCATGGGCCTGGGCGCGGACCCGGCCGCCGTCTTCCGGGAGCGCGGCCGTGTGGCGCTCAGCCCGGGGCCCGGCTTCGGCACCGGCGGCGAGGGACATGCCCGCCTCAACTTCGCCACGTCGCCGACGGTTCTCGCCGAGGCGGTGGAGCGGATGGCGGCAGCTATCGGCTGAGGTCAGGCGGGATCAGCGCGGTCAGCGCGGTCAGCGCGGTCAGCGCGGTCACGCCGCGGTTGTGTGTCACGCCGCAGGACTGGTCTCGCTGCGCTGCTTGAGGCCGAGCATCATCTTCCGCTCCATGACGAAGTGCAGCGGGTCGCCGACCACGTAGTCGACGACAGCCAGGAGGGCTCGAGGCAGCACCCACCGGGGCGACACCATCGGCTGGAGGTAGCCACCATCACGCTCTCGCACCAGCAGGCGCGTCCGGTTCCCCGGGAGGGGCCGCAGGATGAACGCCCAGGTACCGATGACGAGCGCCCGGTTGGGCTCGAGCACCGTCACCGGGTTTCCGATGGCGAATGTGCCGACCGAGCCGGTGTTGATGTGGTCGCCCACCCGCAGCTGCTGCAGCTCGGGGTGGATGCGGGTGGCTGAGTGCGTGCGCTCCGCGTAGTGCACCATGCCCGGGAAGACGAACCTCTCGATCCAGTCGTGGCTGTAGAAGCCGGCGCGGCGGTCGCCGATCTGGACCAGCCAGGGCCACACCGTCTCCGGCGGCGCGTCGATCGTCAGGCCCTTGGTGTAGTGCGTCATGACGTCCGCGAGCACTTCGTCACCGGGCAGCGTCATCACCTGCTCGTCGGGGGTACTCCCCCACGTTCGCATCCACTGCCGCAGCCACAGGTCGTAACCGACCAGTGCACAGAGCGGAAGGACGAGCCGTCGACCCGCTCGGTCCGCTGACGCGGTCTTCAACTCTCCACCCCCGCCACCACGCCGTTCTGTCCGGCCTGGACGTAGGCGATGAACGCCATGGCGACCAGAGGCCACACCACCCCGAGCAGCAGCGCGACGGGCACGGCGAGGAGGCTCAGGGCAAGCCACGCCACTGCCCCGACCAGAGCGACCCCGGCGAGACCGAGGGCGATCGGGATGCTCACGGTGACAGGTGCCCCTGTCGCGCGCTGAAGCGCGGCCATCCTGCGGGTGGTCTCGAGGACGGAGAGCAGCGACGAGGCGAGGGGGATGACGCTGAGCGCCACCGCTGCCCACGGCCAGCCGAGGACCAGGGCCAGACCGACGACCAGCCACCCCAGGGTGACCCGGCCGAGCGCCTCCCAGGGCCGCACCGGCTCGCCGAGGGCTCTGAGCTGGCGGTTGAGCTCCCACCACCACCAGAACCCGTAGATGGAGACCGTGAGAAGCGACCACAGCGCGGTTCGCGCGGGGCTCCGCTGCCGTATCTGGTGTCGCCCGATCCGCGGCGTGGGCTGCAGACCGGGAGCCACGTCGGACATCGAGATCGCTCCCTCCCTTCGCCGCTGGCCGTGTCATCTCGGACGCACTCATCTCCACCGTGCGGTGGCGGCGTCAGTGCCCACAGAGGCCAAAGACCCGCAAGGTGTCAGCGCCCGTGCAGGGGCGTCGTCACGGAGGCAGGCCGACCAGGGGTCGACCACCTGTTTGTGCCATGGTAAGCGGCTCAAGCCACTGCCACGCTGGACGAAGTGCGCGGACGGCGTCCTCCACCGGGAACCCACAGACAGGATCCGAGCGGGCTCGGTCACTGTGGCCCCGCGCACCCCAGTTGGTGCCACAGAAAGGCGGGCGGACATGACAACACTCATGATTTTCCACGAAGTGGACGACGTCGACCACTGGCTCTCGTCACCGCGCCGGGCGGAGTTCTTCGGCCCCCTCGGCATGAGCGCACGGACCTTCGTCGACCCCGAGAAGTCGAACCGCGTTGGGCTGCTCCTCGAGTGCCCCGACATGGAGACATTCCAGAGCGCCATGCAGTCCGAGGCTGCGGCTGACGCCATGAAGTACGACGGAGTTCGGCCCGAGACGATCGTGGTTCTCGCCGAGTCCTGACCAGGTGTCATGGGGCTGCGGATCTGGGGCCCGCGGATCTGGGGTCTGCGGATCTGGGGTCTGC
>DASULG010000263.1:0-24753 GCA_036278335.1 Pedococcus sp.
GAGCGCGAGCTGCTCGGTGGTCAGGCTGCCCAGGCTGCCGAGTCCGCTGCCCCTGAGGCCGGCGAGACCGCTGCCGCCGACGCGCCTGCCGCTGCTGAGGCCGAGGCTGCTCCGGAGGCTGCTGCCCCCGAGGCCGCTCCCGAGGCCGAGGCTGCCGCCCCCGAGGCAGAGGCTGCTGCCGCCCCCGAGGCTGCTGCTCCCGAGGCTCCCGAGGTCGAGGCTGCCGCCCCCGAGGCTGCTGCCCCCGAGGCCGACGCCGACGCCAAGGCCTGAGGCGCCACGCGCACCTGAACCGCATCGACGAGGAGAGCGAGAGAGACACCTATGGCGAACTACACCGCCGCTGACATCAAGGCGCTGCGCGAGCAGACCGGCGCCGGCATGCTCGACGTCAAGAAGGCGCTCGACGAGGCCGACGGCGACCACGCCAAGGCCACCGAGATCCTGCGCGTCAAGGGCCTGAAGGGCGTCACCAAGCGTGAGGGTCGCACGACCTCCAACGGCTTGGTTGCGGCCACGACCCAGGATGGCGTGGGCACCCTGGTGGAGGTCCTGTGCGAGACCGACTTCGTGGCCAAGAGCGAGAAGTTCGGCGCGCTGGCCCAGCAGGTCCTCGACCAGGCCGCCGCCTCTGGCGCGGCCGACGCCGACGCCCTGCGCAAGAGCACGCTGGCTGACGGCAAGACCGTCCAGGAGCTGCTCGACGAGGCCAACGCGACCATCGGCGAGAAGATCGAGGTCAAGCGCGTTGCCCGCCTCGAGGGTGACACCGTCGTGTCCTACCTGCACAAGACCAGCCCCGACCTGCCCGCGCAGATCGGCGTCCTTGTCTCCACGCAGGGTGGCGACGAGCAGGTGGCCAGGGACGTGGCGATGCACATCGCCGCGTTCAGCCCCACCGTGCTGACCCGTGACGAGGTCGACGCCGCGACGGTCGAGAACGAGCGTCGGGTCGCCGAGGCCACCGCGAAGGAGGAGGGCAAGCCTGAGGCTGCCCTGCCGAAGATCGTCGAGGGTCGCGTCAACGGCTACTTCAAGGAGAACGTCCTGCTCGAGCAGCCGTTCGCCAAGGAGCCCAAGAAGACGGTCGGCAAGGTCCTCGAGGAGGCTGGCGCCTCGGCGCAGGCCTTCGCCCGGTTCCGCGTCGGCGGCTGAGCTCCACCGCACCACCGCACCACGCCGTATGCCGGCCGCCCACCTCGGGCGGCCGGCATACGGGCGTTTGCGGCCCGCTCTCGGGACCGGGCCGCATACTGGTCCGGTGGGTTCCAGGAAGAGGCGCCGCGTGGGGCGCAGGCCGGTGGAGGCTCGGGACTACTCGAGCCTGCCCGAGCGGGTCCGGCCCGAGCAGATGGTGACCACCCAGGAGGTCGAACCAGCCCCCGATCCGCGTGGCGGCAGGGACACCGAGACGGAGTTCATGCTCCGCAACGCCGGTGTGTGAGATCAGCGCCGTCGCGACAGCCACGGCTGCAGCAGCCGCGTGACCTGGGGCAGCACCAGGTAGGTCATGATCGGGGTGAGCAGCAAGGTCATGGCGAGCACCCGCCCCGCCAGCGGCCACGAGCGGGTGACCGGCATCAGCAGCCAGCTGAAGAGCAGGTTGGTGGGGAAGAACGCCAGCCAGATGACAGTGGCCTGCTTCCAGCGGGGCGGGGCGGCCGGCGCCACGGCTGCCCCAGAGGCCGCCGCACGCAGCTCGTCGACCGTCCGCTCGCGCGGCTCGTCGAACCACCCCTCGATCCCGGTCCGGTGCTCCACCCGGGTGTGCTCCACGAGGTCCTCGGCGGAGCGCAGCCACCGCCTGCGCTCCAGGGAGCTCTCCCAGCGCTCCAGGCTGTCGGGGGAGTCGAAGCGGTAAAGCATGTGCCAGTCGGCCGAGTCGGCCGCCGGGCGCACCCACCCCGTGCCGAGGAAGCCGGGGAACCGCTCCGCCATCGAGGTCCCTGCATGCACCCAGGCCTGCATGAGCAGCTCGTCCTCGGGCCGGACGCGGCGGGTGATGGCGACGGTGACCGGCGCCATCCCGCCGGGGGCCCGGCCCTGGGGCTCAGGAGCGGGCCCGGCTCTGCCGGCTTTGTCGGCTTTGTCAATGCTGTCGGGGCGGTCGGGGCTGGCGGGGGTCACTGGCATGGCCGCACGATTGTCCCAGAGGCCCGCCCAAGTCGAAGGACCCCGGGCAGGTGTGGAAAGATCGACCGACCGCCGCCGAGCCCCTGGAGGACATGTGACCACTGACGGAGCCGAGAGCCGCTCGTACCGACGGGTGCTGCTGAAGCTGTCGGGGGAGGTCTTCGGCGGCGGCAAGGTGGGCCTGGCCCCCGATGTCGTCCGCGGCGTGGCCCGGCAGATCGCCCACGCAGTCCACGAGGGCAGCGAGGTCGCCGTCGTCGTGGGTGGGGGCAACTTCTTCCGCGGCGCCGAGCTGCAGCAGCAGGGCATGGACCGCACGCGCGCCGACTACATGGGCATGCTGGGCACCGTCATGAACTGCCTGGCCCTCCAGGACTTCCTCGAGAAGGAGGGCGTGGAGACCCGAGTCCAGACCGCCATCGCGATGGGCCAGGTCGCCGAGCCGTACATCCCGCGCCGCGCGATCCGCCACCTCGAGAAGGGCCGGGTCGTCATCTTCGGTGCCGGGGCCGGCATGCCATTCTTCTCCACCGACACCGTCTCGGCCCAGCGCGCGCTGGAGATCAAGTGCGACGCGGTGCTCATGAGCAAGAGCGGGGTGGACGGGGTCTACGACTCCGACCCCCGGACCAACCCGGAGGCGCGCAAGGTCGACGAGATCACCTACAGCGAGGCCCTCCAGCAGGGACTGCGGGTGGTGGACGCCGCGGCCTTCAGCCTCTGCATGGAGAACAAGCTGCCCATGGTCGTGTTCGGCATGGAGGGCGATGGCAACGTGGAGCGCGCCATCCGCGGTGAGAAGATCGGGACGCTCGTCACCGCCGACTGACCGCTTCGAGACCGCACCCCAGACCAGACAGCGGTCGGTGAGACCCGATCCGACGAAACATGACCAGACGAGGCCGACGAGGGCCGCGAAGGAGCCGACATGATTGACGAGACCCTGCTCGAGGCCGAGGAGAAGATGGAGAAGGCCGTCGAGGTCGCCAAGGAGGACTTCGCCGGCATCCGTACCGGACGCGCCACCCCGGGCATGTTCAACAAGCTCATGGTCGACTACTACGGCGCGCCCACCCCGCTGCAGCAGCTGGCCTCGTTCCAGACACCCGAGGCGCGCACCATCCTGATCGCTCCGTTCGACAAGTCGGCGATGCACGAGATCGAGAAGACCCTGCGCGACTCCGACCTCGGCGTGAACCCCAGCAACGACGGCAACATCATCCGCTGCGTGCTCCCGCAGCTGACCGAGGAGCGCCGCAGGGACTACATCAAGCTGGCCCGTCACAAGGGCGAGGACGCCAAGGTCTCCATCCGCAACATCCGCCGCCGGGCCAAGGACGAGCTCGAAGCCCTGGTCAAGGACGGCGAGGTGGGCGAGGACGACGGCGCTCGTGCCGAGAAGGAGCTCGACGTCATGACGAAGAAGTACGTCGACTCGGTCGACGACCTGCTGAAGGGCAAGGAGACCGAGCTGCTCGAGGTCTGAGGACCCGAGCCGCTCGACCCACTCCACCGCCATGACCTCGCCGCACCCCACCCGCCGCACGATGCGGGAGAGCCGGGCTGACGGCTCGACCGCGGTCGCCGACGACCTCTCGGGCGGCGGGGCTGCTCGCCGGCCGGCCAAGAGCTCCCGGGCCGGCCGCAACCTGCCCGCGGCGATCGCCGTGGGTGTCACGCTCGGGGTGCTCATCGTGCTGGCCCTGGCGCTGGCCAAGGTCACCTTCCTCATCCTCGTGGCGGCCGCTGTGTCGGCCGGCGTCTGGGAGCTGCGGCGGGCGCTGGCCCAGGTGGCGATCCACGTACCGCTCGTGCCCAGCCTCGTGGGCAGCCTGAGCATGCTCGGCTCTGCCTACTTCGGCGGCGGTCAGGCGCTCGCCCTCACGCTCGGCCTCACCTGCGTCGGCATCCTGCTGTGGCGGGTGGCCGATGGGGTCGCCGACGCCATGCGCGACATCGCCGGCGGCATGTTCGTGGCCCTCTACCCGTCCTTCCTCGCCGGCTTCGCCGCCCTGCTCCTCGCCGCGCCGGACGACGGCGCGAAGCGGGTCTTCGTGTTCATCCTCGTCACGGTGCTGAGCGACATCGGCGGCTACCTCTTCGGCGTGCTCTGGGGCAGGCATCCGATGGCCCCGTCGGTCAGCCCGAAGAAGTCGTGGGAGGGCTTCACCGGCTCGGTCCTCGCCTGCATGGTCGGGGCGTCCCTGGCCATCCCGCTGGCCCTCGGCGGGCCCTGGTGGAGCGGGCTCATCCTCGGGGCCCTCGTCGCGGTCGGCGCGACCGTTGGTGACCTCACCGAGTCGACCATCAAGCGCGACCTCGGGATCAAGGACATGAGCACGATCCTCCCGGGCCACGGCGGGGTCATGGACCGCCTGGACTCGCTGCTCATCACCGCCCCGCTGACCTGGGCGCTGCTGTCCGTCTTCGTCCCGCTCGCCTAGGGCTGGCATTTCTCGTGGGGGGCAGCGGCTGAGACAATGGCCGGGATGTCTCAGAACCCGACCCAGGCCGCCCTTCCCGAGCCGACGTCTGACCGGCCACGGCCTGGCCAGCTGACCTTCACCGCCCCCCGCCGTGGCAAGCCGCCGCGGCACCTCGCGGACCTGAACCCTGCCGAGCGCAAGGAGGCCGTCGAGGCGTTGGGGCACAAGGGCTTCCGGGCCAAGCAGCTCTCGACCCACTACTTCGAGCGGCTCGTGGAGTCGCCCGACGACATGACCGACCTGCCCAAGGCGATCCGCGACGACCTCGTCCGCGACCTGCTGCCAAACTTGCTCACGCCCCTGGTGCAGCGCACCGCCGACGACGGGGCGACCATCAAGTCGGCCTGGCGCCTGCACGACGGCGCCATCGTCGAGTCGGTCCTCATGCGCTACCCCAACCGCGTGACGATCTGCATCTCCTCGCAGGCCGGCTGTGGCATGAACTGCCCCTTCTGCGCGACCGGGCAGGCGGGGCTGACCCGCAACATGTCGGCGGCCGAGATCGTCGAACAGGTCGTGTATGCCGCGCGCATGCTGCGCCACGGCGAGCTTGCCGGCGGTGACGCAGAGGACCGGGAGGCGCCGCTGCGCGTGTCCAACGTCGTGTTCATGGGCATGGGTGAGGCGCTGGCGAACTACAAGGCCGCCATCGGAGCGCTCCGGCGCCTGACCGACCCCACGCCTGACGGGCTCGGCTTGTCGGCGCGTGGCATCACCATGTCGACCGTGGGGCTCGTCCCGGGCATCGACAAGCTCGCGGCCGAAGGCATCCCCGTGACCCTGGCCCTTTCGCTGCACGCCCCCGACGACGAGCTGCGCAACGAGATCGTGCCGATCAACACGCGCTGGAGCGTCGACGAGGCGCTCGACTCCGCGCACCGCTACTACGAGACCACGGGCCGCCGGGTCAGCATTGAGTACGCCCTGATCCGCGACATCAACGACCAGGCCTGGCGGGCCGACCTGCTGGGGGAGAAGCTGAACGCCCGCGGGCGCGGCTGGGTGCACGTCAACCCGATCCCGCTCAACCCCACGCCTGGCTCGAAGTGGACCGCCTCGCGCCCGGGTGTCGAGCAGCAGTTCGTCGAGCGGCTGCGCGCCCACGGCATCCCGACGACGATCCGGGACACCCGCGGCCAGGACATCGACGGCGCCTGCGGGCAGCTGGCGGCGGCCACCGCCTGAGCCGCCGGCCGTCGGTCGCGTCCGAGCCGGTACATTGACGCCCCACCACCAGGAGGGAGCCGACGTGCACGGCGAGTCCACCCCGGCTGTCGAGGCCGGCCGCGAGTTCGTGCTGACGGTCTCGTGCCCGGACCGGCGGGGCATCGTCCACGCCGTGACCGGGGTGATGCTGGAGCAGAACCTGACCATCGCGGACGCCCAGCAGTTCGGGGACCCGTCGTCCGGGGAGTTCCACCTGCGCATGCACCTGGTCCGCGAGGGCACCCCCCTGGCCGTGGAGGACCTGCGCGCCGCGATGGAGCCGACGGCGGAGGAGTTCGCCATGGTGTGGGCGGTGCATGACACGTCGGTGCGCCACCGGCTGCTGGTGATGGTGAGCCAGCAGGGCCACTGCCTCAACGACCTGCTCTACCGCGCGGAGACGGGCTCGCTGCCGGTCGAGGTCCCCGTCATCGTCTCCAACCACGAGGACTTCCGCGGGCTGGCGCAGTGGCACGAGATCCCCTTCCACCACGTGCCGGTGACGCTCGCCACCAAGGTCGAGGCGGAGGCTCAGCTGCGCCGGCTCGTCGAGGAGTACCAGGCCGACACCATCGTGCTCGCGAGGTACATGCAGATCCTGTCCGCCGAGCTGTGCGCGGAGTTCCCGGGCAGGATCATCAACATCCACCACTCGCTGCTGCCGAGCTTCAAGGGCGCCAAGCCGTACACGCAGGCCCACGACCGGGGCGTGAAGGTCATCGGCGCCACGGCGCACTACGTCACCGCGGACCTCGACGAGGGCCCGATCATCGAGCAGGACTTCAGGCGCGTCGACCACCGGATGAGCCCCGCCGAGCTGGCCTCGGTCGGCCAGGAGCTCGAGGCGATGGCGCTGGCCCGCGCCGTGCGGTGGCACGTCGAGCACCGGGTCATCCTGCGCGGGCGGCGCACCATCGTCTTCGACTGACGGCCGTCCTCGCCGTCGTGGCGGCTGCCTCGCTCACTGGCGGCGGAGCTCACCAGCGGCGGAGCAGCCCGGGGACCTCCGAGATGTCCTCGACGAGGTGCAGGGCGTGCTGCATGCCCCGGCCGTGGGCCAGGGCCTGGAGGCCCGCCCACACCGGCACGTGCTCGGTCCAGTGCCGCCTGCCGACCAGCACGATCGGGGCGATGGCCTCCTCGTCGGGGGCGTAGTAGAGCCGCGTGGCCGCCTGGAAGATCTCCTGCACGGTGCCGGCCGCCCCCTCGAGCACGACCAGTCCGGCCGAGCAGCGGGCCAGCAGGCCGTCCTCCCGGATCGCGTTGGAGAAGTACTTCGCGATGGCGTCGCAGAAGACGTTGGGCGGCTCGTGGCCGTAGAACCAGGTGGGGATGCCGACGCTGGACACCGGACGGGAGCGGCCCGCCGCCATGATCTCGTCGTGGACCTCGAGGGCCAGGCTCGCCCACGGCGCGATGTCCGGCCGGAAGGACGGCACCGCGGCGAGCCTCGCGAGGGCGTCCTCGAGCTGCCCCCCGTCCTCGCAGAAGGCCCCCAGGTTCGCGGCCTCCATGGCGCCGGGCCCCCCGCCCGTAGCCACGACCAGACCATCGACGGCGAGGGAGTGCCCGAGACGGGCTGCCACGGCATACCCGCTCGTGCCGCGCGCCAGCGCGTGCCCGCCCATGACCCCGACCACCGGCCGCTCGCCGACGAACTCCGTCAGGGCGTCGCTGACGGAGTCGTCGTGGATCGCCCGCAGCAGGGTGACGAAGGCGTCGTGGTGGACGCGGGCGTCGCGGGACCAGTGGTACGCCTCGGCATCAGGGGTCTGCTCGTAGCCCCGCTCCGCGAGCCCGGCGTACAGCTCGTTCGGCTGGTAGAGCGTCGCGCGGTAGGGGTTGACGGGGGCCTGCGGGTCGGTGGGGAAGACCAGTGCGCCGTAGGCCCGGAGGTGCTCCTCGAGGTCACGCGAGAGGCGGCCGCCGAGGACCACCATTCCCTCCACGTCGGTCCGCGCGAGCAGCTCGGCCTCGTGCCTGGTGAGGTCGAGGTCCTGCAGCCGCAGGCCCCGCAGCGACCGTCCCGAGGCCAGCTCGGTGTGCAGGTCGGGGATGGTCTCGACCTCGGGGCCGTTCGGGCGCGGGCGCGGGTCGGCGGACATGCGCCGACCCTAGCCGTGGCCGGCCGGGGACCGTGGACATGCGCGACCGCTAGAGGTTCCCGAGCACCCGGTCCACGCCGATCTCGACCACCACGCGCAGCGGGTTCTCACGCGGGACGCGGTAGCGGGCGGCATACCGCTCCTCGGCGTCGCGGACCGCCTCTGGCGAGGTGAGCACCCGGGTCGGGCCCTCGAGCGAGAGCCAGTGCCGGCCCTCCACCTGGCACAGCACCGCCCGGCGGCCGGCAGCGGCGTTGCGTGCCTTGCGGCTCGTGCCACTGGTGATGACGCGGGCCACCCGGGCCTCGGCGTCCCACGTGAAGCCCACCGGGACCGCGTGCGGCGAGCCGTCCGGGCGCAGGGTGGTCAGCGTGGCCAGGTGCCGGGCGGCCAGGAAGGCCAGGGCGTCGTCGGAGAGGGCAGCGGGGTCCAGGGCCACGCGGACAGTCTGGGCGATCAGTGCCCGGTGAGCGCGCCGAGGAGCCTGGCGCCGCGTGCGGGGCGGCCCGTGCGCTCCTCCTCGCGGTCGGCCGCGACGCCGTCGCCGACGTACCCGCCGGCCCAGCCGAGCCCGGTCTCGGTGGCTAGCCCGACCCCGGGGTGCCAGTCACGGGTGATGCAGAGCCGGGGTGGTGGCCACCTCGTCCTAGAGGTGCTTCTCGGCGTCCTTGAGGACCGATCGAAGCCGGGACTCGATGTCGTCGAACTCCGCCTGGCCGATGATCAGTGGCGGCGCGAGCTGGATGACCGGGTCGCCGCGGTCGTCGGCGCGGCAGTAGAGGCCGGCGTCGAAGAGGGCCTTGGACAGGTAGCCGCGCAGCAGCCGCTCGGCCTCGTCGTCGTTGAAGGTCTCGCGGGTGTCCTTGTCCTTGACGAGCTCGATGCCGTAGAAGTACCCGGCGCCACGAACGTCGCCGACGATCGGCAGGTCGAGGAGCTTCTCGAGGGTGTCGCGGAACTTCGGGGCGTTGTCCATGACGTGCTGGTTCAGGCCCTCGCGCTCGAAGATGTCGAGGTTGGCCATGGCCACGGCGGCGCTGACCGGGTGGCCGCCGAACGTGTAGCCGTGGGGGAAGAAGGTCGTGCCCTTCTTGAACGGCTCGAACAACCGGTCGCTGGCGATCATGGCGCCGATGGGGGAGTAGCCGGACGTCATGCCCTTGGCGCACGTGATGATGTCGGGAACGTAGTTGAAGTTGTCACAGGCGAACATCGAGCCGATGCGGCCGAAGGAGCAGATGACCTCGTCGGAGACGAGCAGCACGTCGTACTCGTCGCAGATCTCGCGAACCCGCTCGAAGTAGCCGGGAGGCGGCGGGAAGCAGCCGCCGGAGTTCTGCACCGGCTCGAGGAAGACGGCGGCCACGGTGTCGGGGCCCTCGAACTCGATGGCCTCGGCGATGCGGTCGGCGGCCCAGCGGCCGAAGGCCTTCTCGTCGTCGCGCAGATGCTCGGGCGCCCGGTAGAGGTTCGTGTTCGGCACCTTGAAGGCACCGGGCACGAGGGGCTCGAACATCTCCTTGGCGGCCGGGATCCCGGTGATGGACAGGGCGCCCTGCGGCGTGCCGTGGTAGGCGACCGCTCGGCTGATGACCTTGTGCTTGTTCGGTTTGCCCACCAGCTTGAAGTACTGCTTGGCCAGCTTCCAGGCCGACTCCACGGCCTCGCCGCCGCCGGTCGTGAAGAAGACGCGGTTGAGGTCCCCGGGCGCCCCGGCAGCCAGGCGCTCGGCCAGCTCGATGGCGCGGGGGTGGGCGTAGGACCACAGGGGGAAGAAGGCCAGCTCGCGCGCCTGCTTCGCCGCAGCCTCGGCGAGCTCCTCGCGACCGTGGCCGACCTGGACCACGAACAGGCCGGAGAGGCCGTCGATGTACTCGTTGCCGCGGTCGTCCCAGATCTTGTGGCCCTCACCGCGGGTGATGATGGGAACCGAGTGGCCCAGCCCGCCGTCGGTGCGGTCCTCGAAGACCGAGTGCCGCGTGAAGTGCATCCACAGGTGGTCGCGCGCAGCCTCGCTGTGCAGCGTGCCCATCGGCGTGTGGGTGTCGCTCGACGGTTCGAAGATGGCAGAAGGCTCGGTGGTCATCGTGTACCCCAGTTGTAGTGCTGCTTGTTGAGTTTCAGGTAGACAAACGTTTCGGTCGACTGGACCCCGGGAAGGGTCCGCACGCCCTTGGTGAGGAGCTCGAGAAGCTGGTCGTCGTTCTCGCACACGACCTCGGCGAGGATGTCGAAGCTGCCCGCGGTGGTGACGACGTAGTCGACCGCAGGCATCTCCGTGAGGGCCTCGGCGACCGAGGTCAGGTCGCCGTCGACGCGGATGCCGATCATCGCCTGGCGGCGAAACCCCACCTGGAGCGGGTCGGTCACCGCGACGATCTGCATGACGCCGGCATCCAGCAGCCGCTGGACCCTCTGCCGCACGGCCGCCTCAGAGAGGCCGACCTGCTTGGCGATGGTCGCGTACGACTGCCGCCCATCCTCCTGAAGGTGCTCGATGATCGCCTTGGAGACGTCATCGAGGCGCGCCTCGGAATTCGTGGGGTGTGAGCGGTTCACGGTCGCAATCGTGTCGTCTCGGCGGCTGTCGCGCAAGTGCTCGGACGACGGAATCAGTTGTTCCAGACAAAATTTGCTGCTGATTTCAGCGATCTGGTCAGCGGAACCTATTGAAACCAGCGTCCAAACAGTTAAAGTGCGAACACACCGGAATCCGTACCGATCCACGGGAGAGTTCGTGACTGCCACCCCTCGTGTCCTGCGCAACTTCATCGACGGCGAGTACGTCGACGCGGAGACCGACGCCACGACAGACATCATCAACCCCGCGACTGCGCAGGTCGTGGCCAAGGCCCCTGTGTCCAGCGAGGCCGACGTCGACAAGGCGTATGCCGCCGCTGACGCCGCGTTCGCGGAGTGGGGCCAGAGCACGCCGAGCGAGCGCCAGCAGGCGCTGCTGAAGTTCGCCGACGCCATCGAGCGTCGTGCCGACGAGTTCGTCCACCTCGAGGCCGAGAACACCGGCAAGCCGCACGCGCTGACCGCCAGCGAGGAGGTCCCGCCGATGGTGGACCAGTTGCGGTTCTTCGCCGGCGCCGCCCGTGTTCTCGAGGGCCGCGCGGCGGGGGAGTACCTGAAGGGCCACACCTCGTGGGTCCGGCGCGAGCCGATCGGGGTGGTCGGCCAGGTCACACCGTGGAACTACCCGATGATGATGGCGGTCTGGAAGATCGGCCCGGCGCTGGCCGCCGGGAACACCATCGTCCTCAAGCCGTCGGACACGACGCCCGAGACCACGCTGCTGCTCGCCGAGATCGCTGGGGAGTTCCTGCCCCCGGGCACCTTCAACGTGGTCACCGGTGACCACGGCACAGGCCGCGCCGTGGTCGCGCACAAGACGCCCGCGCTCGTGGCCATCACCGGCTCGGTGCGCGCGGGCATGCAGGTGGCCGAGAGCGCGTCCCACGACGTCAAGCGCGTCCACCTCGAGCTCGGCGGCAAGGCGCCGGTCGTGGTCTTCGACGACGCCGACATCGAGGCGGCGGTCGAGGGCATCGCAGGGGCGGGCTACTTCAACGCCGGGCAGGACTGCACGGCCGCGACCAGGGTGCTCGCAGCTCCCCGGATCCACGACGACTTCGTCGCCGCCCTCTCCGAGTTCGCCCGGACCTCGACCAAGGTCGGCCTCCCCGAGGACGAGGACGCCGCCTTCGGCCCCGTCAACAACGCCAACCAGCTCCAGCGTGTCCAGGGTTTCCTGGAGCGGCTGCCTGACCACGCCTCCGTGGCTGCCGGCGGTCACCGCGTCACGGCCCTCGGGGACGGCTTCTTCATCGAGCCCACGGTCCTGTCGGGGCTTCGACAGGACGACGAGGCCATCCAGAACGAGATCTTCGGGCCGGTCATCACGGTGCAGCGGTTCACCGACGAGGACGAGGCGGTGCGCTGGGCCAACGGCGTCGACTACGGGCTGGCCTCCAGTGTCTGGACGAAGGACTTCGGCCGGGCCATGCGGATGTCCAAGCGGCTCGACTTCGGCTGCGTCTGGATCAACACCCACATCCCGATCGTTGCCGAGATGCCGCACGGCGGCTTCAAGAAGAGCGGCTACGGAAAGGACCTGTCCATGTACGGCTTCGAGGACTACACCCGCATCAAGCACGTCATGGCCAACCTCGACAGCTGACGTCCCCCCGCACCCACCGCCCGCGCCGTCCATCTCCAGGAGTGCCCCATGAACGACCAGACCCCCCCGCCCCTGACCGCAGCACTGATGCGCGGGCTCGTGTCCCGCCGAACCCTCATGATCGGGGCCGCCGGTGTGGGCGTGACCGCCCTCGCGGCCTGTGGCTCCCAGGGCAAGAGCCCGACGACCGGGGGCACGACGGCAACCGCGAAGGCTGCCCAGGACCTCTCGGCCACCGAGAAGCTCGTCAACTGGTCGAACTGGCCGGAGTACATCGACGTCTCGGAGGACGGAAAGACCCGGCCGACCCTCGATGCCTTCACCAAGAAGATGGGGATCAAGGTCAACTACACCGAGGACTACAACGACAACGACGAGTTCTATGCCAAGGTCCGGCCGCTGCTGGCAGCTGGGAAGGACACCGGACGTGATGTCTGGTGCAGCACGGACTGGATGGTCGCGCGGCTCATCCGACAGGGCTACGTGCAGAAGCTCGACATGGCCAACATCCCCAACGCCAAGAGCCTCGTGAGCACCCTGAAGGACGTCGAGTTCGACCCTGGCCGCGTCTACTCCCTGCCGTGGCAGAGCGGCTTCGCCGGCATCGCCTACAACCTCAAGGCCACCGGCGGCAAGAAGATCGAGACGATCACCCAGCTGCTCACCGACCCTGCGCTGAAGGGCAAGGTCACCCTGCTGACCGAGATGCGCGACACCATCGGCCTCGTCCTGCTCGAGCAGGGCAAGGACCCGGCCAACTTCACCGACGCGGACTACGACGCCGCCATCGCGATGATCCAGAAGGCCAAGGACGCAGGCCAGATCAAGGGCTTCACCGGCAACGACTACACCGACGGCCTCACCAAGGGCGACATCGCAGCCTGCGTTGCGTGGACCGGTGACGTCGTCCAGCTCCAGTTCGCCAACAAGGACGTCGGCTACGCCCTGCCCGAGAAGGGCTTCACCCTGTGGTCCGACAACTTCGTCATCCCGGCCCTTGCGAAGCACAAGAAGAACGCCGAGGTGCTGATCAACTACTACTACGACCCGGCGGTCATGGCTCAGGTGGAGGCGTCCGTGAACTACATCCCACCGGTCCAGGGCACCAAGGAGGCCCTGGTCAAGACCGACCCCGAGACGGCCGACAACCCGCTCATCTTCCCCAGCCAGGACGTCCTCTCGCGGGCCCACGTCTTCCGCGGTCTCACGGCCGCCGAGGAGATCAAGTACGCGCAGAAGTTCTCCGCCCTCACCACGGGCTGATGGTCGAGACGGCATCCGGCGACCTGCGGCTCGTCGGACTCACCAAGTCGTTCGAGGCGTTCACCGCCGTCAGGGCCCTTGACCTCGACATCCCGCAGGGGTCGTTCTTCGCCCTGCTCGGTCCCTCCGGCTGCGGCAAGACGACCACGCTGCGCATGATCGCCGGGCTCGAGGAACCCACGGCCGGCCGGATCCTCATCGGCGACAAGGACATCACCGGTACGAAGGCCTACCAGCGCAACGTCAACACGGTCTTCCAGTCGTACGCGCTGTTCCCACACATGACGGTGCTGGACAACGTTGCGTTCGGTCTCAAACGCCGCGGAGACAAGAATGCGACGGCCAAAGCCAAGGAGGCCCTCGACCTCGTCCAGCTCGGGGAAGTGGGGCGCAAGAAGCCGGCACAGCTCTCGGGTGGCATGCAGCAGCGCGTGGCGCTGGCGCGGGCCATCGTCAACCGCCCAGACGTGCTCCTGCTGGATGAGCCTCTGGGTGCCCTCGACCTGAAGCTTCGTCGCCAGATGCAGATCGAGCTCAAACGGATCCAGTCAGAGGTCGGGATCACCTTCGTGCACGTGACCCACGACCAGGAGGAGGCCATGACCATGGCTGACTCCATCGCGGTGATGAACGGCGGAAACCTCGAGCAGCTCGGCGACCCGGCGACGCTCTACGAGCAGCCGCGGTCGACGTTCGTGGCCAACTTCCTCGGGCAGTCCAACTTGCTGCGCGCAAGCGTCGAGGGTGAGCCGGCCGCGAACGGCATCGTGTTCGTCACCAGCCATGGGCACAAGCTCGAGGTGGAGCGTGAACACCTGCCCCACGGCATCACGGACATCTGGCTCGGGGTGCGGCCCGAGAAGCTGCGCCTCGGTCCGCAGGGCGGTCCCAACCAGCTCCAGGGCGAGGTGAGCGACGTGTCGTTCACGGGTGTGGCCACGCAGTACCTCGTGCGCATGCCGTGGGGACGCGAGCTGGTGGTGGTGCAGCAGAACGACGGCTCGGCGCGCGCGCGCGTCGGGGAGGCCGTCACTATCTCGTGGGCCGCCGAGCACGGGTTCGCCCTGGACGCCTCCCAGGCCGCGGACGCCGGGGTCGAGGAGGAGAGCTAGTGGCCGAGATCGCCGGGGTCAGCACTGGCGAGGTGCGCAAGCCCGTCCGGCGCGGACGCCTGGTGCCCTACGTGCTGCTCCTCCCCGGCATGCTGTGGCTGGTGGTGTTCTTCGTCGCGCCGATGATCACGCTCTTCTCGCAGTCCCTGCAGGAGGGCACGGTCGAGGAGGGGTACACCTTCACCGGCAACGTGAGCATCTACGCGGACGCCCTCCAGGCGTACTGGCCGCACCTGCTGCGCTCCATCGGGTACGCGGGCACGGCAACGGTGGTCACCCTGCTGCTCGGCTACCCCCTGGCCTACTTCATGGCCCAGAAGGCGGGTCGGTGGAAGAACATCGTGCTGGTGCTCGTCATCGCGCCGTTCTTCACGAGCTTCCTCATCCGCACCCTGGCCTGGCGCACGATCCTGTCCGACACCGGCCCGGTGACCGCCTTCGCGCAGGCGACGGGGCTGACGTCCCTGCTGCAGGCGGTGGGCCTGACCGCGACCGACACCCTGCTCGCCTCGAAGTTCGCGGTGATCGCCGGCCTGACCTACAACTTCCTGCCGTTCATGATCCTGCCCCTCTACGCCAGCCTCGAGCGGCTGGACCCCCGGCTCGTGGAGGCGGCGAGCGACCTCTACGCCTCCCCCTGGGAGACCTTCCGCCGGGTCACCTGGCCGCTGTCGCTGCCTGGGGTCGTCGCGGGCACGCTGCTCACCTTCATCCCGGCGGCCGGTGACTTCATCAACTCCCGCCTGCTGGGCAACACCCAGACCGTGATGATCGGCCAGGTCATCGACAGCCAGTTCCTGCGGGTCCTCGACTACCCGCTTGCCGCGGCGCTGTCGTTCATCCTCCTCATCCTGATCGTCACCCTCGTCGCGCTCTACGTCCGCCGCGCAGGCACCGAGGAGCTGGTCTGAGATGCGCTGGATCCGCCGTCACCTGCTCGCGTTCGCGGCCCTGGTCGTGCTCGCCTACATGCTCGTCCCCAACGTGATCGTCGCAGTGTTCTCGTTCAACGACCCCGTCGGTCGCTACAACTACACCTGGACGCAGTTCTCCACCGCCGCGTGGACCGACCCCTGCGGGGCGCAGGGGATCTGCGACGCCGTGGGCCTGAGCCTCCAGATCGGCATCACCGCGTCGCTGGTGGCGACCGTCCTCGGCACCATGATCGCGTTCGCGCTGGGCAGGTACCGCTTCCACGGTCGCGAGCCGACCAACCTGCTGATCTTCATGCCGATGGCCACGCCAGAGGTCGTGATGGGCTCCAGCCTGCTGACGCTCTTCCTCATGATGGGGGTGCCCGCGGGTCGTACCGCGATCCTCATCGCGCACATCATGTTCTGCGTCTCCTTCGTCGTCGTCGCCGTGAAGGCGCGCGTGGCGACGCTCGACCCGCGGCTCGAGGAGGCGGCGGCCGATCTCGGCGCCAACCCGCTGCAGACCTTCCTCCGGGTGACCCTGCCGCTGGCTGCTCCCGGCATCGCCGCCGGCGCGCTGCTCGCGTTCTCACTGAGCTTCGACGACTACATCATCACCAACTTCAACGCGAGCCCGAGCTCGATCACGTTCCCCATGTATGTGTGGGGAGCGTCCCAGCGCGGCGCGCCGGTTCAGGTCAACGTGATCGGGACGATCATGTTCCTGCTCGCCCTTGCCTTCGTGTTCCTGGGGCAGTTCCTCTCCAGGCGCCGCGAGAAAGCAGCCTGATCCCTCGTGCGCATCCTCATGGTCGGCTCCGGCGGCGTCGGTGACGCCGCCGCCCGCATCGCCGTCGAACGCGACTTCTTCGAGCTCCTCGTCGTGGCGGACTACGACGAGGAGCGGGCCAGACGGACGGTGGCGGCGGCTACTGCCCGACGGGACGGCGAGAGCCGTCTGGTCGCCGCCCGCGTCGACGCGTCGAGGGCGGACGACGTCGAGGCGTTGGCCCGCGAACACCGGATCACCCACGTGTTCAACGCGGTCGACCCGCGCTTCGTGATGCCGATCTTCCGCGGCGCGCTCGCTGCCGGCGCCGACTACCTCGACATGGCGATGAGCCTGTCGAAGCGACACCCCGAGCAGCCCTACGCGCAGAGCCACGTCAAGCTCGGCGACGAGCAGTTCGCGGTGGCAGCGGAGTGGGAGCAGGCGGGGCGCCTCGCCCTCGTCGGCATCGGTGTCGAGCCCGGTCTCTCCGACGTGTTCGCGCGATATGCCGCGGACCACCTGTTCTCCGAGATCGACGAGCTCGGTACCCGGGACGGCGCCAGCCTCGTGGTCCACGACGAGGACGGCACCGAGGTCTTCGCGCCGAGCTTCTCGATCTGGACGACCATCGAGGAGTGCCTCAACCCGCCTGTCGTCTGGGAGAAGGACCGCGGCTGGTACACGACACCGCCGTTCTCCGAGCCGGAGGTCTTCGACTTCCCGGAGGGGATCGGGCCGGTCGAGTGCGTCAACGTCGAGCACGAGGAGGTCCTCCTCATGCCCCGCTGGCTGGACGCCCGTCGGGTCACCTTCAAGTACGGCCTCGGCGACGAGTTCATCGGCGTGCTGAAGACGCTGCACACCCTGGGCCTGGACCGCACCGAGAAGGTGAGCGTCGGCGGCATACAGGTCTCGCCCCGTGACGTGGTCGCAGCCTGCCTGCCGGACCCGGCGACGATCGGGCCGCGCATGACCGGCAAGACCTGCGCGGGGCTGTGGGTCACCGGCAGGGGCAGGGACGGGGCACCCCGCAGCACCTACCTCTACCACGTGGCCGACAACGAGCAGACGATGCGCGAGTACGGAGCCCAGTGCGTCGTGTGGCAGACCGCGGTCAACCCCGTCGTGGCGCTGGAGCTGCTCGCCACCGGGACGTGGTCCGGCGCTGGAGTCCTCGGTCCCGAGGCCTTTGACGCCGTGCCGTTCCTCGATCTCCTGGGAGCGCCCAAGCCGGAGGGCTATGGGTCGCCGTGGGCCATGGAGGACCGTCCGGCGGCCACCCAGGCCTCGGCCTAGGATCGATCCATGACCCGCTACGGCGCCCAGTACGGGCCCGACATCACCTTCCTCGGCGTCCCCCCCTGCGACCTCGACGAGCCCGACACGTATGCCGGTGCCGACGTCGTGATCCTCGGCGCGCCCTTCGACGGGGGCACCTCCCACCGCCCCGGAACGCGTTTCGGGCCGCAGGCGATCCGCATGACCGACTACCTGCCGCACGACGGCTCGCGGCCATCGCTCGCCCTGCGCACCGACGGCCTGACCGACCTGCGGGTGGTCGACGCCGGGGACGTGGAGATGTACTCCGGCGACATCGAGGTGGCGCTGCCCGCGCTCGAGGCCGCGGTGGAGAGGGTCACTCGTGCGGGGGCGATCCCGGTCGTCCTCGGTGGCGACCACTCCATCGCCTTCCCCGACGCCAAGGGTGTCGCGAATGTCCTTGGCCACGGCCGCATCTCGATGATCCACTTCGACGCCCACGCCGACACCGGGGACATCGAGTTCGGGTCGCTGTGGGGGCACGGGCAGCCGATGCGCCGCCTCATCGAGTCGGGTGCCCTGCGCGGGGACCGCTTCCTCCAGGTCGGCCTGCGCGGCTACTGGCCGCCCCCGGAGACGCTGGACTGGATGGCGGGGCAGAGGATGCGCTCCTTCGAGATGACCGAGATCGTCCACCGGGGTCTGCAGGAGTGCCTGACCGAGGCGTTCGCCATCGCCACCGACGAGTGCGACGGCGTCTTCCTCTCGGTCGACATCGACGTGTGCGACCCCGGCCACGCTCCCGGCACGGGGACGCCCGAGCCCGGCGGACTCTCCGCGCGCGAGCTCCTCGACTCGGTGCGCCGCATCTGTCTCGAGCTGCCCGTGGTCGGCGTCGACGTCGTCGAGGTCAGCCCGCCCTACGACCACGCGGACATCACCGCCGCACTGGCCAACCGCGTTGTGCTGGAGGCCCTTTCGGCCATCGCCCGTAGGCGCCGTGACGAGCGCGAGGGGACCCGCTGGGACCCGGCCCAGCCGCTGCTCGCCGGCCGGGTGCCCGAGCCGACCCAGCCGTTCGGCGGCGCACCGCACAGCCACGGCCACCACCACAGCACCGCCCTGTCCCACGACCACAGCGACACCTGGCCGCCCAAGGGCGGGCAGGCGGCATACCCCCACACCACCGACACCGAGGAGAAGCCCTGATGGCCATCTCGCAGCAGGACCTGATCGCCTCCGTCCCGACCGGGCTGCTCATCGGCGGCTCGTGGCGCGACAGCTCCGACGGAGGCACTCTCAAGGTCGAGGACCCCTCCACCGGGGAGATCCTGACCGAGGTGGCCGATGCGACGGTCGCCGACGGCAAGGCGGCCCTCGATGCCGCTGTCGCAGCCCAGTCCGACTGGGCCAAGGTCCCCCCGCGGGACCGCGGGGAGATCCTCCGGTCGGCGTTCGACAAGATCACCGAGCGCGCGGACGACTTCGCGATGCTGATGACTCTCGAGATGGGCAAGACCCTTTCCGAGTCCCGGGGCGAGGTCACCTACGGCGCGGAGTTCTTCCGCTGGTTCGCCGAGGAGGCGGTTCGTGTGCACGGCCGCTACGCGGTGGCCCCCAACGGTGCGACCCGCCTGGTGACCATGAAGGCGCCGGTCGGCCCGACGCTCATGATCACGCCGTGGAACTTCCCGCTCGCCATGGGCACCCGCAAGATCGGTCCGGCCATCGCGGCCGGCTGCACGATGGTGGTCAAGCCTGCAGGCCAGACCCCGCTGTCGATGCTCGCCCTCGCGAAGCTGCTCCAGGAGTGCGGTCTGCCCGACGGGGTGCTGAACGTCGTCACCACCAGCCGCACCGGTGACGTCATGGAGCCGATCATCCGCGACCCTCGCCTGCGCAAGCTCACCTTCACGGGCTCCACCGGGGTGGGCCGCAAGCTGGTGGAGCAGTCGGCCGAGCAGCTGCTGCGCGTCTCGATGGAGCTCGGTGGCAACGCGCCGTTCATCGTCTTCGAGGACGCCGACCTCGACCGCGCGGTCGAGGGCGCGATGCTCGCGAAGATGCGCAACATCGGGGAGGCCTGCACCGCGGCCAACCGCTTCTACGTCCACGACAGCCTCGTCGAGGAGTTCGGCAGGCGGTTCGCCGAGAGGATGTCCGCCCTGACCGTCGGTCGCGGCACCGAGGATGGCGTGGACGTGGGTCCCCTCATCGACGCCAAGGCGCGCGACGGGGTCGCCGAGATGGTCGAGGACGCCAAGGCCCAGGGAGCCACGGTGGTGGTGGGCGGCAGTCGCGCTGAGGGCCCGGGCTACTTCTTCCAGCCCACGGTCGTCACCGGTGTCCCCAAGACGGCCCGGGTCATGCAGGAGGAGATCTTCGGCCCGGTCGCCCCCATCGCCTCGTTCAGCACCGAGGAGGAGGTGCTCGAGGTTGCCAACAGCACCGAGTACGGCCTGGTCGCCTACGTCTTCACCAGGGACCTGTCCCGGATGATCCGAGTCAGCGAGGCGCTGGAGTTCGGGATGGTCGGGTTCAACCAGGGCATCGTGTCCAACCCAGCCGCACCGTTCGGAGGCGTCAAGGCCTCGGGCTTCGGCCGCGAGGGAGGTTTCGAGGGCATCGAGGAGTACCTCGAGACGAAGTACGTCGGCATCGCGCCCTAGCCATGAGCCTTGGTATGCCGCGCAAGGGGAGACACCATCCGCTCGTGGTGACACTGGCGCACACGACTGTCGTGCTGGGGCTGCTGACTGTCGGCTACTACCTCCTGCCGCTGCGCGCTCCGTGGGGCGACGCGGTGAGTGCCGGCCGACTGGCCGGCTCCCTCCTCGCGTGGGCCGCGCTGGTCGTCCTCCTGCGTGTCGAGAGCCGGCGCAGCCGCGTGCGGCAGGCGCCGCAGTACCACCGCGTCCAGGAGCTGCTCACGGCGCTGTACCTGCTCGTGCTGGGGTTCGCCGTGCTGTACATCGTGACAGCGACGGTGTCGCCCGGGCAGTTCGCCGGTATGGCCAACCGCTCCGACGCGCTCTACTTCTCGGTGACCATCATGGGCACGGTCGGCTTCGGCGACGTGCACGCCGCGGGTACTGCCGCCCGGCTGATGGTCACGGTCCAGATGCTGTTCAACCTCATCTACCTGGGCACAGCGCTCCGGGTCCTGAGCGCCGGGATCTCGCGGCCCGAGGCCGACTGAGACCTGCGCGCGCCACCCCGACCGGCTGTTGTCGGAGCCGTTGGATTCGTGCCCATATGTACTTTTTGCCCATGGGCCGTTCGGGCACATTTCGCGGCTCACCCTTCGGGCTCCCACCGGGTGGTGGTCGAATTCGCCCATGACAGCCACTGTGTCGTCGCCGGACCACGCTGGACTGCTCGCCGAGGGGGACTCTTCCTCGCACCAGCCTGCCGACCCGCGCCTGAAGTCGCTCACCGGTGTCCTCGCCGACACCACCCACAAGATCCAGCAGGGACGCTCGGCCGGGGCCATGGTCTGGCCGACGGGCTTCGACTCCCTCGACACTGCGCTCGGCGGGGGCTTCCGCTCCGGAGAGCTCGTCCTGATCGGCGGCCCGCAGGGGCTCGGCAAGACGACGATGGCCCTGCAGATGCTGCGACGCGCCGTTTCCGCCGGCACCCGCTCGGCGATCTTCTTCTCCTTCGAGCACGACGCGCACGCCATCCTCGAGCGCCTCATTGCGATCGAGGCCGCCGAGCTCGACGGGGAGACGCTCTCGCTCAACACGATCCGTTCCGTGTTCGAGGCCCGCCACACCCGGGCGTCCTCGGTCGAGCAGCAGTTCGCCAACACCAAGGGCGGGTCCGAGGCCGTGCGGGGCCTCGAGCGGTACGCCGACCGCCTCCACATCCACTCGTCCAGCGGCATGCACACCGGGATCGGTGAGATCCGCGCCGCCATCGAGGCCGTCACCCGCGACACCGGTCAGGCCCCGTTCGTCCTCGTCGACTACCTCCAGAAGGTCCCGGCGCGCGAGCGGGGGCTCAACGAGGAGGAGCGCATCACCCACGTGGTGGAGCAGCTCAAGGACATCGCGCTGACCTACGAGGCCCCGGTGGTCTCGATCGTGGCGGCCGAGAAGGCCAGCCTCGTGGCCGGCAAGCGCATGCGGGTGCATGACCTGCGCGGCTCCTCGGCCCTGGCGTACGAGGCGGACATCGTGCTCATCCTCAACGACAAGTACGACGTCGTGGCTCGGCACCACCTCGTGTACCACCTCGACAACGCGGAACGGTTCCGGCAGTGGGTCGTGCTCACCATCGAGAAGAACCGCGGCGGCGTCGACAAGGTCGAGCTCGAGTTCCAGAAGCGGTTCGAACAGGGGCGCTTCGAGCGTGAGGGCCGGATCGTGCAGGAGCAGCTGATCGAGGAGCGGATCTTCGTCGACTAGGTCGACAGGCCGCGCGAGATGCCGTGCCTGTCCGCCCTGTCTCGGCCATGGGGGAGAATGAGCCTGTGACCTCCCCCCGCTCTGTCGCTGTCCTGGGCTCCACCGGGTCCATCGGCACCCAGGCCCTCGACGTCATCGCCCGCAACGCCGAGCGCTTCAGCGTCGCCGCCCTCAGCGCCGGCGGCAACGTCGACCTCGTCGCGCAGCAGGCCGTCGCGACCCGTGCCCCGCTCGTCGCGGTGGCGAGCGCCACGCGTGCCGAGGTGACCGAGGCCATCGCCGCGTATGCCGCGGCAGCCGGCCACGCGGCATACCGGCCTGAGGTCGTGGTCGGGGACGACGCGGCCGTGACGGCGGCGCGCTGCGGTGCCGACGTGGTGCTCAACGGGATCACGGGGTCGATCGGCCTGCGCCCCACCCTTGCCGCCCTCGAGTCCGGGGCCACCCTCGCGCTCGCCAACAAGGAGTCCCTGATCGTCGGGGGGCCCATCGTCAGGGCGATGGCGCGGCCCGGGCAGATCGTCCCGGTCGACTCGGAGCACTCGGCGATCGCCCAGAGCCTGCGCGGCGGACGCGCGGGGGAGGTGCGCCGCCTCGTCGTCACGGCCAGCGGCGGTCCGTTCCGGGGCCGCACCCGCGAGCAGCTGAGGGCCGTCACGCCGCAGGAGGCGCTGGCCCACCCCAACTTCGCCATGGGCCGCGTCATCACGACGAACTCGGCGACGCTGGTCAACAAGGGCCTCGAGGTGATCGAGGCGCACCTGTTGTTCGACATCCCGTTCGAGCGGATCGACGTCGTGGTGCACCCGCAGCAGATGATCCACTCGATGGTGGAGTTCCACGACGGCTCGACCATCGCTCAGCTGGGCCCGCCGCGGATGCTGGTGCCGATCGCCCTGGGGCTTTCCTGGCCTGAGCGTCTGCCCGACGTCGACGCGCCGTGCGACTGGACGCAGGCGCAGTCCTGGGACTTCTTCCCCCTCGACGACGACGCCTTCCCCGCCGTGCGCCTGGCCCGCCAGGTCGGCGCGGCTGGTGGCACGTACCCGGCGGTCTACAACGCCGCCAACGAGGTCGGTGTGGACGCGTTCCACGACGGCCAGATCGGCTTCCTCGACATCGTCGACACCGTCTCCCGCGTGGTCGACGAGCACCAGGGGAGTGTTTCCGCTGGTCTGAGCGTTGAGGAGGTGTTGCGAGCCGATGCCTGGGCCCGCTCACGCGCACGGAAGGTGTTGGGTTTGCCGGACATGGACGCTGCCACCGGTGTGGCAGGTACTACAGGTCACGGGATCGCGTCAGGGGGCGCCTCATGATGTACCTCCTCGGCGTGCTCGTCGTCGCCTTCGGGGTCGCGGCCTCGATCGCCCTGCACGAGATCGGCCACCTGGTACCCGCCAAGCGCTTCGGGGTGAAGGTGACGCAGTACATGGTCGGCTTCGGCCCGACCATCTGGTCGCGCCACCGGGGAGAGACCGAGTACGGCGTCAAAGCGATCCCGCTGGGCGGCTACATCCGGATGATCGGCATGTTCCCGCCGCGCCCGGGCGACAAGCCCGGGACCCTGCGGGTCTCCAGCACGGGCCGGTTCTCCCAGCTGATGGACGAGGCACGGCAGGCCAGTCTCGAGGAGGTGCAGCCGGGGGACGAGCAGCGCGTGTTCTACAAGCTGACCGTCCCCAGGAAGGTCACCGTCATGCTCGGCGGCCCGGTCATGAACCTGCTCATCGCCGCCGTGCTCTTCGGCGGCATCTTCACCCTCTACGGTCTGCCCGAGATCACGCCCAAGCTGTCCAGTGTCAGCCAGTGCGTCGACGTCAAGCAGGCCGGCCAGACCAGCGCCGCGGCCTGCACCCCGGACATGCCCGTCGCCCCCGCGAACGCGGCCGGGCTCAAGCCGGGCGACAAGCTGCTGTCGATTGCGGGCACCAAGGTCTCGACGTGGGACGACGTGCGCAAGGCCATCCGGGGCAACCTCGACAAGCCGATGACCATCGTCTACGAGCGCGATGGCCAGAGCCGGACTGTGGTGGCCAAGCCCTTGGTGCTCGACCTCCCGGTCTACGACGACCAGGGCCAGCCGGTCACGAATGATGCCGGCAAGGTCGTCACCGAGCGTGCTGGGTTCCTCGGTACGAGTGGCACACCAGAGATCGTGCCGCAGCCCGTCACCGCGGTCCCCGGCCTCATCGGGGAGCAGATCGCCCGCACGGCGGGCGTGGTGCTGAAGATCCCCGAGAAGATGGTGGGCGTCGCCAAGGCGGCGTTCGGCTCGGGCCAGCGCGACCCGGAGGGACCGATCTCCGTCGTGGGTGTGGGCCGGGTCGCCGGCGAGGTGGCCAACGCCGACACCTCCGCCATCCAGGGCGGCACGATGGCGAAGTTCGTCACGCTCATCGGCCTCATCGCCTCGCTGAACCTGGCCCTGTTCGTGTTCAACCTGATCCCGCTGCTGCCGCTCGACGGCGGTCACGTCGCCGGCGCCCTCTGGGAGGGCGTCAAGCGCCACGCCGCGCGGCTGCTGAAGCGTCCGGACCCGGGCTACGTGGACGTCGCCAAGGCGCTTCCGGTGGCGTATGCCGTGTCCTCGGTCCTCATCGTCATGTCCGTGCTGCTCATCTACGCCGACATCGTCAACCCTGTCCGCCTCGGCGGCTGACCTGTCCGCCTCGGCCGCTGACGGGCTTCGCTAGGCGCGTGGCCGTCTTTGGTCTCGTTCGTGAGGGCATTTCGCCGTTCTGCCACGAGCTCCTCGAGCCGGGTCGCCTCCTCGTCCAGGGAGTCTCCACGGGTCGCGAGGCGGCTCCCCTCGCGCGGTGCATCGGCTGCTCTGGTGATGGCGGCGTCGAGGCCCCCATGCCTGCGTCATGGGTGCAGTCAAGCGGCCAGTCCAGACTTTGGGAT
>DASULG010000264.1:0-7063 GCA_036278335.1 Pedococcus sp.
CGTTCGGCCTGCTTGAGCGCCCGGCCATCGGCCAACCGGTCCGGCCGCTCGCCCTTGAGACCTTGCTTGCCACCCTCCAGGAAGTCATCGCGCCAGGCCGCCAACCGGTGCGCCTCCACCCCAAGCTCGCGCGACAGCACCTCCAACGGCTCGCCACGCAGCAGCCGCAGCACCGCCTCCATCTTCTTGCCCGCCGACCACCTGTGCCGGGACCGGTAGTCTCCGGCCGGCTCGGGCTGGTTCTGGTTGTTCACCGCCATGACAGGCATCTTCACCCCTGCCTACTCGGTGTCCAAGACAACCGGGAGCGATGGACGACAGCCCTCGACCACAAGCCAGTGGCACCTCCGGTGCATTGCTGTCCTCGGATGATTGCGGGTGGAGCGTAGAACGAACGGGGAGGCTTCATCCGTTATGGCAACGGGCGTTCGAGATCGGAAACAGCCGTCGAGGTTGAGCGAAGGCGAAGTGGGCTCAGATGGGGTTCTGCCGGCGAGCAACTGAAGTCGCGATGCGTTGCTGGGACGTCAGTTGTGCGGTCCAGCCAGCAGGCGGCGTCCGAGGGGAGGTTCCCTGACTCGGGAGCGCTGCGGCTAGCAGCGGTGCGCCGTGGCCGGGGAGTGGGAATGGCCGGTCGGGCAGGTTGATGACGCACCGTAGCGTTTGGCCGGGATCGAAGATCAGCACGTCGGCAGGCGACCCGCGCCAGGCGAAGGATGGGTCATGTAGGTCCGGCAGCGTTCGTCGAAGGCGCAGGGCGTCCCGGTACAACGACCGCATGGACCCGGAAGGGTCGTGCTGCGCTTGGACGGTCATGGTGGGCCAGTGGTCGGGTTGGGGCAGCCAAGTCGAGACCCTGGTGGGGAGAACCCGAAGGGCACTGGCCGTTCCAGGGCAGCGTTATGAGGAAGGCTGATCACTCCGCCGGGCCGGGAATCGGCTCGTCGTCTTCGGCGCGCTTGATGCGAAGGAGGAGCACGGTCGCTCCCAACAGGAGCACCGTCCCGGCCAGGATGGCGATTTCGAGCATCACGTCCCGGAATTTGGCGGTGCCGAGCAGGTTCTCGGCCTCGGCGCTGATCACGATCAGGCGCCGGACCGCGGCCACGATCCCCACGATCAGGAACGGCTCGACCACCACCTTCCGGCGGGCGATAACGACCCGGATGGTGGTGATGAGCTCGGTGAAGATGAACACGAGGAGCAGGCCGCTCAGCAGCTCGAGCACCACCACGACGAACGGCCCCTGACCCAGGCCGCTGACGAAGTCGTACATGACGACGCCAAGCAGAATGGTCCCGCCGACGATCAGCGCCAATGCGACCACGGTGTCGATGAGGAACTCGCCGTAGCCGAGCAGCACCGCGATCCCGGACCGATCGCGGCGCTCCCGGTCAGCGCCTCGAGGCCTCACGGAGGCGATGGTTCACGAACGAGATGCGCTTGTCCACCTGGTGCAGGGCATGGCTCCGACAGCCAGCCTCTGGCATCACAAGGGTCGGCCTCGCGGGGCCAGAGTGGTGCCTGCCTGCTCGTGTGTCGTCCCTCGATCATGGCCTGCTGCCATGGTTGGCGCGTGGTCGAGGACTGCCAGCGAGGAGAAGGAGGATGGATGCGGTTTGGGGGGCAGTAGCAGCGGGTAGGTGCGTTGCTTCTGTTCGCTCAGAAGGCAGCTGTTGTAGGTCCGGGCTGTAGCAGGACGAGGTCTGCCCCCGGGCGCGATGCCCCAGACGCCAACCTGACTCGGACGAGATCTGCCCTCCCCGTGCATCCGCGACGACTGCGGCCTTGCCTTGCTGCCGTGCCTCGCGATCGTGGCCCGCAGCCTCACGTAGGCTCCAGTCCCCCCGGAGCGCTCGATTCTGCCCGATCCCAATGGAGATGGGGGACGCATATGGCCAAGGCCGTGGGTATCGACCTGGGGACGACCAACTCGGTGATCGCGGTCCTGGAGGGTGGCGACCCGACAGTGATCGCCAACGCGGAAGGATCCCGCACCACCCCCTCGGTGGTGGCCTTCACCGACCAGGGCGAGCGGCTGGTCGGGCAGCTGGCCCGGCGGCAGGCCATCCTCAACCCGAAAGGGACGATCACCTCGGCCAAGCGGTTCATCGGCCGCCGCTACGACGAGGTGGAGAGCGAGGCCAAGGCGGTCTCCTTCGACGTCGTGGCCGGCCCGGACGGCATGGCCCGCTTCGACGTGCGCGGCAAGCTGTACGCGCCGGAGGAGATCAGCGCCCAGGTGCTGCGCAAGCTGGCCGAGGACGCCGGCAAGTTCCTGGGCGAGCGGGTCACCAAGGCGGTGATCACCGTCCCGGCCTACTTCAACGACGCCCAGCGACAGGCGACCAAGGACGCCGGGCAGATCGCCGGGCTGGAGGTCCTGCGCATCATCAACGAGCCGACGGCAGCCGCCCTGGCCTACGGGCTCGACAAGCGCGAGCACGAGACCGTGCTGGTGTTCGACCTCGGCGGCGGCACCTTCGACGTCAGCCTGCTTGACGTCGGCGATGGGGTGGTCGAGGTCCGGGCCACCTCGGGCGACACCCACCTGGGCGGCGACGACTTCGACCGCCGGCTGGTCGACTACCTGGCCGACCAGTTCAAGGGCGAGCAGGGCATCGACCTGCGCAACGACCCCCAGGCCCTGCAGCGGCTGTTCGAGGCGGCCGAGAAGGCCAAGGTCGAGCTGTCCTCGGTCACCCAGACCCAGGTCAACCTGCCGTTCGTCACCGCCGACGCCTCCGGGCCCAAACACCTGACCGCCACCATCAACCGGGCCAGGTTCGAGCAGCTCACCGCCGACCTGGTCGGACGCTGCCTGGAGCCCGTGCGGCAGGCGATGTCGGACGCCAAGGTGACCGAGGCCGACATCGACGAGGTGATCCTGGTCGGTGGCTCGACCCGGATCCCGGCGGTGCAGGCGCTGGTGCGCCGCCTGACCGGCGGCAAGGACCCCAACATGACCGTCAACCCCGACGAGGTGGTGGCCCTGGGCGCGGCCATCCAGGCCGGGGTGCTGACCGGCGAGGGCCCCGACGTGCTGCTGCTGGACGTGACCCCGCTGTCGCTGGGGCTGGAGACCCTGGGCGGGGTCATGACCAAGGTGATCGAGCGCAACACCACCATCCCGACCCGGCGCACCGAGGTCTTCTCCACCGCCGAGGACAACCAGCCGGCCGTGGACATCGTGGTCCTGCAGGGCGAACGCGAGCGGGCGGCCGACAACCGGGTGCTGGGCCGCTTCCGCCTGGAGAACATCCGCCCGGCGCCCCGCGGCGTCCCCCAGATCGAGGTCACCTTCGACGTGGATGCCAACGGGATCCTGAATGTCTCCGCCCGCGACAAGGACACCGGCGCCGAGCAGCAGATCACCATCTCCGAGAGCAGCAACCTGGACCGCGGCGAGGTCGAGCGCATGGTCGCCGAGGCCCAGCGCAACCAGGCCGAAGACCAGCGGATCCGCCAGCAGGTGGACGCCCGCAACGAGCTCGACGCGGTCGCCTACCAGGTCGAGCGGCAACTGGCCGAGGGTGGCGACGCGATCCCGTCCCATGAGCGGGCCCGGGCCGAGATGCTGGTCACCGACGCCCGCCAGGCGATCAAGGAGGAGGCGCCGCTGGAGCGCCTGCGCACCCTCACCGGCGAGCTCCAGCAGGCCCTCCAAGGGCTGATGCTGGCCGCCTCGGGCAGCGGTGGCGGCCGGCCGGGCGGACCGTCCCAGCCGCCCCCGGGCGGCGACGACGACGTGATCGACGCCGACTTCACCCCCAGCTAGGTGGTGGCCGCCGTGAGCGCGCAGCAGCAGCCACCGCCGGAACCGGACGGTGAGACGGCGACTCAGGTCGACGAGGCCGCCGCAGCCGCGCTAGCCGGCCTGGAGGACCGCTGGCGACGGGCCGTGGCCGACCTCGACAACCTCCGCAAGCGCTACGCACGGGAGCTGGAGCGGGAGCGGGCCGCCGAGCGGGCCCGGGTGGCCGCCCAGTTCCTGCCGGTGCTGGACAACCTGGACCGGGCGCTGGCCCACGCCGGCGGCGACCCGGGGGCGATCGTGGAGGGCGTCCGGGCGGTGCGCGAGGAGGCCCTGGCCGCCCTGACCCGGCTGGGGTTCCCCCGCTACGAGGAGGTGGGGGTCCCGTTCGACCCCAACCGCCACGAGGCGGCCAGGGTGGTAGAGAGCGACGAAGCGCCGGCGGGCACGGTGGTCGAGGTCCTGCGGCCCGGCTACGGGCGGGACGACCGCTGGCTGCGCCCGGCCGCGGTCGCGGTCGCCACCCCACCAAGGCAGGAGTGAGGCCGGGTGGCCCGCGACTACTACGAGGCCCTCGGGGTCCCGCGCACCGCCGACGCCGACCAGCTCCAGGAGGCCTACCGGCGGCTGGCCCGCCGCTACCACCCCGACGTGAACAAGGACCCGGCCGCCGAGGAGCAGTTCAAGGAGGTCAACGAGGCCTACCATGTGCTCGCCGACCCCGACACCCGTGCCCGCTACGACCGCTTCGGTCCCGACTTCCGGCGCATCCCGGAGGGGGCCGAGCGGGCCTGGGCCGGCGCTGGGGCCCGACGGCCCGGCGGGCGGCCGCCGGGCGGCGCCGGACGTGGCCCCACGTTCGACGAGGAGCAGGTCTTCGTCAGTGGCGAGGGCCTCGACGACATCGACCTGGAGGACCTGCTCGGCAGCCTGTTCGGGGGCCGCCGGGCGTCCGGGCCGATGGCCGGGGCCGACCAGGAGGCCGAGCTCGAGCTGACCGTCGAAGAGGCCTACCGGGGCGGCCGCCGCTCGGTCAGCCTGGCCGGGCCGGACGGGCAGCGCAGCTACGAGGTCACCATCCCGGCCGGGGTGGTCGACGGCCAGCGGATCCGCCTGGCCGGCCAGGGCGGCCGGGGCACCGGCGGGGCCGGGCCGGGCGACCTGTACCTGGTGGTCCGCATCGCGCCCCATCCCCGCTATCGCCTGGACGGTCGCGACCTCCACGTGGAGCTGCGGGTGAGCCCGTGGGAGGCGGCGCTCGGGTCGACCGTGCCCGTCGACACCCCGGGCGGAGAGGCCAAGGTCAAGGTCCCCGCAGGATCCTCCAGCGGCCGGCGGCTGCGGCTGCGCGGCCAGGGCATGCCCAACCCCAGGGGCCAGCCCGGCGACCTGTACGCCGAGGTGCGGATCATGGTCCCCCGCTCGCCCGGCCGCCGCGAGCGGGAACTGTTCGAGGAGCTGGCCAAGGTGTCGGACTTCAATCCGAGGAGGACCCGATGAGCCGGCCACGACCGTCGGCCGCGGCCGGCGCCGACCGGTGGGTGGTCCGATACCCGCTGGCGCGGCCACCGCGGCTCGACCTCGACGGCTTCGCCGCGAGCGCCGGCCTGCACCCGGAGCTGGTGCGCCGCCTCGTCAAGCTCGGCCTGGTCCAGGCGACCCGCGACAGCGCCGGCAGGCTGTGGTTCACGCGCGCCGAGCTGGTCACCGTGGCCCGCATCCAGCGGCTGCGGACCGGCCTGTCGCTCAACTGGGCCGCCATCGGGCTGGTGCTGGACCTGCTGGACCGCATCGACGTCCTCGAGCGCGACCTGCGTGCGCGTCCCCGCCCGCCAGCGAAGGAGTGAGCGTAGCCGTGGACCTCAACCGCCTGACCCAGAAGTCCCAGGAAGCCCTGCACGACGCCCAGACCAAGGCGCTGCGCTTCGGCCACACTGAGGTCGATGGCGAGCATCTGCTGCTTGCCCTGCTCGACCAGCCCGACGGCCTGGCGCCACGGCTGCTGGAGGGAGCCGGGGCCGACCCGGACGGCCTCCGCACGGCAGTGGAGGAGGACCTGGGCCGTCGGCCCAGGGTCACCGGACCGGGGGCCGCCCCGGGGCAGGTGATGGTGACCCAGCGACTCGCCCGGCTGCTCGACGCCGCCGAGCGCGAGGCCAGACGCCTCAAGGACGAGTACGTGTCGGTCGAGCACCTGGTGCTGGCGCTGGTCGAGGAGGGGTCGGCCACGGCGGCCGGGCGGCGCCTCAAGGAGCAGGGGCTGACCCGCGACCAGTTCCTGACCGCCCTGACCCGGATCCGCGGCAACCAGCGGGTCACCTCGGCGATGCCTGAGGTCGCCTACGAGGCCCTGGCCAAGTACGGGCGCGACCTGGTCGCCGACGCCCGCGCCGGTAAGCTCGACCCGGTGATCGGCCGCGACGCCGAGATCCGCCGGGTGGTCCAGATCCTGTCCCGAAAGACCAAGAACAACCCGGTCCTGATCGGCGACCCGGGCGTGGGCAAGACCGCCATCGTCGAGGGCCTGGCCCAGCGGATCGTCCGGGGCGACGTGCCCGAGGGACTGCGCGACAAGACCATCTTCGCCCTCGACATGGGCGCCCTGGTCGCCGGGGCCAAGTTCCGGGGCGAGTTCGAGGAACGGCTCAAGGCCGTGCTCAACGAGGTCAAGGCGGACGAGGGCCGAATCCTGCTCTTCATCGACGAGCTCCACACCGTGGTCGGGGCCGGGGCCGCCGAGGGCGCCATGGACGCCGGCAACATGCTCAAGCCCATGCTGGCCCGGGGCGAGCTCCACATGATCGGCGCGACAACCCTCGATGAATATCGCAAGCACATCGAGAAGGACGCCGCCCTGGAGCGCCGCTTCCAGCCGGTGCTGGTCGACGAGCCCAGCGTCGAGGACACCATCTCGATCCTGCGGGGCCTGCGGGAACGGCTGGAGGTGTTCCACGGCGTCCGCATCCAGGACGGCGCCCTGGTCGCCGCCGCCACCCTCAGCCACCGCTACATCAGCGACCGGTTCCTGCCCGACAAGGCCATCGACCTGGTCGACGAGGCCTGCGCCCGGCTCCGCACCGAGATCGACTCCATGCCGACCGAGCTGGACGAGCTGACCCGGCGGGTGACCCGCCTGGAGATCGAGGAGGCGGCCCTGGCC
Organism: Pedococcus sp.; assembly: GCA_036278335.1. Lineage (GTDB taxonomy): Bacteria > Actinomycetota > Actinomycetes > Actinomycetales > Dermatophilaceae > Pedococcus_A. The sequence continues at coordinate 6,915 of DASULG010000264.1, forward strand.
AAGGAGACCGACCCGGCCAGCCGGGCCCGGCTGGAGGAGCTGCGCCGCGAGCTGGCCGACCTGCGCGCCGAGGCCGACGCCAAGCGGGCCCAGTGGGAGGCCGAACGCCAGGCCATCCGGCGGGTCCAGGAGCTCCGCAAGGAGCTGGA
>DASULG010000265.1:0-6624 GCA_036278335.1 Pedococcus sp.
GCCGCAGCGATCCGGGTGATCGCCGAGCACCTGCACGCCTGGGGCCTGCTCCCCGACGCGGTCTCGGTCGAGGACACCCTCGACAAGGACCACGGGCAGTACCACCGGCGGTGGATGGTGCACGGCACGTCGCACCACCTCGGTATCGACGTGCACGACTGCGCCCTGGCCACCCGGGAGCAGTACATGGACGCCGAGCTCAAGCCCGGCATGGTGCTCACGGTCGAGCCCGGCCTGTACTTCAAGGCCGACGACCTCAAGGCGCCGGAGCGCTTCCGCGGCATCGGCGTGCGCATCGAGGACGACGTGGTGGTCACCGAGGACGGCTGCGAGAACCTGTCCGCCGCCATGCCGCGCACGTCCGCAGATGTCGAGGCCTGGATCGCGAGGGTCTGGGGCGCCTGACTCCCCCTCTGGCTCGCTCGCTCTTGCTCGCTCTCGTGCCTGCCGGGCCCATGGCCCGGCAGGCACGGCGCGTCAGGGGTTGGCGGGAGGCTGCTGCTGCGCCTGCTGGGCGGCGGCCTCGCGCTCACGAGCGGCCCGCACCTCGGCCTGCGCCGCGGCCATGGGGTCCATCTTGGTGAGCAGCTCGCGCGCCCGCTGGGCGTGGCGGTGCTCCACGAGCACCTCGTACTGCGTCGCCACGACCTGCGTGACCGAGGTGAAGTCACGCTGGCCACCCGTGACCTGGTAGCCGATGAGGGCCCACATCAGCCCGAAGAGAGCGCCGAACGCGACGGTCAGGATGATGCTCCCGCTCCCGGTCGACTGGGGGTCGAAGAGGGAGAAGACCAGCCCGACGAACAGTCCGAGCCACATCCCCGAGAGGACTCCGCCCATGGCCACGCGGCCGCGGGTGAGGCGGCCGGTGACCCGCTCGAGCTGCTTGAGGTCGGTACCCACGATGAGCACGTTCTGCACCGGGAACTCGTGGTCCGAGAGGTAGTCGACGGCCTTCTGGGCCTCCTCGTACTTCTCGTAGCGCCCCAGCGACATGGGGTACTCGAGGTTGAGGCCGGCGCGGGACCTCGACAGGGCGTTCGGCTGCGTGCTCATGCCCTCAGTCTGTCAAAAGTAGCTGCGGGTTGGGTGAATCTGTCGCCGGGAGCCACGACTGCGCTGAAGGAGGCGCGGGAGTGGAGGCGGGATGAGGCCCTCAGCCCTTGAGGCGGTAGTCCTCGAGCAGGCGGCGGCCGATGATCATCCGCTGGATGTCGGCGGTGCCCTCGCCGATGAGCAGCATGGGCGCCTCCCGGTAGAGACGCTCGATCTCGTACTCCTTGGAGTAGCCATAGCCGCCGTGGATGCGGAAGGAGTCCTCGACCACCTGCGAGCAGTACTCGGACGCAAGGTACTTCGCCATGCCGGCCTCGAGGTCGTTGCGCTCCCCGGAGTCCTTCTTGCGGGCGGCCTTGACCATCATCTGGTGCGCGGCCTCGACCTTCGTGGCCATGTCGGCCAGGCGGAACAGCACCGCCTGGTGCTCGGCGATCTTCTTGCCGAAGGTCTCGCGCTGCTGGGAGTAGGCGATGCCCAGCTCGAAGGCGCGCCGGGCGACACCGCAGCCGCGGGCCGCCACGTTGACGCGGCCGACCTCGACCCCGTCCATCATCTGGTAGAAGCCCTTGCCCGGCTCGCCACCGAGGATCTGCGCCGATGTCGTGCGGTGGCCCTCGAACACCAGCTCGGTGGTGTCGACGCCCTTGTAGCCCATCTTCTCGATCTTCCCCGGCACCGTGACGCCCTGCGCCGTCTCGCCGAAGCCCTCGGTCTTGTCGATGAGGAAGGTGGTCATGTTCTTGTAGACCGAGTCGGCGCCGGTGTCGGTCTTCACCAGGACCGCGACGAGGTTCGCGGAGCCGCCGTTGGTGAGCCACATCTTCTGGCCGGTGATGGTCCAGTCGTCCGACTCGCCGTCGCGCACCGCCTTGGTCTTGATCGCTGCCACGTCGGAGCCGCAGCCCGGCTCCGACATCGAGAAGGCACCGCGGACCTCCCCGGTCGCCATCCTCGGCAGGTACCGCTGCTTCTGCTCGTCCGTGCCGTGCTGGAGGATCATGTACGCGACGATGAAGTGGGTGTTGATGATGCCGCTTACCGACATCCAGCCCCGCGCGATCTCCTCGACGCACAGGGCATAGGTCAGCAGGGACTCCCCCAGGCCGCCGTACTCCTCGGGGATCATCAGCCCGAAGATCCCCATCTGCTTCATGCCCTCGACGATCTGCGTCGGGTACTCGTCCCGGTGCTCGAGCTCGGTGGCCACCGGGATGATCTGCTCCTCGACGAACTCGCGCACGAGCTTGACGAGCTCGCCCTGCTCCTCCGTGAGGCCTTCGGTCTGCTGGAGTCGAGACATCGGTGTGCGCCGCCTTCGCGTGGGGGACAGGACAGACTGCTCGTGAGTATGCCGAGTGGTCACCGCCCGTGACAGGGGCACCGCGTGTGAGTCCCACCACCAGGAGAAAAGCGGTGGCGCGCGGCGGGGGTGCGCTGTCACGCTGGGACGAGCCGCACGGCATACAGCCGTCGCCATGACTCCGAGGAGGCGCGAGATGTCCACGACTGTCCTGGGCCGCGTCCGCGCCCACATCCCTCACACCTTGGAGTCTTCCGTTGCACGCTTTTCAGGAGAACCCGCAGTTCTCGTTTGACAGCCTTCCCGACGCGCCGCCCGAGGGTGAGCGCTGGTCGTCCTGGGACGGCGCCACCCACGGGCCGAAGCCCCGACCCGACTGGGTCATCACGGCGCTCGGCGCCGTCGAGTCCGACCTCGGCATCCTCAAGACCGGGAAGGAGGCCGACGTCCACGTCGTCCGCCGGTGGGTCCCCGACGGGACCGACCAGCCAGTCCGCGACAGCCTGCTCGCGGCCAAGCGGTACCGCACCAGCGAGCACCGCATGTTCCACCGCGACGCCGGCTACCAGGAGGGCCGCCGGGTCCGCCGCAGCCGGGAGATGCGGGCCATGGCCCGGCGCACCGAGTTCGGCAAGGAGCTGCTCTCGGGGCAGTGGGCCAGCGCCGAGTTCGAGGCGCTCACTGCCCTCTGGGAGCTGGGGCTGCCCGTCCCCTACCCGGTCCAGCTCAGCGACCGCGAGATGCTGATGGAGTTCATCGGCGTGCAGGGTCAGGCCGCGCCCCGGCTCGTGCAGACCCGCCCGGAGCCGGCCCTCCTGACCGACCTCTTCGAGCAGCTTCGTTCCGCGCTCTCGGTGCTCGCCCTGCGCGGGTGGGCGCACGGTGACCTGTCGCCGTACAACGTGCTGCTCGACGAGGAGCGGCTGGTCCTGATCGACTGGCCACAGATCGTGGACATCATCGGCAACCCCCGCGGCTTCGAGTTCCTCGAGCGTGACGTCGCGAACATGTGCCGGTGGTTCCGCAGTCGGGGGCTCGACGTCGACGAAGGCGAGCTCACCGGCGACCTCGTCGCGGCCGCCACGTCGCGGTGGTAGCGGTAGCCGGTCACACGGCACACCTCCGACTAGGGTCGGCCCATGGCCACGCCGACGCGCCGCACCGTTCTTGGCGCGGCGTTCGGCGGGGCACTCGGCGCGGCGGGAGCCCTCGCGCTGGCGGGCTGTGGTGTCGGCGGCGTCACCATGCGGTCAGGCAGGCTCGCGACGTCGAACTGGCCTGGCTACGAGCCCCACTGGCGACTGGCCATGCCGAGCCGGCGCGACACGGCACCGCCCCTGGTGGTCGTGCTGCACGGCCGGGGCGGGGACGCGAGCACTGCGTTCGACCAGCTGCACCTGCAGGACCATGTCCCACGCACCGGGCTGGCCATCGCCTCCGTCGATGGCGGCACGGCGTACTGGCACCACCGCCGTTCCGGCATCGACCCGGGCGCGACGGTCACCGAGGACCTCCTGCCCGTCCTGCGCGACCAGACCGGGTATGCCGGGCCCGTCGCCTTCCTCGGGTGGTCCATGGGCGGCTACGGGGCGCTGCTGCTGGCCAGCGAGCTCGGGCCGGCGAAGGTCGGGGCGGTGGTGGCGGAGAGCGCTGCCCTGTGGACTGCCCCCGGTGACAGCGCGCCCGGGGCGTTCGACGACCGGGAGGACTTCGTGGCCCACGACGTGTTCGGGCGGACCCGGGTGCTGGCCACGATCCCCGTGCGCCTTGACTGCGGGAACGCCGACCCGTTCGTGGAGGCCAACCGTGCCTTCGCGAGGGCGCTGCCCTCAGCGGCACTCACCGTCGACGACGGCAGCCACACCACGGCGTACTGGCGCAGCCACGCGGCCGCCCAGCTGGACTGGGTCGCCGCGCGGCTGGCAGACGCCCGCTGACCCGCTGCCCCAGGGTCAGTAGACGACGACCCGGCTGCCGATCGGCATGATGTCGCTGGCCCAGATCATGTCAATCGCCGCCATGCTGACCCGGGCGCAGCCGTGTGAGGCGGGGTAGGCGGGGACCGAGGTGTAGCCGTGAACCGCGATGCCGCCGTTGAAGTAGCGCGGCCGCCAGAGGGCGCCCAGCGGTCCGACATCCTCGCCGTTGACGCTCCGGAAGACCGTGAACCAGCCGGCCGGCGTGGTGGCGATGTGGGTCTGTCCCTCTGACGTGTAGGGCTGCCCGCTGCCGGTGCTGGTGTTGAGGATCATCGTGACCTGGCCACCGCGCACGACCAGCAGCAGCTGTCGAGCCTTGTCGATCTCGACGCCGGTGCCCCCGATGCGCGAGTGCGGCCTGGTGCCGGCCTCGAGCGCCTGGCGGGTCGCCGGGCCGAAGACGCCGTCGCGCCCCAGGCCCGCAGCCTTCTGCAGGGCCAGGACCGCCTGCTCCGTGAGCCCGCCGTACTGCCCGTCAGGGGTGCCCAGCCAGTAGCCGAGGTCGGAGAGCCGCTGCTGGACGGACTTCACGTACGCGCCGGTGTCGTTGACGTGCAGCGTCGAGCCCTCGGTCGGGGTCGGCTTCGGTGTGGGCTTCGGCGTCGGCTTCGGCTTCGGCGTGGGTTTCGGGCTTGGCTTGGGGGTGGGTTTCGGTGTGGGCTTCGTCGTCGGCTTCGTCGTCGGTCGCGAGGCGGTGGTCGTCGGCGTCGCCGCGGTGGGGGCCACGGTCGTGGGCGCCGCGGTGTCGGCCGACGTCGCAGGCACCTCAGGAGTCGTCACTACGGTGCTGGTCTGGGCCGAGGTCGTGGCGGCGGGCGTGCTCGGCCCGCTCGCGGAGTCGGTGCCCAACAGAGCGCACCCGGTGAGGGTGACGGCGGCAGCGGCCAGGACCGAGGCGGCGCGCAGCCACCTCACGGGTGCCGAGTGCGTGCTGCCCATCGCTGTCCCCTTCCAGCGCCGAGACCGACGCCTGCCCCGAACGGCTCTCACCCATCCTGACGTCCAGCGCGGTGCTCTGGTTGTCCGCCACGCGGAGGAAGCAGCCCGTGGGAGAAAGAAATGGTGCGGCCACCACCCCCGGAGGCGGCCGCATCACCACAGACGCGCTCGGGCGGCAGAAGGTTGCGTCCCGGTTGTCATTGATCTCTCAACCGTCTGCCTGGCATGCCCGTCAGCCCTCGGAGTCCGCCTCCAGCGCCACGATCGCCTCGTGCGTGCTGAGGACCCGCCGCGCGGTGTCGACGTGGAGGGCCTCGATCATCCGACCCCTGTGGGTGACGACGCCCGAGCCCGCGCCGGCCTCCCAGGCCTGCAGGATCCCCTGGGCCTCCTCCACCTGGTCCGCGCTTGGCGCGAAGGCCGTGTTGCAGGCCTCGACCTGCCCCGGGTGGATGAGCGTCTTGCCGTCGAAGCCCATCTGCCGACCCTGCAGGCACTCCGCCTCGAAGCCCGCCGCGTCCTTGACGTCGTTGAACACCCCGTCCAGGATCACGGTGCCGGTGGCGCGGGCAGCCAGCAGGCACAGGCCCAGCCCCGTCAGCAGCGGGTGCCGGCCGGGCACGTGCTCGGCGTGCAGCTCCTTGGCCAGGTCGTTGGTACCCATGACCAGCACTGCGAGCCGCTCGGAGGCGGCGGCGATCTCCTCGCAGTGCAGCATGGCCTGCGGGGTCTCCACCATGGCCCAGAGCTTCGTGTGGTCGGGTGCGCCGGCCGCCTCCATCGCGGCCACGAGCCGGCGGACCTCCTCGGCGGAGCCCACCTTGGGCACGACGACCCCATCGGGCCCGGCAGCGCAGGCCGCCGCGAGGTCGGCCTCGTGCCACTGGGTCCCGATGCCGTTGACGCGGATGGTCAGCTCGCGCCGACCGTAGGCATCGGATCGTGCTGCCGCGCAAGCGTTCTCGCGCGCCTGGTCCTTCGCGTCGGGGGCCACCGCATCCTCGAGGTCGAGGATCAGCGCGTCGACCGCCAGGGTCTTGGCCTTCTCGAGGGCCCGCTCGTTGGAGCTGGGCATGTAGAGCACCGAACGGCGGGGTCGGTATGCCGCGCGCGCGCCGCTCACTGGCCGCTCCCCTCTGCCGGGGGGACGGCGGCATACAGCTTGGCCAGCTCGGGGTCGGTGCGCGAGAGGCGCTCCGCGAGCTCGACGATCACCAGGCACTGCTTGAGGCTGGCGTCGTCCTCCATCTTGCCGTCGAGCATCACCGCGCCGGTGCCGTCACCCATGGCCTCCACCACGCGACGCGCGTGGGCGACGTCCTCGGCCGAGGGGCTGAAGACCCGCTT
>DASULG010000266.1:0-17837 GCA_036278335.1 Pedococcus sp.
GTCGTGCCGAGCCCGGGAGAGTACGTCGCCGTCGGGGCGGCCCGTCAGGCCGCCTGGGCACTCCTCGGCGGCGACGAGCCGCCGGCCTGGCAGGTGGGAACCGAGACCGAGTCGGACCCGCACCCGGGCCCGGAGGGGTCGGAGATCACCGAGCGGTATGCCGCGCTTCTGCGCAGCATGCACGGCCGCTGACCGCCGCACGCCCAGCAGTGCCCCAGGTGTGTCCCAGGTGTGCCCCAGGTGTGTCCCAGGTGTGTCCCTGGTGTGCCCCACTGCCCCCACTGGTTCGGGGTGGTGCTGAGCGCCACCGCGCTCGGCAACACCCCGAACCGGGAGAGGGGTGACTAGGCGCGGCCGTGGGCGGCGCGGCTGCGGCGGCTCAGGGAGTCGACGATGACCGCGAGCAGCAGGACGGCGCCGGTGATCATGTAGCGCTCCGGCGAGCCGAGGTTGATCAGGCTCAACCCGTTGGAGATCGACTGGATGACGATGATGCCGAGCAGCGCCGAGTAGGCCGACCCACGGCCGCCGAACAGGCTGGTGCCGCCGATGACCGCGGCCGCGATGGCGTTCAGGTTGGTGTCGGTGCCGCCGCTGCTCTGGTTGGCGGCCGCCAGCCGGGCCGAGGCGAGCAGTCCACCGATGGCAGCCAGCGAGGAGCACAGCACGAAGACCGTGATGTAGATCCGCTTGACGTTGATGCCCGCGCGGCGGGCCGCCTCGACGTTGCCGCCGACCGCCATGACCGACCGGCCCCAGCGCGTCTTGCGGATGGCGAAGTCCATGATCACGACGAGGGCGACGAAGAGCAGGAACATCACCGGGACACCACGGTCCTGGTTGAGCACGGCGATGGGCACGACCAGCACGAGCAGGAGGAACGCCGAGCGCACGACGATGTTGAGGACCGGTGACGTCGACAGGCCGGCCGCCTCGCGGCGCCGGTTCGAGCGCAGCCGCAGCAGGAGGTACGCCGCAACCACGAGGATCGCGACCGCGTAGGCCACGCCATCGGGCAGGAAGGTCCGCTGCGCGAAGGCCACCACGCCGGACTCGAACGGGATGTTGATCGAGCCCTCAGCACCGAGCACCTTCAGCTGGAGCCCCAGGAAGCCCAGCAGGCCGGCGAGGGTGATGACGAAGCTGGGAACGCCGAACCGCGTGAAGAGACCACCGTAGGCCAGGCCGATGACTGCGCCCGCCAGCACGGCCGCGGCGATCGCCACGAGGGCGGGCCAGTTGTTGCTCACCATGCCCACGGCCAGGATCGCGGCCGACAGACCGCTCACCGACCCGACCGAGAGGTCGATCTCGCCGAGCAGCAGGACGAGCACGATGCCGAGGGCGATGGTGCCGGTCGCTGCGCTCTGCAGGGCCAGGTTGACGAGGTTGCGGCTGGACAGGAAGGCGTCGTTCTGGCTCTGGAAGACGGCCCAGATGACGATGAGTCCGACGACGACCGGCAGCGAGCCGAGGTCGCCGCTGCGCAGCCGGGACAGGAAGACCCGAATCCAGCCGCTGACGCCCTGCGAGGCGATCAGACGCTCGTCCTGGAGGTCGCTGGGCAGCGCGGCGGTGGTGTCGACGGCCTCCGACGCGGGGGCGGCCTTGGGTTCGGTCGGGGTGCTCATGACTAGTCTTCCTTCGTGGCGCGGCGGTGGGCCCGCTCGGAGACGGCGTTGGTCGTGGCCCCGGTGATGGCGGCGATGATCTCCTGGCTGCTGGTCTCGCTGACGTTGAACGTGCCGTTGTTGCGACCCAGCCGCAGCACGGTGACGCGGTCGGCGACAGCCATGACGTCGGACATGTTGTGGCTGATGAGGATCACGCCGTGGCCGTTCTCGCGCAGGCGCTCGACGAGGTTGAGCACCTCGGCCGTCTGCGCGACGCCGAGGGCGGCGGTCGGCTCGTCGAGCATCACGACCTTGGGGTCGCCGAGCAGCGACCGGGCGATCGCGACCGTCTGGCGCTGGCCGCCGGACAGGCTCGCCACGGGGATGCGCACCGACGGGATCTTGGCGCTGAGCTGGCGCAGCAGCCGCCACGACTCCTTCTCCATCGTCACCTCGTCGAGCGCTCGGCCGTGGTACAGCTCGCGGCCGAGGAAGAGGTTGGCGACGACGTCGAGGTTGTCGCAGAGCGCGAGGTCCTGGAACACCGTCGCGATGCCCAGCTGCTGGGCCTCTGCCGGAGAGCTGGCCCTCGCCGGCCTGCCGTCGAAGTACATGGTCCCCTCGTCGGGGGTGTAGACCCCGGCGATGGCCTTCACGAGCGTGGACTTGCCGGCGCCGTTGTCTCCGACGAGTGCCACCACCTCGCCGGATTTGACGTCGAAGTCGATGTCCTTGAGTGCCTGGACGGCGCCGAAGCGCTTGGAGACACCTTGCATCGACAGCACTGCTGTGGTCGCGGGAGCGGCGGTGGCGGTCATGTCAGTCCTCTGGGTGGGTCCGGTATGCCGGGTGTCCCGGCGGGCGGGTGGCTGACCACCCGCCCGCAGGGACGTCGATGTCAGAGCTCAGCTCAAGCCTGCAGCGCTGCACGCCTTCGCGAAAGAGCCAGCGCAGATTTGTTCCACCTTGTAGATGCCGTCCTTGACGACGGTGTCCTTGACGTTGGTCTTGATGACCGCGATCGGCTTGAGGATCGTGGAGGCGACGCCCTTGAAGTCCCCTGTCGACGGCGGCTTCTGCTTGTTGGCGAGGGCGAGCGCGGCCTTGGCCGCGGCCGTGGCCTCGGGCTTGATCGGCTTGTAGATGGTCATTGCCTGGTCGCCAGCGAGGATTCGCTGGATCGCGGCGAGCTCGGCGTCCTGGCCGGTCACCGGCGGGAGCGGAGTGACACCGCCGCCCTTGAGGGCCGCGATGGCGCCACCGGCCGTGCCGTCGTTGGCGGCGTACACGCCGACGAGGTTGCCCTTGACCGCGGAGATCTGGCCCTCCATCCAGGCCTGGGCCTTGTCCGGGCTCCAGTCGGGGGTGTCGTACTCAGCGGCGACCTTGTAGCCGCTGTTGTCAAGGACACTGTGGGCGCCCTTCTTGAAGTCGGCGGCGTTGGGGTCGGTGGGCGAGCCGTTGATCATCACGAGGTCCCCGGAGGTCTTGCCGCCCTTCTTGAGGATGTCGACCAGGGTCTGCGCCTGGGTCTTGCCGACCGTCTCGTTGTCGAAGGAGACGTAGTAGTCGACCCCCGCGATGAACCGGTCGTAGGCGACGACCGGGACACCTTGGCCCTTGGCGCTGTTCGCGACCGCCGCGGCAGCCTTGCCGTCGACCGGGTCGAGCACGAGCACGTTGGCGCCCTGGGTCAGCGCGGCCTCGGCCTGCTGCTGCTGCTTGGCCGGGTCCTGGTCGGCGTTGCTGTAGATGATCGTGCAGTCGGCGCAGTCGGCCTTGATGGCAGCCTCGAAGAGCGGCCGGTCGAACGTCTCGTACCGGGTGGTCTTGGACTCGGGCAGGAGCAGGGCGATCTTCTTGCCGCCACCGCCGCCGCCACCGCCGGTGGCGCTGCCATCACCTGACGAGCCGCCGCCACCACAGGCAGCGAGGGTCGAGATGCCGAGACCGGTCGCCAGGGCGATTCCGGCGAGACGGGTCAATCGAGTGGTCATGCTGAGCTCCCTCAGTGTCTGCGCCGGCATCCCCGTTGGTGCGGCCTTCGCTGAGTTTCGCGCCGCAGGAGTCTTGACGTCAAGACTTGAATTCAAGGAATTTACCCAATTGCGACCATCAGGCCCTCTGCCGCGGCCTGTCGTGCCTCCGCCACGGCGAGAGCGCCCACGACGTCGGCGTCGGCATCGAGCTCCGGCCGGCGCAGGGTCACCGACGCGGCTGCGCTCGGGATCGCGCACCGCTCGAGGGCGGCGAGCATGGGGTCGGTGATGATGCTTCCCACCTTCGAGAGCTGGCCGCCCAGGATGATGACCTCGGGGTTGACGAGGTTGACCAGGCCGGCGACCGCCACCCCCAGGTGACGCCCCGCGTCCCCCAGCACGCGCCGGCAGCCGGGGTCGCCGTCCAGGGCCCGCCCGATGATGTCGCGCAGCCCCATCGGCCCGTGCGAGGTGGCGAGGGCGTCACGCAGGGCGTCGGCCCCGATGTAGGTCTCGAGGCACCCGCGGTTGCCGCACCGGCACACGGGCCCGTTCTCGTCGATGGTGAGGTGGCCGATCTCGCCGGCGGTGCCCGCGCTGCCCCGGAACAGCTCGCCACCGAGGATCAGGCCCGCACCCACCCCGTGCGAGACCTTGATGTACACCCCGTGATGAACCCCCTGCAGCGCACCGCACTTGAGCTCGCCGAGCGCGGCGAGGTTGGCCGTGTTGTCCAGGACGACCGGAGCGCGAAGCCGCCCCTCCATCTCCTTGGCCACGGCCACCCCCCGCCACCCGGGCAGGATCCCCTCGGAGCCCACCTGGCCCGAGACGCTGTCGACCGGGGCAGGCAGGCCCACGCAGACCGACCTGACGTCGGGCATGGTCTTGCCAGCCTTCTCGACGAGGTCGAGGACCAGCCGCGTGGCCCGCTCCATGCCCTCGTCGGCAGGGTGGTCGGCCGGCAGCGGCATGCGCTGGCGCCCCACGATGTCTCGGGGGCCGGTGCCGATCGCGACCCGTACGTCCCGGTCACCGAAGGCGATGCCCGCCAGCAGGGTGTTGCCGGTCGCGAGCGACACCAGCACCGCTCGCCGGCCGTTGCGGATGCTCGGTGCGAGCTCGACGGTCCCAGCGGAGTCCAGCTCCTTGACCATGTTGCTGACGGTGGCCGGGCTGAGCCCGGTCTGGGCGGCGATCTCGACCTGGGTCATCGCGCCGCACTCGCGCAGCGACTCGAGCACCCGCAGCCGGTTCGACTCCCGCAGGGACGCCTGCGAGCCCGGCGCCAGCTGCGATGAGTTCACGGCATAAAGATAAACGGCCTACGGGCAAATGGGTAGAGACCGCTCAGGTGCGGACCAGCTTCCCATCCGCCTCGGCCCGCGCGCTTCCCACGCCCTCTGCGGCACCGGTCGGGTCGGTGGTCGCGACCAGGCAACCCACGGCGAGCGCGGCTCCCAACCCACAGCGTGGAAGGTGGACCCGAGTCAGGTGGGACACCAGGCCCCGGCGAGCAGGGGGTCAGCCGGGGCCTGGCGGATCAGGGGGTACCGGCGGGGGTATGCCGGCAGACACATCACATCATGACGGGTCGAGATCCAGTCCGTCACCACTACGGAACAACGGATCGTCGAAGCCCGGGACGTCCTCGCCGTGCCGACGCACCTGCTCCATCGAGCGCGGCAAGTCGAACGGCAGCCGTCCGCGCGGCGCGACCCTCCCCGTGAGGGCGTCCACCAGGGCGTCGTCGCACGTGCCGTAGCTGCCCACGAGCGCCGCCACCAGCGGCAGCAGTGGGGTCAGCACAGCCGGTCGGTCGAGGACGACATCCACCACCAGCGGGCAGTGGGCCGCCAGCCGGGCCAGGCGGGTGACCAGGCCCGGCGGGAAGTCCAGCGAGCCCTGGTGGAACCACGACTCGAGAAACAGGTCCGAGCGCGGCTCGAACGGAGCCATCAGGCGCACCAGCGCCACATCCGCATCCTCGGGCCGCTCCACCCGGGTGCCCAGGCGGGCCACCGCGTCGGCCGAGACGTTCTCGGCGTAGACGCGCAGCCCGGGCCGCAGGGGCAGCACCGCCTCGTGGCGCTCGCCGCCGTTGCGGAGCACGGTCACCGACGCCGCCTGCGCGGCATACCCCTCATCGCAGAAGTCCTGGCGGCCCACGATCTCCGCGGCGAGGTCCTCGTCGACGTAGGGGTTGTCGAACAGCCCGAGCCGGAACTTCACCGCGAGGATCCTGCGCGCCGACTCCTCGATGCGCTCCTCGCTCACCCTTCCCTGGGCCACGAGGTCGAGCAGGATCTCCACGCACTCCTCTCCGCCGAACTGGTCGGCGCCGGCTTCGATGATGAGCTCCATGCGGCCGTGCGGGTCGAGGTGCTCCACGCCCCACGCGCGGGCCGGGAGCACCCGGTCGCCGACGTGGTTGTCGTTCACCAGCTCCCAGTCGGTGACGACCACGCCGTCGTAGCCGAGCTTCTCGCGCAGCAGACCGGTGACGATCTGGCGGTTGTAGCCGAAGCCGACCTCCTCGATCTTCTCGCCGTCGATCTCGAGCCCGATCGGCATGCCGTAGTAGGGCATGATCGCCGCGGTCCCCGCCTCGATGATGGGCGGGAAGGGCTTGAGGTGGTCGGCGAACCTGCCACCTGGGTAGACCTGCTCGCGGCCGTAGGGGAAGTGGGCGTCCTCGCCGTCCTTCTGCGGGCCGCCGCCGGGGAAGTGCTTGCTGGTGCACGCGACGCTGCCCGGGCCGAGCTCGTCCTGCTGGAACCCCTTGAGGTAGGCGACACCGAGCTCGGTGACGACGTCGGGGTCCTGGCCGAACGTGCCCGCCTGCCGCGCCCACCGGGGCTCGGTCGCGAGGTCCAGCGTGGGGTGGAGGGCAGCGCGGATGCCGACCGCGCAGTACTCCTGACGGGCGATGTCGGCGAACCGGCGCACCGCCGCCGCGTCGCGCAGTGCCGCCAGGCCGAGGGGCTCGGGCCACTGCGAGAAGGCCCGCGCGGTGAAGGAGACACCGGCGTTCTCCATGAAGGCGTGGCGAGGGTCCGTGGAGACCGTGACAGGTATGCCGTGGGGCGTCTGTTCCGCGAGGGCCTGCAGCGCGTTGTGCCAGCGAGCGGCCATGCGCGGGTCGTCGAGCGCGTGGACGTTGAAGTGGGTCAGGTGCTTCTCGAGCACGACGACCGACGTCGCCGACTTGCTGATCATGCCGGGGTGCTCGAGGACCGTGCCGTCCGTGCCGGCCTCGATCACGGTCTGGAACATCAGGCCGGCCTTCTCCGCCAGCGAGAGGCGCGAGACCAGGTCGTCCACCCGCTCCTCGATGCTGAGCCGCGGGTCCTCGAAAGGGTCCATCCGGCCGTTCTTGTTGAGGTCGCGGAACTCCACGCCCTCGGGGCTGGTCAGCTTGACCGGTTCCATCACTGCCTTTCCATCGTGGTCACGTCGACATTCACGTCGACACCCCTGCGGTGGCGGCCCCTCAGGCCAGCCCCGCCCCGAACTCCTCCATGCCGATGACGGGGCGCAGGGCGCGCTCGACGTCGGCGGTGGCGAACGCGCGGCGGATCACGTTGTCCCCCAGCACATTTCCGATGGCGCCCATCACCATGGCCTGGTCGAGGGACAGGTAGCGGCGGGCGATGGTGCCCGATCGCACGGCCACGGCATCGAAGAAGCCGCCGTCACCATACGCGCCGAGCTCGTTCTGGATGCGGGCGAGGTTGGCATAGGCCTGCTGCGGCTCGTGCATCATCGCCAGGAACGAGGCGTGCGGGGTGACAACCCCGTCACCGTAGGACGGCGAGGCGTTGGTCGCCGGGCGGCAGTCGCCGAAGCCGGCGTCGTAGTTGGTCTTCTCGCGGTCGGAGAAGTAGCCCTCGGGGTTGAGGCCGAGGGCGTCGACGCCGTACTCGCGGTAGCCGGCGAAGGGATCGCTGGACGGCGAGAACCCCCAGTACCCGTAGCCGGCCTCCTCCAGGCCGTGCTCGCGCTGGGCCCGCACGTGCAGGGGGTGGTTGACCCCCCACGACCTGGGTGCCCAGCTCGCCTCCGGCACGAAGACGTCGGGCATGAGCTCCTCGAACATGCTGCCGCCCCAGCCCGGGACGATGTGCATGCCGCGGTAGGTGTAGGCGCCTTCGTAGACGTCGAGCCCGAGGTAGGTGCGGGTCTCCCCGACGGGCTGCATCTCGGGCCAGGACCAGTCGCAGCTCGCCGGGAAGGTGCGCCACATGGCGAAGTAGTGCCGCGCCGGGACCTGGCCGGTGAGGATGCCGAGGTAGGAGGTGATCCGCGTCTCCGACACCGTCGTGTCGTAGTGGTGCTTGGTGTACCAGACGTCGGGGCCGACACCGATGTGGTTGCCGGTGAAGGTGGCGTCGGGGTTGGGCGGCGGCGCGTCGTAGAAGCCGCCGTGCATCAGGCCCCCGGGCCGGGGCGCGTCCGGGTTGTAGAACATGTCCCAGCGCATGCGGCCGAAGAGCCGGTCCGCGAGCGGTGCCGCCCCGCGGTCCGCCGAGCGCACGACCATCAGGGCGGCACCGAGCCAGCCGTTGTCGACGCTGGAGAGGAACGGGTGGACGCGGTCGCCCGTGCCGGGCCAGGAGGTGAGCACCTCCCCCGACTGCTCGTCGTACCAGTTGTAGAACATGCCACTCGGTTCGTGGTGCTTCATCCGCAGCAGCGTGTTCAGCGTCTGCACCAGGCGCCGCGTGCACTCGCCGGCGGTGATGATCCCGAGCTCGCGGGCCACCACGGCGCTCCACAGGTAGCCGCCGATGTTGGTCGGCGAGGTGTAGCCCGAGCGGTCCCCCGCGGTCAGCGACTCCTTGATGTTGTCAGCGGGCAGGCCGGACTTCTCGTCGGTCATGGCGACCAGCGACCGCCAGGTGTCCGAAGCCCACGTGTGCACGCGAGCGGTGTCCACCGCATACACGGCACTGCCTCGCGACAGGGCCGGTGCGCTGCGCGGCGCGGGGGCCGCTGAGGCGCCTCGGGCGGCAAGGACGGTCGCTGCCGCACCGGCGGCACCGCCGATCAGGACCTGGCGACGCGAGGGGGCAGAGGTCAGGCGGGTCATGACGAGCTCCGATCACTTGATGCCGGTGGTGGCGATGCCCTCGATGAAGCGGCGCTGGAAGACGAGGAAGACGAGGAGCATGGGCAGGACGACGACGGTCGCCCCGGCCAGCAGGAGGCCGTACTGCGTGCTGTTCTGGCCCGTGGAGTAGAGGGCCAGGGCAACGGGGAGGGTGTAGACGCGGTCGGACTGGGCCACGACCAGCGGCCAGAGGAAGTTGTTCCAGCTGCCGAGGAACGTGAGGATTCCCAGCGTCGCCAGGGCGGGACCACACAGCGGGAGGATGATCCGCGCGAAGATACGCAGCTCGCCCGCGCCGTCGACCCGCCCCGCGTCGAGCAGGTCCCGCGGCAGGCCGAGGATGAACTGCCGCATCAGGAACACCCCGAAGGGACTGACGAGGAACGGCAGGAACAGCCCCGGAAGGGTGTTGATCAGCCCGGCGTTCGCCACGAGCACGAAGAGCGGCACGAAGGTCACCACGCCAGGGATCATCAGCGTCGCCATCACGACGGCGAACAGCGCTCGCTTGCCACGGAACTCGAGCATCGCCAGGGCATAGCCGAGCATCGAGCAGAACAGCAGGTTCCCCGCGGTGACGGCGACCGCGACGAGAATCGAGTTGGTGAAGTAGGTGCCGAAGTCGAGCTTGGAGAACAGCTGCGCGTAGTTGTCCAGGGACGCCGAGTGCGGCCACCAGGTGGGCGGCGCCTGGCGCAGCTCGCCCTCGCCCTTGAAGCTGCCGAGGACCATCCACACGAAGGGCGCGACGACGGCGACGAGAGCGATGGAGAGGATGCCGTACAGCCACCAGTGCCCTGAGCCCCTGCGGTTTCCGTTCATGGTGCGCCTCAGTCCTTCTCGCGCAGCAGCCGGAACTGGACCGCGGTGACCACGGCGATGATCACGAAGATGATGTAGCTCATCGACGCCGCGTAGCCGTAGTTGCCGAAGCCGAACTGCTTGTAGGTGTACATGGACATCGAGATGGTGCTGTTGAGCGGCCCGCCACTGGTCATCACGAACGGCTCCTCGAAGAACTGCAGGTAGCCGATGCCGGTGGTCACCGAGACGAACAGCAGGGTCGGGCGCAGCAGCGGCAGCGTGATGTGCCGGAAGCGCTGCCAGGTGCTCGCGCCGTCGATGGCGGCAGCCTCGTGCAGGGACCACGGCACACCCTGGAGGCCTGCCAGGAAGATGATCATGGCCGTGCCGAAGTTGCGCCACGAGGCCATCAGGATCAGCGCCGGCATGGACCAGTGCGGGTCGCCGAGCCAGTTCGGCCCGTTGATCCCCACCCAGCCCAGAACGGTGTTGAACAGGCCGTACTCGCTCTGGAGCAGGAACCGCCAGACGACTGCCACCGCCACGATCGAGGTGATCACCGGCAGGTAGAAGCCGAGCCGGAACAGCGAACGCAGCCGCGTGATCCCGCGGTCGAGCGCCACGGCGGCGGCCAGGGCCAGGCCGAGGGTCAGCGGGACGCCGATCAGGACGAAGTAGGCCGTGTTGCGGGCCGACGTGAGGAACACCGGGTCGCTCAGCGCCCGCGTGTAGTTCTGCAGCCCGACGATGTCGACCGCGAACGGCGTCCGCAGGTCCCGTGCCCGGGTGTCCGTGATGCTCATGAAGAGCGACTGGAGCACCGGCCACACGGTGAACGTCAGGAACAGCAGGCAGAACGGGAGTGCCAGGACCCACGCCGCCCGGCCCTCCCGCAGGAGGGCCCGGCCACGAGGGCTGGCCTTCCCGCGGGAGGCGCGGTGCCCATCAGGGCTCGTGGAGCTCATGGCTTACTGGCCGGTCCCGATGGACTGGGCCTGCTGCTGGACGGCCTTGAGGGAAGCAGCGGGGTCGGCGCCCTGCTTGGTGACCTTCTCCATCTCGGTGTCGAACGCGGTCGCCACCTGCTCCCAGGTGGAGAACGACGGCGGAGCCTTGGCCGTCTCGAGCTGCTTGCCGAACTGGGCGAGCTTCTTGTCCTGCTGAAGCGCCGGGTCGGTCCAGGCCTCGGAGGTCGACGGCAGGTCGGTCGACTGCTTGTACCACTTGACCTGCACGTCGGGCTGGGCGAGCCACTGCACGAACTTCCACGCGCTGTCGCGGTTCTTGCTGCTCTTGAAGACGGCGAAGTCCGAGCCGCCCACGAACGAGCTCGAGCTCTTCTTAGCCGGCATCGGCATGACGCTGTACTTGTCCTTGAAGCCCGCGCCGCCGACCTTCTCGACGGCGGACATCATCCAGGGGCCGGAGACGAACATCGGCACCTTGCCGCTGACGAAGTCGGGCTCGGTGGTCGGGGTCGCCGGTGCGGCCTTGTCGGCGATGCCGTCGGTGAAGTAGCTCTGGTAGTACTTCGCGGCCTCGAGGACCTCGGGGCTGTCGAAGTTGTAGCCCTTGCCGCCGTCCTTGGTGAGGTCGGCACCGTTGGACCACGCGAACGGCATGACGGTCTGCCAGGACCCGGTGCCGCCGGCCTGCAGGCCGATGCCCCACTTGGCGCCGGCCTTGTCCTGCATGGCCTTGGCCATCGCCTTCAGGCCCTCCCAGTCGGTGGGCGGGGTGTCGAAGCCGGCCTTCTTCGCGAGGTCGGTGCGGTAGTAGACCAGGCGGGTCTCGACGTACCACGGGATGCCGAAGGAGGTGCCGTTCACCTCGGTGGTCTTCCAGGCCCCGTCGAAGAACTTCGACTTGTCGATGGCCGGCGGCGTGGCGTCGAGGGCGCCGAGGCCGGCGAACTCACCCATCCAGGTGGTGCCGACCATCGCGGCGTCGGGGGTCTTGTTGGCGGTGATGGCGGTCGTGAACTTGTCGTGGGCGGAGTCCCACGGGATCGCGGTGACCTCGACCTTGACGCCGGGGTTCGCGGCCTCGAACTCCTTGGCCAGGGCCGGGAGCTTGTCGCCCTCGGCCCCCATCGCCCAGACGGTGATGGTGCCGGTGGCCTTGCCCTTGGTGACGTCCTTGGCGGTGGCTGGAGCGGCTGCGCCGTTGGAGCTGTCACGCCCGCAGGCAGACAGCGCGAGCGCGGTGGTCGTCAGAGTGACGACCGCGATGGCGGTGGTGCGTCTCATGGTTGTTCTCACTTTCCTTGCGGGGCGGGGGCAGTGGCGGTGTTGGGCTGGTGGGGGGTATGCCGTGCGGAGGGCAGGCAGCCGCACGACTCCCGGATCACGACGGCGGTCGGGAGGACGGTGAGCTGTTCGTGGGGCGCTGCACCGGTCATCCGCTGGTGCAGCCGCTCGGCTGCGAGAGCCCCGAGCTCCTGGACCGGCTGGCTGACGGTGGTCAGGCCCGGGCGGACGTAGCGGGCGGTCATCACGTCGTCCCAGCCGACGACCGCGAGGTCACCGGGGACATCGACGCCGCCGTCCTGCAGCCGGTGCAGGATCGACAGCGCCAGCTCGTCGTTGGCGCAGACGAGCGCATCCGCGCTGACCTCACCCGCGAGGAGCCGCTCGGCGAAGGCGGAACCCGCGGACTCCCTGAAGGCGATGCGGACGGGGGCCGCGGGCTCGAGGTGGCGGGAGTCGTGGGCCTGGGCGAAGCCGCGGTAGCGGTCGCGCACGTCGGGCGAGACGTCGGGGTCGCCAACGAAGAGCAGGTGTTCGCGGCCGTGCTCGAACAGGTGGTCGGTCAGCTCCTGCGCGCTGTGCACGTTCTCGGCTCCGATGGCCTCCACGCCGGGGCGCTCGTCGCCGGCGATGAGGATCACGGGCTTGTTGCCGCGCACGGAGGCGACCGCCTCGGCCGGGATGGCGGCGGAACCGAGCACGGCAAGCCCGTCGACCCGAGTGGCGAGCTGGCGCAGGGCCCGGGCCAGGTCTTTCTTTCCCTGAGCGAGCAGCAGCACGACGCTCTGCCCGTACTCGGCCGCCCGGCTCTCGAAGCCGAGGAGCAGCTCGGCGTAGTAGGGACCGGCGAGCTCGGGCAGGACGAGGCCGTGCGCCTCGTGCTGGCGCACCGCCAGGCTGCGGGCGGCGGCCACGGGCACGTAGTTGAGCTGCTCCGCGGCCGCGAGGACCTTGGCCCGGGTCTTCTGCGAGACCGCCGTGGAGCCCTGGAGGACGCGGGAGACCGAGGCGATGGACACGCCGGCGAGCTCGGCGACGGAGTAGATCGTCGCTCCCTGCCCACTGCCCTGCGCGGTCGCCATCGTGGCCCGCCTTCCCCGTTGAAAGCGCTTACAGGTCCGAAGTGTGCCCATACTTCCGGACATCTGACAAGACCCAGTTCAGGACAAACCTCGCAGACCAGCGAGTTCGGGACGCGGGTCAGACGCAGTCCGCAGCGGTGAGCGGGCTGCGTTCACAGGGAGTTCGTCAAGGGGAAGAAGCCCAGGGACGCCAGCTGCAGACGCAGCGCCAAACGGGCGGTCGGGCTGTCCAGGTCGAGGCGCACGACCTCGCCCAGCCGCTGCATCCGGTAGCGCAGGGTGTTGGCGTGGATGTGCAGCTCGGCCGCGGCCCGAGCCGGCTCTCCCGGGTGGTCCAGCCACGCCGCGAGGGTGCGCAGGTATGCCGTGCCGCGGGCGTCGTCGTGTGCCGCCAGCGCCTCCAGGGGGCCGCCGTCCCCCGACGCGCGCAGGGCCTCGGCGGCCCGGCTCACACTCGCCTCCGCCCAGACGTTCTCGAGGGCCGCGACCGGCCTGGCGACCCGTCCGGCGGCGATGAGCTGGGCAACCTCGGTCGCCTCCGTCCGTGAGCGGGCCAGGCCCGCCGGCTCGGCCACCGACGACCCGGCCGCGGCGGTGAGCCCCTCCCCCTGCTCACCCAACCCGGCTGCCACTGTCTGGAGCCAGCCCCACGAGCCCGGCACATGGGCATCCTCCTCACCCCACACCACGGCATACGCCCAGCCGTCGAGGTCGGCCAGCAGCGGCTGGTGCCACGACCGCCTGCGGAAGACCGACTCCCAGAGGGCGAGCTGGCGGGCCGCCCGCTCCCCCACCTGCTCGCGCGCGGTCGTGGCTGCACCAGACTGGCTGAGGCAGACCACCCGCCACGGACCCGGTGGGAGCCACGACTCCGCCCCCGCCGCGTTCCCCGTGAGGGCGGCTCGCAACCGGTCCGCCGACACGCGTCGGGCGAGGTCGGCCTGTGCCCGCAGGCGCAGCAGGTGCAGTGCCACCACCGAGGCTGTCTGGCTGAGCTCTCGCACGACCTCGGCGCGGGGCCGCCTCTCGACGACTGCCCAGATCGAGCCGAGCCACTCGCCCCCGGCACGCACGGGCACGACCAGACGGGGCAGGGCGGTGCCGTCGGGGTCCGCGGGGACGAAGAACGGCTCGCTGGACCTCGCCAGCCGCCGGAACACCCCCCGCGAGCGCAGGCTCGCCAGGACCGCCTCGGGCACCCGGCGGCCGACGATGGTCGACACCCGGGCGGGGTCGGTGACGTCCTGGCGGGAGGAGTAGGCGAGTACCCGCGAGTGGGCATCCTCGATGGTCACCGCGGCGTCGACCAGGTTGGCGGCCGCGTCAGCGAGGGCAAAGAGGTCGTCGTGCCCACCGGGGCCGCCTGCCCCCCCTTCCGTGGCGGCCCGGTCGAGCACGCCCCGCAGAAGCCAGACGATGTGCGCCCACGAGGCATGCTCAGCGAGCTCGACCAGGGTGATCTGGCCGCGGCGGGCGCTGTCGCGAACGACGCGGCGGCGGGCCAGGCCGCGTCGCAGCACGATGGCGGCCGCACCGGCCTCCGCAGCGCGGCCCACGAGGTCTGCGGCGGCCTCGGGGTCGCCGACCCCCACGCCCAGGACCAGGTCGCCGCGCTGCCCGACCACGCCCTGGGCGGGCTCGGCCAGGGTGAGGTCGTCGACGCCGGCGGCCGCACCGGTGACCGAGATGTGAAGCATCCCGCCGCCCAGGGCCGCGGCAAGGTCGGCGACCGCCACGAGGCGCTCGGCGGGCAGCGGCGGGGAGGCGGGCGGCATACCGTCATGGTGCCCGTATTAGGGCCCAGGGCACAACGCTGGCTCTGAGCTTTGTGCTTCTTGCACCATGACGCTGCCGCTCTGCCTGCCCCACCATCGAAGGAACCTCTCCTGCGAGCAAAGGCTGTCATGGCACCCGTCACCGCTTCTGGTCTGCCCGTTCCCCAGCGCGTCGCCGTCGTCGGCGCCGGCATGGTCGGACTGTCCACCGCCTGGTTCCTCCAAGAGCACGGCGTCGAGGTCACCGTGCTCGACCGCGAGGGCGTGGCGGCCGGGGCCTCATGGGGCAACGCCGGCTGGCTGACGCCGGGCATCGCCACCCCCCTCCCGGAGCCGGCGGTGCTCAAGTACGGCCTGCGCGCCGTCTTCAGCCCCAGCTCGCCCGTCTACGTCCCGCCGAGCGCCAACCCCGACTTCCTGCGGTTCGTCACCGGGTTCACGCGGCACAGCACGATGAAGGCCTGGAAGAAGGCCATGGGCGCGCTGGTCCCCGTCAACGACCTCTCGCTCGAGAGCTTCGACCTCCTGCGGGAGGGCGGGGTGCAGGCCCAGACCCGGGACGCGAAGTCCTTCCTCGCCGCGTACCGCACCGAGCAGGAGCGCACCACGCTGCTCGAGGAGATCGAGCACATCCACTCGGCCGGCCAGTCCATCGAGTTCGACGTGCTGACGGGCGAGGAGGCGCGGGCCGTCGAGCCCTCGCTGTCGTCGGAGGTCGGCGCCGCGATCCGCCTGCGTGACCAGCGCTTCATCAACCCCGGTGCATACGTGCACGCCCTCGCCGAAGCGGTGCGCGACCGCGGCGGCAAGATCCTCACCGGCGCCACCGTGGTCGACGTGATCGAGACCGCCCAGGGTGTCGACGTCGTGACCGCCGAGGGCAGCCGTGAGTCCTTCGACTCGATCGTGCTGGCGACCGGCGCGTGGCTCGGCAAGCTCGCGCGCGAGTTCGGCGTGCGCAGGGTCGTTCAGGCCGGCCGCGGCTACAGCTTCAGCGTGGCGGCCGAGCACGTCCCCGACGGTCCGGTCTACTTCCCGGCCCAACGCGTCGCCTGCACGCCCGTCGGCGACCGCCTTCGCGTCGCGGGGATGATGGAGTTCCGCCGCCCCGAGGCCGCCCTCGACCAGCGGCGCATCCGCGCCATCGCCGAGGCCGCCCGTCCGCTCCTGAGCGGGGTCGACCTCGACCACCGGCAGGACGAGTGGGTGGGCTCGCGGCCCTGCACGGCTGACGGCCTGCCCCTCATCGGCGGCACGAAGTCCTCGCGCGTCTTCGCCGCCGGTGGACACGGCATGTGGGGGATCACGCTGGGGCCGGTCACCGGCCGGCTGCTGGCCCAGCAGATGGTCACGGGCAAGCGGGTCGCCGAGCTCGCGCCCTTCGACCCGCTGCGCTGATCGCGGGCACCGGTCCTGCCGCGGCGGGACCGGTGCCTCGACGCCGGTCGCGCGGGCGGGACGCCAGTGATGCCGGTGATGCCGGTGACGCGGGTGACGCCCTTGGTCAGCGACCGGTGATGGCACTCCAGAACGAGCGACCCGAGGACCGCTTCTCCTCCGGAGCGCAGGTGCACTGCTGGTCGCGCGGAACGCCGGCCATCACCTGGTCGACGTGCTGGCCACAGCCTGCCCAGGTGACCTTGCCGCACTGGCGGCACGTGGCGGGACGACACATGATGAACTCCTTGCGGAACGGGGACTGCCTGCGTGAGACTATACCCCACAGGGTATTTGTCCACACGTTGTCGAACCGGTGTGAAATACCCGCAGGGGTCTATGGTGTTGAGCGATACGAAGCTTCCCACCGAACGGAGAACCTCGTGCGAGAGATCACGATCGAGCAGCTCGCCGCGGCCCACCAGGACAGCGCCGCGTTCATCCTCGATGTCCGTGAAGGTCGTGAGTACGTGCAGGGGCACGTGCCCGGCGCCGTGCTGATCCCGATGTCGCAGCTGGCCTCACGGCTGGGCGAGGTACCAAAGGACCTCCCGGTGCACGTCATCTGCCGCAGCGGCAACCGCAGCGCCTCGATGGCCTCGTTCCTCGAGCGCGCCGGTGTCGATGCCTACTCGGTTGCCGGCGGCACCGATGCCTGGATGCGCTCCGGCCGACCCGTCGTCACCGGACGCGAGCCAACCGCCCCCGGACGTGAGCCGGCCGACCGTGGCCGCTGAGCGCCAGATGCAGACCTCCGGCCCAGACCCAGGAGCAGCCGCCATGGCCACCATCCTCCCCGTCGAGACACCGTCCCTGGGCGACCGCAGCTACCTCGTCCACGACGGCGAGGTGGGCTTCGTCGTCGACCCGCAGCGCGACATCGACCGCCTGCTCGACCTCGCCCGGGGCGCGGGAGTGCGCATCACCCATGTCTTCGAGACCCACATCCACAACGACTACATCACTGGAGGCCTGGCCCTGGCCCGCGCCACAGGGGCGGCCTACCACGTCAACGCGGACGACCGGGTCTCCTTCGAGCACCAGGCGGTGCGCGACGGCGACGTCATCGAGGTCAGCGCCTCCCTGCTCGTGCGGGTCGTGCACACGCCGGGCCACACCTTCACCCACCTGTCGTACGTCCTCGAGGGGCCGAGTCCTGCGGTCTTCTCCGGCGGCTCGCTCCTGTTCGGCTCGACCGGGCGCCCCGACCTGCTGGGCCCCGAGCACACCGACACCCTGGCCCGCCACCAGCATGCGTCGGCCCACCGACTCGCCGCCCAGCTCTCCGACGACACCCAGGTCATGCCCACGCACGGCTTCGGCTCGTTCTGCTCGGCGACACAGGCGAGCGCCACGTCGTCCACGATCGGCCAGGAACGACAGGTCAACCCCGCCCTGACCACGGACGAGGAGGCCTACGTCGCGCAGATCATCGCCGGGCTGGATGCCTTCCCGGCCTACTACGCCCACATGGGCCCGGCCAACGCGGGCGGGCCCTCGGGCGCAGACCTGCGCCCCCCGTCCCTCGCCGACAAGGACGAGCTGCGCAGGCGCCTCGAGGCCGGCGAGTGGCTGGTCGACCTGCGCAACCGCACGACCTTCGCCGCGGGCCACGCGCCGGGGACTCTCAACTTCGGCATCGACCACCCCGCGGCAGCCGCGACGGGGACGCCGGAGGAATGGACGGACCAGCCTCTCGGCAGCTTCGAGCGCGCCACCTTCGCCGACCTCGCACAGGTCCGCCACCACCGGTCCGTGAACATCCTGGACGTGCGCCGCAGGCAC
>DASULG010000267.1:0-12839 GCA_036278335.1 Pedococcus sp.
TCCTCGGCAATGAGCGCGTCTGCCTCCAGCGAGTCGACAGGCACGTCTCGCTGAGGGCCCAGCGGGGTCCTTCGGTCCGTCATGGTCAGCGCACCTCGATCAGCCCAGGCGCCCGAGTTGTGCACGGACGGGCGGCACCCGTAGACCGGCGGAAACCGCCCGGCAATCGCCCTGGACAGGCGCCCGGCTCAGCCTCACCGATCTACCTCGGACGGTAGACCTGCGCAGCCGCATTGATAAACCGCGTTCACCGAACTGATATCTAGGGTCGCCACGAACCCCCCGAAATCGGGCGCTCCGGGTCGTAGAAGTCCGGACTTTGTCCCAGCGCAAGGGGCTGGCTACTCGCAGACCAGGCCGTCGTGGTCGCGGTCCTGGTACCACTCGTACTCCGGGTCCTGCCCCGAGGCGTAGGGGCCGTAGCCGGCAGCCTTGGCAGCCCGGCAGGTGTCGAACCGCGGGTCGGTGGCACCCTGCTGGGAAGGCGCAGCCAGGGCCAGGGGCGCCTTGGCCGTGGCCGCCGGCGCGGGTGCCGACTCGACGCGCCCGCCCCCGAGCGGGATCGGCCGCACCACGGGCAGCGCCTGGCCGGGGCAGGACCTCAGGACGCGGGTGATGGCCTCGCGCTCGGCCGCCGTGACCCAGAGCCGGTAGCGCTGCTTCACCGCGACCTGCCTGGCCACGTAGGCGCACCGGTAGGCGCGCTGCGGCGGGAGCCAGGTGGCGGCGTCGCCGTCCCCCTTGCGCTGGTTGGTGGGGCCGTCGACGGCGAGCAGGTTGAGCGGGTCGTTGGCGAACGCGGTGCGCCGCTCGTAGGTCAGCTGCTGGGCCCCCTTCTGCCAGGCGTCGGAGAGCGCGACGACGTGGTCGATCTGCACGCGGCTGGACGTGCTCTGCCCGCGCAGGAACGCGATGGTGGTGTTCGTGTAGGGATCGTGCAGCGTCCCCCGGAGCACCAGGCACCCTCGCGTCCCGGCTTTCACGACGTATGCCGTGAGGTCGCGGCGCAGCACGTCGTTGCGGCTGTCGCAGCCGTTGCGGTCGACGTCGGACCACGCCTGGCCGAAGAGCTCGCGCTGGTAGCCCGTGCGCGGTGCCCGGCCCTTGACGGGCAGCGCTGCGAGGGTCGCGAGCGCGGTCCCGCGAGCAGGGACGGGGGCAGCGGACGAGGCGGCACCCGCAGGCCCGGGCAGGGCCTGGGTCTGTGCTGGCGTCCGAAGCGCCGGGGCGGCGGACTGCGCGGGTCTGGTCGCTGGAGGGGCTGGGGGCGCTGCGTGTGACGCGGTGTCCAGGCTCGAGCTGCCGCAACCGGCGAGCGCGACCACGGCGAGCGCGGCGGCGAGCCACGGGGAGCGGCGACGCGGCATACGGGAGAGGGGGGCGGGTGTGGGTGCAGGCATCGTCACAGATCTCGGGTGGGCTCGGTCGGCTCAGGCTAGGAGCTCGGGGACGCACGGGGGCGCACATCGGGCGCCTGTCGGCCGAACGGTTGAGCCGCCCCGGCAGCCACCCACGCCATCACCTCGGTGGTGCTCAGGCCGAGCGGGACCGGCAGGCCTACCGCCGCGCCGCGCTCGAGCCGCCCGCGATGCCCGAGAACGGGCCGGCGATGCCGAGCATGAAGCCGAAGTCGTACCAGTTCCCGTTGTTGTGCACGTCGTAGATGCTCACGTTGTCGTTGAACAGCGAGATCACGAACGTGACCGGGATGATGATCCCGTGCCAGAGGCCCAGCCAGAAGCCGGCACCGTTGCTGTCCATCGAGGGGTTCGGGCCCGCGGCGCAGGCGCCCAGCAGGAGCACCGCAGCACATCCGAGGGCAAGGCCTCCGACCTTCCTGCGGACCATACGAGCTCTCCCCTTCGCGCGGTCAGCCACGCACGTCGCGGCGCTGGAACCCCCACACCGCGACAGCCATGAGCACGAGGACAGTCGCGACTGCCACGGCTGCGGCAGGCCCCGAGACGCCATTACGCAGCGGGTCGTGCGCGATGTACTGGTAGAACGGCGAGAGCTCCTGGACCGGGTCGAGCCAGGAGACCATCGGGCCCAGCCCGTTGACGAGGTAGGCGACCACCGCAACGGCAGCGGGTACCCCACGGCTGAGCCCGGCGCTTCCCGTGACCGCACCGATGGCCAGCGAGATCGCGCCGAACACCAGCCCCAGCAGGGCGAGGTGCAGCATCGCGGCCGCCAGCTTGTCCACCGGGATGACCATGTCGAACAGGCGCCCCTCGAGGACCAGGGCTGCGCCCAGCACGGCTGCCAGCCCGACGGTGCCGGCGACCATCGCGGCTGCCTTCTGCAGCAGGACCCTCGCCCGGCTGACCGGGGCGGCCAGCAACAGGTCCATCGTGCGGCGCTCCTCCTCGCCGGCCACCGACCGCGAACCCTGCACCACGGCATACAGGATCACCAGCATCGGCCCCATGAACGACATCAGCTCGATCTGGATGTAGCCCACCGGTGTCGACATGTCCGCCCCACTCGTGGCGAAGAGGGATCGGAACGCCTCGGGCATCTGGTCGAGGAAGTCGGTCATCGACGGCTGGCCGCGCAGGCTCGGCCAGATCGCGGCGTACATCATGACGATCAGCACGATCGAGGCGAGCCAGCCCAGGAGGCCGCGCCGCTGCTCGTGCAGGGTCTTGAGGAAGACGTTATGAAGCATGGGCGTCCTCCCTGGTGTAGTAGGCGAGGAAGGTCTCCTCCAGCTCGGCTTCGGCACACTCGAAGTCCACGATGGTGTGCCGGCTGACCTCCTTGACGAGGGCGTCGAGCGAGCTCTCCGGAGCGCTGCAGGTCAGCACGTGGTCCTGCACGGTCAGGTCGCGAACACCGGGGAGACCTGCAAAGGGGACGGGGTCGACCGCTTGGGCAAACGTGGCCCTGACGTGATGGAAGGACCGCTCCCGCAGAAGGTCCAGCCGGTCGACCGCGATCAGCTCGCCCGCCCGGAGGACCCCGACCCGGTCCGCGATGCGCTGCACCTCGCTGAGCACGTGGGAGCTCAGGAGGACAGTCCCGCCGGACGCTCGGTGCTCATGCAGGATCGCGTAGAACTCTTGCTGCGCAAGCGGATCCAGCCCACCAGTCGGCTCGTCGAGGACCAGAAGCTCCGGCTCGGACATCAGCGCCAGCACCAGCGCGAGCTTCTGACGGTTGCCCTTGGACAGCTCCTGCGCCGGGCGGTCGAGGTCCAGTACGAGCCGCTCAGCGAGGCGGTCCGCGGCAGCCGCGGTCTGGGCCTTGCGCAGGTGCCCGAGGAAGTCGACGTGCTGCCTGCCCGTCATGCGGCCGTACAGCGCGGGCTCCCCCGAGAGGTAGCCGACGCGGCGACGCACCCCCACCGACTCCGCCCAGGTGTCGAGGCCGTCGATCTGCGCCGAGCCTGCAGTGGGGCGCAGCAGGCCCATGAGCAGTCGCAGTGTCGTGGTCTTGCCCGCCCCGTTGGGGCCGAGGTAGCCGAAGACCTCCCCGCGCACGATCTCGAGGTCGAGGTCGTGCAGCGCGAGGGTGTGGCCGTACCGCTTGCTCAGGCCGTGGGTGATGACGATCGGCGTGCCCGTCATGTTGTGAGGGTCCCGCTGCACCGGGATGCCGGGAAGGGCCTTTGTGCCCAGCATGCGGGGGGCGCTCTGCGGCGCGGCACTGCCGGGGGTCAGGTCCGCTGGTGGTGCCGGCGCCCGAGGACGAGGTAGGCGATGGGGCCGAAGAAGTTGATGAAGGTCGCCAGCGCCCACAGGCCCTTGGGGCCTCGCACGTCGTCGACCGGTCTGCGTCGCAGGTCGTGCAGGGCCACTGCCTGCAGCGTCACCTGGACCGCCCCACCACCGATGATGAGCCACCGCTGCCTGTTGCTCAGCTCGCTCCACTTCCGCCTGGCCATGGCCATCACCTCGTCGCTCGCACGTCCCTGTGGCGCGATCCTCTCTCCGGGATGCCGTGCTGGCCATGGTCTTTCGGCCCTGCCCACTGGGGTCACCGCCGAGACTCCTTGCGCTGGTTTGTGGCCAATTGCTCAACTTGCCTGCGACAAACCGTGGACACCGCTGCCACCCGGGGGCTTGACTGCCCTCGGCGCCTGTAAGCAGGGGGCGCCATCGGCAATGTTTCAGCACCTTGGAGGACACATGAGACTCGGCCGCCCGGCTGCCGTCCTGGCAGTGACCACAGCGTTGGTGGCAGGCACCACGCTGGCAGCATCCGCCATCACCGGCGGACAACTCGATGGCAACCGCCATCCCAACGTCGGCCTGATCGTCTTCTACGACAGCGACGGTCGTTTCCGGTGTTCGGCAACCCTGGTCAGGGACGACCTTCTGATCACCGCGGCACACTGCACCGACGGTGTCGTGGGCAAGGTCCTCGTCGACTTCCACTCGACGATCGCCGAGCAGCCGAACCCCGATGGCTCCTCGCCGATACCGCCGGCCGCCGACCCGGCGGCCGGGTACACCCAGCAGGAGCTCGAGTCCAAGGGCTACCTCTCTGGGACGGCCCACACGCATCCCGAGTACTCCAACTTCACCGACCTGAGGAACTGGAACGACGTCGGCGTCGTCCAGCTCGACCACGCCGTCACCGGGATCACCCCGGCCAAGATCGCACCAGAGAACTACCTCGACCAGTTCACCTCGAACATCCTGAACAAGACCCTGTTCGAGACGGTCGGCTACGGCACCGAGGTGCGCCAGGCCGAGTCGGGCCCGCAGAAGCCGACTCCGATGAGCTACCCCATCGTGCGGCGTTACGCCCTCGAGCCGGGGCAGAAGCTGACCCCGCAGATCCTGCAGACCAACGGCAACGAGAACGACCCTCGCGGCACCGGTGGTACGTGCTTCGGTGACTCGGGTGGGCCGTCCTTCAACGGCGGCTACCAGGTCACCGTGACCAGCTACGGCTACACCAACAACTGTCGCTACCTCGATGGCCTCCAGCGCATCGACATCCCGTCCGTCCAGGACTGGCTGAAGACGGAGTTCAACCTGTCGCCCGCGGGCTGACCGCTTCACTGACACAGCGCTGCTGGCCCGGGATGCCATTCCCGGGTCAGCAGCGTTTCTGGGCCCTACACTTCGGCCATGGCCAGTCCGCGCAGGGTTGTCATCCTCGGAGCCGCCGGACGCGACTTCCACAACTTCAACACCGTGTTCCGAGACAGTCCCGACGACGTGGTGGTGGCCTTCACCGCGACGCAGATCCCCAACATCTCCGGCCGCGCCTACCCGGCGGCCCTCGCGGGCCCCCGGTACCCCCACGGCATACCCATCGTCGCTGAGGCCGAGCTCAGCGCGCTCATCGAGCGCGAGCGGGTCGACGTCGCGGTCTTCGCCTACTCCGATGTCCCCCACGTGCAGGTGATGCACGTCGCCTCCCAGTGCCTGGCAGCCGGCGCGGACTTCCTGCTCCAGAGCGCAGAGCACACCATGCTGCGTTCCTCCGTCCCGGTCATCGCGGTGACCGCGGTGCGGACCGGGGCCGGCAAGAGCCAGACCACGCGCTACCTGTCAACGATGCTGCGCGCCATGGGGAAGCGGGTGGTCGCGATCCGCCACCCCATGCCCTACGGCGACCTCGAGCGCCAGGCCTGCCAGCGCTTCGCCGACTATGCCGACCTCGACCGGCATGAGTGCACGATCGAGGAGCGCGAGGAGTACGAGCCGCACATCGACACCGGCGCCATCGTCTACGCCGGCGTCGACTATGGGCAGATCCTCGCGGCCGCCGAGCAGGAGGCGGACGTCATCCTCTGGGACGGCGGCAACAACGACCTGCCCTTCTACCACCCAGACCTGCACATCGTCGTGGCCGACCCGCTGCGTGCCGGCGATGAGAGCCGCTACCACCCGGGCGAGACCAACGTGCGGATGGCCGACGTCGTGGTCGTCAACAAGTGCGACTCCGCCCCGCCCGAGGACGTCGCCGTGGTCGAGGAGGCGGTGCGCCGGCTCAATCCCGGCGCCGTGCTGATCCGCGCCGACAGCCCCGTCACCCTCGACAACCCTGCCGCGGTGCGCGGGCGCGACGTCGTGGTGGTGGAGGACGGGCCGACGCTCACCCATGGCTCGATGTCGTGGGGCGCGGGGGTCGTGGGCGCCCGCGCGGCGGGCGCCGCATCCATCGTCGACCCAAGCCCGTATGCCGTGGGCTCGCTCGCGGCGACGTACCGCCAGTACCCCAACGCGGCGGGGATCCTGCCGGCGATGGGCTACGGGGCCGCGCAGGTGGCGGACCTAGCGGCCACCATCGAGGCGACTCCCTGTGATGCCGTCGTCTCCGCCACCCCGATCGACCTCACCAGGGTTCTGAGCGTCTCGAAACCGCTCGTGAGGGCTCGCTATGACCTGCGCGAGCACGAGTCGGGCCAGCTCGAGCGGGCAGTGCGCTCGGTGCTCGGCTGCTGACACCGCCCCGTCCCCGGGCCCTTCGCCTCTGGGCGGGACCAACCGCCGGACGCAGCATGAGTCCATGAGGGCAGAGCACCACTCAGGCCCCGCGCAAGCGGGTTTCTGGCCCGTCACCCGTTCGGGTGCGTGGTCCCTGCGTCTCATGGCGCTGGCCGCGCTGGCGATGGTTCTGTCCATGGTCGCCGTCGCCGCCGGCCAGCGCGGGGGGGACACCCTGAGCGACAACTGGGTGCTCTCGTCCCTCGGCCTCGTCATGGCCACCTCGGCCGTCGGGGCGCTCATCTCGGGTGTGTACGCCATCAGCCGCGAACACGAACGGGCTGTCGCGGTCCTGATG
Source organism: Pedococcus sp. (assembly GCA_036278335.1). Lineage (GTDB taxonomy): Bacteria > Actinomycetota > Actinomycetes > Actinomycetales > Dermatophilaceae > Pedococcus_A. The sequence goes on from DASULG010000267.1 coordinate 6,748, forward strand.
ACCTCACTTCTGGGACTGCTGGCCGTGCTCTTCCTCGTGGGGGAGCTCGCGGTCCCGCACTAGCGCCTCTCGATGAAAAGGGTGTCAGGCGCCTGCAACCGCCGCCTGACACTCGTGTGCCGGCAGGAATGCCTCCGGCTCTTGGCTGTCGGGATGCCCCGAATTGTCCTCATACTCGGGGCTCCTGCACGTCGGCGCCCTGCGATGACAGGGACTTTGGTCCCGGACGCGACCCCACAACGTGACGCAGGGTTGGGGGGACGCCCGCTACCCGAGAGGACCCGAATCGATGTCCGCGAGCTCCCGACCCCTCAACCGGACCGAGGCCCTGGCCCGCGAGACCCAGCGGTGGCGCGATGCGGCCCGCACGTGGGTGCACCCGAGCGTCCTGCCCGCGACCAGGGAGCAGCTCACGGCGCACCTGCTCGGCCAGGGTGCCCCCAGCTGGGTGGTGTGGCGCCTCAACGCCCGCCTCCACGCGAGCCACGTCTTCGCCTCGGTCGAGGAGATCGTGGCCCTGTGTGGGCAACCTGCGCGACGCCGGTCCGCGCCGGGCCTGCCGTACGCCGGCTGACTGGCTGAGAGCGCGGCCCGCACCAGACGTCGCGCAGCGCAGGCCCGACCGACCTCGGCCGGTCTAGAGTCGAGAGGGTGGACGCCTCCCGCTGGCGGATGCTGTCACCCCTGGTCCTCTCCACGATGGCCTCACAGTCGCTGCTGGTGGTCCTTGCCCCCACCATCGTGGCGATCAGCGCTGACCTGCAGGCGTCCGTGGCCACCGTGGGACAGGCGCGCTCCATCACCGCCGTGGTCTCAGTCCTCGTCTCCCTTGCCCTGAGCGCCAGAGCCGACAGTCTGTCCGTGCGCCGCCAGCTGCGCATGGGAGCGGCACTGGCGGTCATCGCATGCGCGGCCGTTGCCGCCTCCGGCTCCACCGCGGTCTTCCTGGCGTCACATGTGCTGGTGGGCGCGGGGTTCGCGCTCCTGCTCTCCGCGGGGTTCGCCGGAGTCGCGGCCTTCACGCCCGAGCACCGGGCCTGGGCCACCGGGCACGTCGCCGGCGCCAACGCGCTGGCGTGGATCGTGGTCAACCCCTTGGCCGCAGGGCTCACGGCGGGGCTGTCGTGGCGCGCTGCCCTGGCCGTCCCTGCGGCCATCGCCGTTGCCGCACTGGTCACCGCTGGCTATGCCACGCCGGTCCCCTCTGCCCGTCCTGCCGCAGGACTGTGGGAGCCGCTGGCCGCGGCCTCCGCGCGACGCTGGATCGCCTCGGAGGTCGCCGCCTACACGGCGTGGACAGCCGTGCTGACCTTTGCCGGCGCCTTCTTCATCGAGCGCATCGGCGTCAGCCAGAGCATGACCGGGTGGCTGCTTGCCGCAGGAGCGGGCGCCTACCTGGCGGCCTCGACCCGCTCGGATCACCTCAGCAGGCTGGTGCCCCAGCGTCGCCTGGTCTGCGTGGCTGCCCTCGCGATGGCCGTCCTGCTGCCCCTCCTGCTCGGTGGACCGCCCGAGGCCGCCCCCGCCGTGGCCTTCTTCTGCCTGATCGGGCTGGCCGCGGGGGTGCGCACGCCGGCCTCGGCCGGCCTGGCGCTGGAGCAGCTTCCCTCCCGCCCGTCGGCCATGATGGCCACCCGCACCGCGGCCACCCAGACCGGCTACCTCCTCGGCGCGCTGGTCGGTGGCGTGGTGATCGCAGGCCCCGGGTACGGTGCGCTCGGCGTCGTGCTCGCGCTGGTCATGGCCGGGTCGGCATGGCTGGTGCTCCGGGTCGACGAGCCCCGCGGCGCCGGCCGCTCCCGAGTGGTCGGCGCCGGTGAGAGTGGGTAGAGCGAAAGTCGCTGACTGCCAATGCGATTGGTGTCTGGTCTCGATGATCGGCACAGCCCCCTGCTAGTAGGTCCGCGCGAGGTGACTAGACGCGCTGACATGTTGTCGTCCTTTCGGGTCGTGAGGCCCACTGGAAATGGCCCGGATTCGTCATGTCGGCGGTCCCGGGGCCCGTCATCATGTGGTCAACTGACTCGGCAGGGGGCAGACCATGGGGGCACATCGTCAGCACGGCCGCCACCGCGCCCGGACGAGCACATCGGCTGTGTTCGCAGCGCTCGCCGTCGTCCTGGTCGGCGTCATGGGCGCCACCCTGGCCTCAGCGCCGGGGGCAACTGCGCTGTCGCGGATCAAGTGCAAGCAGACGACGGGCACGGGCATGGTGGACCCCATCGTCTACCACAACCTGCCGGTGGGGTCGGGTCACCTGCACCAGTTCTTCGGCAACAACACGTTCCTCTCCCTGCCCAGCGCGAATGCGGCGAACTACGCCGACCTCATGGGCAAGGGCACGAACTGCCGGAATCCCGCTGACACTGCTGGTTATTGGAACCCCGCGCTGCAGAACATGATGACCCGCGCGGTCGTGCCGGCCGTGGCCTTCACCGCCTACTACCGCAGCTGGAACTCGCAGAAGACCGGCGAGGGCGTGGCTCTTCCGCCCGACGTGAGACTGATCGCAACCCGCTACGACTGGACCTGCGGACAGCGCGAGCGCGTCGCGCCGTCACCGTCCATCCCTGACTGCTCGATGGCCGACGGACGCAGTGGCTCGCGGCTGACAGCCCACATCAACTACCCCTCCTGCTGGGACGGCGTCCTCCCCCGGCATCTGACAACGGCGGTGGGGAACACCAACGACAACGCCCACTTCGCCTACCGGCTGGACAACCGGACCTGCCCGCCCGGCTTCCCCGTGAAGACCGTCGAGCTGCGCATGACCATCCAGTACCAGTACACCGGCAAGGGTGCCGACCTGATGCTCTCCTCCGACCACCTGGCGAACACGACCGACGGGCGGTCGATGCACGCCGACTTCTGGAACACCTGGGTGCAGGCGGGCTTCGTGACGATGGTCCACGACTGCATCAACCCAGGCCAGAACCGCACCAAGGCAGTGTGCGGCTGACGGGTGCGTCCCGCCTGACAGACCCGCACCCTTGCGCCGGCTATTGGGTGCGCACGGCGGCCAGCAAGGACTCGAGCAGCTCGCGCGTGTGCGGCTCGTCGAGCACCTCGCTGACCCATGCGGCAGAGTCGGCCCGGTCCGGGGAGCGGGCGTTGGGCCTGAGCCAGTCGCTGCCGGCGATCTCGGTGATGTGCCCGAGCTGCGCGATGAGCATCGAGAAGTGTCCGTGCCGGCTCACCGTTCCCGGTCCACCCGCCTCCCGATAGGCGTCGGTGAGCGCGCGGGCCCGGCCGGGGTCTGAACGCCCGAACTCGAAGAGCACACAACCGAGCTCGTGGCTCGGGTCCCCCGGCCCGCTGTTCTCCCAGTCGATGACGCACACTCCGCCGCTCTCGGTTCCGAGAAGGTTGTCTGCCCACAGGTCGCGGTGGCAGGGCCGCAGCTCCTCGGGCGGCTCGATCCACGTCTCGAGCGCGACCAGCTCATCACGCAGAGCGCCCAGGCGGACGGCAAAGGGCGCGCCTGCCTCGAGAAGCTGGTCGACCAGGTGGTCCCAGCGGGCGGCACCGACCGGCTCATGGGACCACGGGTCCAGCGCGCCCACCGAGCCGAGGTCCGTGACGGGCACCTGGTGGATCGCGGCGACGACTGAGCCCACCAGCGCGGGGTCGAGACAGGCATCGGGGGCACGCAGATCAACCCACTCGTACAGCCGGGCCTGCGTACCGTCCACGGTGGCGAGCACCGATCCCTCCACGGTGCGGCGCACCTGCGGCGTCGGCACCCCAGCGGCGAAGGCCGCCTCTTGGAACACGGTTGCCGAGCGCACCTCGTCCTCGGCCGTCGCGTCGAACGGCACCTTCACCGCCCAGGCCCCGTCGGCCGTCTCCAGTCGCCACACGACGCCCCCCTTGCCCCGGGCGACCGGCCCATCCGACAGTTGAGCGCGCCCGCCGAGTCCGAAGCGCCGGGCGAGCTCCAAGGCATCCACCCGGTCACTTCAGCACACATCCGCGCAGCAGGGCGAGTGCAGCCAAGACGTGTCTCCCCCAGGCGCAGATGCTCGTGACGCAGAGCTGGCGCGGGGGGTGCGCGCTGTTCGCGGAGCAAGACCGGTGCCGAGAAGGTGGCGGCACCGGCCTCGCTACGCATCCCCCGCTGAGAGCAGCGTGCCCCAGTGGGCGACCTCCCGCCATCGGGCGATCAGGCTACGCACGCTGCGACTGCTTCACCCATAGAGACGGCTGCCGACGGCAGCGGACGATGTCTGGGAGGGCCAGCGGTGCGGGACATTCGCCTCTGTCCGCGGGCCCCGGACCGCGCTGTGATCGAGCTGGCAGGCGTGTGAAGGAGGTGGCAACCTCGTGGGCCCCGGATGGCAGATCCTGTGGCTGGCATGCGGCGTCGTCACGCTCGTCGCCAGTGTGCTGGCGAGCCGCAGCGCGAGAGCCCGGTATGCCGGTCGTGCCGCCGTGGGCGTGCTCTTCGTCATCGGCGGCGCCCTCCTGCACGTCATCAACCTCGCGACCGGCGGCGACTACGCGAGCTTCGCGGACCCTGCGCACTTCACCTGGGTGACGGATGCGTGGCGGGCTGTCGTGGCGCCGAACCAGCTCTTCTTCATCGGCCTGTTGGCGGTGTTCGAGGCGATCGTGGGAGTTCTTGCGGTCAGCGGCGGGCGCAGGACCCAGCTCGGATACATGGGTGTGATCGCCTTCTACCTCGCCCTGTGGCTGTTCGGGTGGATCGAGACCGTGTGGTGCATCGCGATGCTGCCGCCGATGCTCCTGCTCCTGAGGGCGGAGCGGGCAGCGTCGAGCACCCGCGTGGCGGCGAAGCCCCACGCAGGGGTCTCCGCGTAGGGCGCATCCGCCGCGCGAGGGCGGCGCTCGCCGTGAGGAACGAGGTGGGGGGCTGTCCAGTGCCCGCGGGCGTCTGGGAGGATCACGCGCAGCGCGTCCCCGTCCCCCGCTGTCCCCCCGGCGTGCGTGGATGGGGGCGCGCGCGCCTCAACCGGGCAGTGAAGCGCCGCGGACCTTCAAGCCCCCGCCACCGGTCCGCGGCGCTGCGCCAATAGTGCTACGTCACGAAGCCTTCGCACATAGCCCATCGTGACCATCAAGACTGGGCTCCGACGCTCGCAGGCGCTGGGTCGCGCCCCGCAGCGCGTCACCCTGTGGTCGGTGCGGCGACCGGTGACCCCGTCGGTCGTCCGGCGCCACCGACACCACTTGGCCTGGTCCAGCACCTCGCCCTCGACGGTGTCACCGGACTTCGTCGAGCGGTGGCGCAGCGGCGTACTCCTCGTCGGTGGCACCGCGTCGCTGACAGCGGCGGCTGCGGGTGCGCGTCCCAGCGACCAGCCCCAGGAGACCGCGCGCGTTCTACGCAATGCGCAATTACCCCAGCTCTAGTGTCAAATGTGGAGCAGATGCGTTCCAATACGTTTCAGCAAGCCGTATCTACGGCTAGAGTCCCCTTGTGCCAACGTTCCGTATCAAAGAGGCCGCCGATCTGCTCGGGGTGAGCGACGACACCTTGCGCCGCTGGGCCGACGGCGGGCGAATCGAGACGACCACCGACGACTCCGGGCGCCAGGCCATCGACGGGGCGATGCTGGCCAGGTTTGCCGAGGAGCTCGCCCATGATGCGGCGCACCTGCACACCCGTGACCTGGCGGCGGCATCGCTCCGCAACCGGTTCAGCGGCCTGGTCACTCGCGTCGTGCGGGACACGGTGATGGCACAGGTGGACATTCAGGCCGGACCTCACAGGTTCGTCTCCCTGATGAGCCGCGAGGCCGCCGACGAGCTGGGTCTGGAGCCTGGGGTGCTCGCAGTAGCGGCAGTCAAGGCAACGAATGTGTCCGTTGAGATCCCCCGGGTTCGCTAGCCCTCGCCCCAGCGGGAGCTGACTGAGGAGTCCACATGCGTCGGATCGTCATCACGCTGGTTCTCGGACTCGTGAGCGCCGGCCTGGCAGGCTGCGGTTCCGGCGGGTCCGACTCCGGTACCGCCAGCGGCGGCACGTCTCCTTCTGCCTCCACATCGCCCTCGCTCTCCGGTGACATCACCGTCCTGGCGGCCGCATCGCTCACCGAGTCCTTCACGAGGCTTGGCCGGCAGTTCGAGGC
>DASULG010000268.1:0-2373 GCA_036278335.1 Pedococcus sp.
AGCGGGTCTGGGCCTGCGGCCCGGCCGATCCCGGCCGGCCCTTGTCCAGGATCTTCATGGCCATCAGCAGGTCGAGCGCGCGCTGCAGCTGCGGATCCCGCTTGAGCTGCTCCTGCGGGGTCTCGGCCACCGGAGGGGTCGGGTTCGGGCCCTCCCCGGTGGTCGCCTGGGCGGTCGTCTTCGGTCCGTCGACCAGGATGTCGGGGGTGATGCCCTTGCCGTGAATCGACCGGCCCTTCGGGGTGAAGTACTTGGCGGTGGTCAGCCGCAGCCCCGAGCCGTCCGAGAGCGGGATGATGGTCTGCACCGAGCCCTTGCCGAAGCTCTGGGTGCCCAGCACCACCGCCCGGCCCCAGTCTTGAAGAGCCCCGGCCACGATCTCGGAGGCGGACGCGCTGCCCTGGTTGACCAGCACCACGACCGGGAAATCGGTGAAGGCCCGCTTGGCGTTCGAGGAGAAGCGCATGTTCTGGTTGCGCACGCGCCCCTCGGTGTACACGACGAGCTTGCCGGGCTCGAGGAACTTCTCGGTCACCTCGACCGCGGAGGTGAGCAGGCCGCCCGGGTTGTTGCGCAGGTCCAGCACGAGGCCCTGGATCTTGCCGTCCTTGGCGTACTTCTCCAGCGCGGTCTCCAGATCGTTCGAGGTCTGCTCCTGGAACTGACGCAGCCGGATGTACTCGATGCCAGGCTCGAGCGGGTTGCTCTTCACCGACTGCACCCGGATCTGCTCGCGGGTGATCAGGAAGTCCTTGGGCTCGGTCCAGCCCTCGCGCACGATGGTGACCGTGATCTTGCTGCCCGGCTTGCCCCGCATGCGCTTGACCGCGTCGGTCAGCTGCATGTCCTTGGTCGAGAGGCCCTCGATCTTGAGGATGCGATCACCCGGCTGGATGCCCGCGCGGTAGGCGGGGGTGCCCTCGATGGGCGCCACCACCGTCAGCACGTCGTCACGCAGCGTGATCTCGATGCCGAGCCCGCCGAAGGACCCGCTCGTCTCGACCTGCATCTCCCGGTACATGTCGGGGTCGAGGAACGAGGAGTGCGGATCGAGGCCCCGCAGCGTGCCCTTGATCGCGTTGTAGATGATGTCCTTGGGCGGGACCTCGTCCACGTACTGGCTCTGCACGATCGAGAGCACCTCGGTGAAGAGGCGCAGGTTCTCGTAGGTGGCCGCGGTGTCATTGCCCTTGCTCGCCACCCCGCCCCCCAGCGACAGGGTGAGGATGAGCAACAGCAAGGAGATCATGACCACCTTCTTCATGTGCCGGATGGGCCGCATCGTGTACGCCTCCGTTGTTGAACTACCCCTTGGGACGCAGCCACTGCGCCGGGTCCTGGGGCTTGCCCTCGTACCGCACCTCGAAGTACAGCCGCGGCCCCTGCAGCGAGCCGGTATCCCCCACCGTGCCGATGATCTGGCCCTGCTTGACCTCGTCGCCCTCGGTGACCCGGATGTCGGCCGCGTGGGCGTAGACCGTGTAGTACTCCCCCCCGTGATCCACGATGATCAGGTTCCCGTAGCCCCGGAACCATCCCGTGTAGACGACGTGGCCCGGGAACACCGCTGCAATGTTCGAGCCCTCGTTGGCCTCGATATCGATCCCGTTGCGGAACGTCTTAGTCCCGAAGCGGGGGTTGACCTGCGGACCGTACTCGGCGACCACCCGGCCGTCCGCCGGCCAGGTGAGCCGCCCGCGCAGGGACGCGAACCCGGCACCCGACGGCGCGTCACCCGGGGCCGGCCGTGCGGGCCGGCTCGGGGGCGGCACCTTTGCCACCGCCCGCCGCTGCTTCTCCTGCAGGTCGCGGATGAAGGCCTCGAGCCGGCGGGTCGCCTCGGACAGCTCGCCCACCATCCGATCGTGGTAGGCGCGCTCGTCCTGGACCTTCGACAGCAGCGCGCGGCGCTTCGCCGCCTCCTGGTCGAACTCGAGCCGCTCCTGCTCCGCCTCGGACTTGAGCGACGCCAGCTCCTTACCGCGCGCCTCCAGCCGGCTCTTGCGATCCGCCAGAACATCGGAGGTCACACGATACTCTCGAATGAGACGCGCGTCCACCGAGGCCAGGGTGGCCAGGTGCCGCAGCTGGACCGCCTGGTTCACCGGGTCGTCGCCCGAGAGCACGATGGGCAGCACCCCGCCCTGCGCCTGCAGCTTGTAGAGCGCGCGCAGCCGGCGCCCGAGGACATCCTCCTGGCCGGAGCGTCGCGTCTGGAGCCGCCCGATCTCGCCCTGCAGCTCCCCGATGTCGACCTGCGCCCGGCGCATGCGCCCGTCGATGGCGGCCACCTGCTTGCGCTTCTCGGTGAGCCGCTGGTCGATGGCCTCGAGCTCGCTCAGCACGCTCGCCTCGCGCTTGCGCGCGTCGGCC
>DASULG010000269.1:0-12951 GCA_036278335.1 Pedococcus sp.
ATGCGCGGCATACGGGGCGGCCTTGGAAGCCACCTCCCCCGTAGCGGTGGATGCCACGCACCCGGCAAGTCGGGCGGCCGACCGCCGCCTTCATGTGTCACTCGATGCACCAGAACCGGCCATCGACCCGTGCCAGCAGGATCCGATACTGCACCTGCTAGAGGACTGCCCCACGTGGTGCCACCTCGATGGCGGCAACGCCCCGTGCGTACAGCACCATCAGGCGGTCGCCGTGGCGGCAGCGCAGGACACCTGCGTGCTGGGAGAGGGCCGAGACCACGTGCTCGATGACCTCGTCCACGTCAATCGCCTCGGCCTCCTCGTACTTGACGTCCAGGTGGTCGCCGCTCGTGAGCCGAACGCGCAGCACGATGCTTGCCATACAGCGGACCCTAGAGGCGACTGACCTCAACCGCCATCACGGCGACGGAACGCGGCTGGCGGCCGGCGTGCACAGGGGTGTGCCGCGCACCGCCGAAGCGGGCGCGGCACACGGAGCCTGCTACTCAGGACTTCTTGTTGGTGCTCAGCTGCACTGTCTGCTCGGTGAAGCCGACCCCACACTCAAAGGCACCGCAGGCGAACGTGAACGCGACCGTGGCGCCCTTGCCCCCGCGGAAGAGGCCGTTGTCGCTGTAGGCGACGGCCTCCCATGAGTGGACTGCACCGTCACACTGCAGCGGGTTGACGAAGAAGTAGCCATTGATCTTGACCCGGCCGACCCGCTGGGTCAGGTTTCCCTCGATGTCGCTGTAGAAGTCGTTGGCGTTGCTGCACGAGTAGGTCCCGGTCAGGCGTGCGCTGCCGTCCTTGTAGGCCGTGCCCCTAGAGTCCACGGTGATGGTCGCCTCCGGGGCAGGCGGTGCCTCGTCGAAGAGGACCGTGAGCTGGCCGCCGTTCGTCGCGGTGTCGGAGAAGGCGACCACGTAGTACGTCTTTCCCGGCTCCGTCGTGAAGACGACAGTGGTGGGTCCGCACCCGACGAGGTTGCCCAGCGAGGGATCGCCCTCGGTGACGATGAAGCCGCCGCTGTACGAAGAGGCGGACATGTCCACGAGCACGCCGCCACCGTCGGGATCGGTGTAGCTGAACCAGACGCTGGCATTGGTGGCCGGGGCTCCGCAGCGTGCGTTCACGGCCGCGTCCAGGTCATCGGTGGTGGCACCGGTCGTGTCCTGGGTGATGGTGGTCGGCAGCGCAGTGATGGCGGTTGCGCCTGCGACGGTGTCGTTGGGTGCAGGCGCGGCTGATGCTGCAAGGGCCATGGTTGGCAGCAGCATCAGCGCGGCGGCAGCGGACAGGGTGGATCGCAACAGTTTCATAGGTGTTCCCCCGGCTTCTCAGTGACGACTCCCCCAATGGATCGCCCTGCGCAGAATGACGTATCCGGGGCCGAAGCGCCAGACTTGGCCGTGCTCCCGGGGGACTTGTCCGGTTTGCCAGACTGCCTGCGGGCCGGCGTCTACCGTGGGGGCCATGACGTGCAGGACCGGCGGCCGCCGATGACCTCACCGGGCGCTGCCGAGCCGGGCAGCGCCGCCTCTGAGCGACTCGCCCTCGCCCTGCACGTCGGCCGGATCGGCACCTGGCACTGGGACTTCGTCACCGGGCGCATCGACCGGGACGCGGCCATGGACGAGCTCTTGGGCATTGAGGCCCGGTCGAGCGCCCCAGCCTTCGAGGAGTACATGGCGCGCGTCCACCCGGAGGACCAGCCCGCAATGATGCGCAACCTTCATGAGTCGCTGGCCGAACACGCCCCGGTCCTGACCGCCGAGCACCGCATCGTCCGCCCCGACGGGGCCGTGCGGTGGTTCGAGGCGAAGGCCCGACTCTCCTACGCGCCGGACGGCTCACCGACGGAGCTGGTCGGCGTGGTCGTCGACATCACCGAGCGACGCCGTTCGGAGGAGGCACGCGCTGCCGCCCTGCGGGCCCAGGACCTGGCTTCGCGCCGGGCCGGCGCCGTGGAGCGCCGCCTCGCCCTGCTCGCCCGGGCGGCCGACCTGCTCGACACCCCGCTCGACATCGACGCGGCGCTCCAGCACGTCGCCGACCTCTCGATCGGCGCCCTCGCGGACTGGTGCACCGTGGACCTCGTCACCGACGGGAGGATCCACCATGCCGCCGTGGCTCACCGGGACACTGCCATGGTCGCCAGGGCGCGCGAGGTGAAGGAGCTCTATCCCCAGGACGTCGAGGAACCCGGCTTCAGGCACATCGTCACCAGCCTGGAGCCGCTGTTCGTCAGGGAGTTCGACTACCGGCTCGTCGACGAGACGGTCCCCGACCTGGAGTACCGCCGGATCCTGCGCGAGTTCGACATCAGCTCCTTCCTCGTCGTCCCGCTGGTGGCGGGCGGCAAAGGCATCGGGATCATCACCCTCGTGTCCTGCCATGGCCGCTTGCTCGATCCCGAGGACGTCGAGCTGGCCGTCGACCTGGGCCGACGTGCCGGTGCCGCCGTCGAGAAGACCCGTCTCTACGCCGAGCTGCGGGAGACCTCGCAGGTGCTCCAGTCCAGCCTGCTGCCGGCGACACTGCCCGACATCCCGGGGGTGACGCTCTCGGCCCACTACCGCTCGGGCACCGAGGGCATGCAGATCGGCGGCGACTTCTACGACGTCTTCCGCACCGGGCCCGAGCGCTGGTGGGTGGCGCTGGGCGACGTGTGCGGCAAGGGGCCCGCCGCGGCCGCGCTGACCGCGGCCGTGCGCTACACCGTCCGCGCAGTGGCACCCGACACCACCGACCCAGCAGTGGTGCTGCGGCGGCTCAACGAGGTGCTCCTCGACCAGGTCGCGGAGGGGCAGTTCACCAGTCTGGTCCTCGCCACGTTCGTGCCCTCCCCCACCGCCGGTCTGCCGCCACTGCCTGGGGAGGCGCTCGTCCTCTCGCTCGCCTCGGCGGGGCACCCGGCACCACTGCTGTTCCGCGCGGGGCAGGTCACCGCGCTGCCCTGCGCCGGCACGGTGGTCGGCCTCCTGCCCGACATCGAGGTGGAGAGCATCGGGGTCGCGCTCGGCGCGGGAGACTCCCTCCTGCTGTACACCGACGGCGCCTCCGAGGCGCGAGCCCTCGACGGCGAGCAGGTCGGGGAGACGGGGCTGCGCCAGCTGCTGGCCGCCCACCACGACGGGCCCCCTGACACCCGCTCGCAACGGGTCGCCGAAGCCCTCCTGCACCTGACCGGCGGCACTCTGCGCGACGACCTGGCGCTGCTCTCCCTCGGCGTCGACGCGCCCCGCTGAGCGCTGCTGCCTCAGCGCTGCGGACTCGGCGCTACGTCCTGAGCGCTGCGTCCCAGCCGCGGCGACGGCCAGCGCTGGCGTCCGGTCAGCGGCGCACCACGGCAAGCAGGTCGGTGATCGAGCGGCCGGCGGCCAGCCCCTTGGCCTCGAACCCGTCCAGCGGGCGCCACTCCGGACGGGCCGCACTGATCAGCTGCAGCCGGGGGTGGGCGGTCAGCTCCGCGCGCGCGTGCTCGGCATAGGAGCTGTGGTCGGTGGCGACGCGCAGGTGGCCGTCAACGGCGACCCGGCTGGCGACGAGGTCGAGGGTGTGCGCGCTGATGAAGCGCCTCTTGGCGTGCCTGGCTTTCGGCCAGGGGTCGGGAAAGAACAGGTGCACCGCGGCGAGGGCCTGCGGCGCGATCTGCGTCTCCAGCAGCGTCACCGCGTCGCCGAGGTGCACCCACAGGTTCGACAGGCCGCGCTCCTCGACGGCGGCGAGCATCCGGGCGACGCCCGGCGTGTGCACGTCCACGGCGAGCACGTCCTCGCCAGGGTGCGCGGCGGCATACGCCAGCGCGGCTGCGCCGTGCCCACACCCGATCTCGAGGACGACGGGGGCCTCGCGCCCGAACGCGGCGGCAGGCTCGAGCGTGCCCTCCGGTATGCCGTGGTGCGGGAGGAGTCGCTCCAGGCGCGCCCGGGTGAGCGGCGAGCTCCGGCCACGGCGGGCGTTGAACGTGCGAACGCGCTCGGTGGTGGTCACGGCGCTCAAGGCTAGGTCATGCGGGGAGCCCGACCGCGAGCGGCGGTCGGGCTCCCCTGTGGGGAAGTCTGCTGGGTCGGTGCTCAGGTCACCGGCCGCCATTCTCTTCTGGAGCGGTTCCGTGGTTTTGCGACCCTGTTGCACCCTGACAAGGGGTCCTTCATGGGGTCAATGCCTCGAACGTCAAGAAACCGTCAAGAACGTCAGCAAGCGGTCGCCGCCAGCCATGCAGGAGACCGCGGCGTGCCCGCATGGCGAGAACTGCTGGACGCAATTGGATAACCCACCGTTATGTCATGGATAATGGCTGGGTGCGTATCTCTCGCTTCCCCAGCCTCGTCGACGATGTCACCGTCCGACTGATCGCCGGCGTCGTGCTGGCCCTGGGCCTCGTGGCCCTCGCCGGCCACCAGTGGTGGCTCTATGCGGTCCTTGCCGCCGACTTCACGCTGCGTGCTGCGCTCGGGCCCCAGGCCAGTCCCATCGCCCGCCTGGTGCAGCGGCAGCTGCGGCCGCGGCTCGCCGCGGCGCCCCGGTACACGGCCGGCCCACCGAAGCGGTTCGCCGCGGCCATCGGCGCCGTGATGACCCTCACTGCCACCGTGCTGTGGCTGGTTGCCACCACCGTCCCCGGCGCCTCGGGGGCCGGCGTGGCGGTCTGGGTGATCGGGGTGGTCATGGTTGCCTTCCCCGCCCTCGAGGCCGGTCTCGGTCTCTGCGTGGGCTGCATCCTGTTCGGGGCCCTCATGCGGCTCGGGCTCGTGCCCGACCACATCTGCATCGAGTGCGCCGACATCAGCAGGCGGACCCAGCGAGTGCGCGCCACCGCGTAGTCCAGCCGCTCACCCGCTCAGCTGGACGAGGCTCAGCTGGACGAGGCTCAGCGGCGCCAGACGAGCACGGCGGCCCGGTCGTCGGACTCCCCGGCCCGCGCCGAGGCGCACAGCTTGTGGACCATGCCCTCGAAGCCCTGCGTGATCATCTGCTCGGCGGTCCCGAGCATGCGGTCGATCCCATCGTGGAGGTCGCGGTTGCGCACCTCGATGACCCCGTCCGTGTAGAGGAGCAGGGCATCACCACGGCCGAGGACGCCTCGCGTGCGGGGGAAGCCGAGCCGCTCGGTGACCCCGAGCACCGGCCCCTCCTCGACCTCGAGGATCTCCCAGCGACCCGAGCCCGCCGAGAACCGGACGGCCGGAGGGTGTCCCGCCGACCCGATGCTGAACTCTCCCGTGCGCAGGTTGATCGAGGCATGGGCAGCCGTGGCGAAACCCTCGTCCCAGTGCTGGCGCAGCAGGTAGGAGTTCGCCGCGGGGAGGAACCGGTCGACCGACATGGCGCCGAGGAGGCCCCCGAAGGCGCCCGAGAGCAGGAGCGACCTCGTGCCGGCGGCCACGCCCTTGCCGGACACGTCGACCAGGACGACCTCGAAGGTGTCACCCGCCCTGCTCGTGACGACGAAGTCACCAGAGAAGGAGTCGCCGTACGCCGACAGCACCGACAGCTCGGCCCCCCACTCGGGGGGCAGATCCGGCAGCTCTCCTTGGGTGCGCAGCCGGTCGCGCAGGTCGACGAGCATCGACTCCCCAAGGGTTCCCTGGACCCCCAGCCGGGCGCGCGAGGCCGCCACCCAGAACATCAGGACCATGAGCGTGACGAGCACGACGTAGGCGCCCACGAAGGCGGGCTTGTCGCCGGCCTGGGTCAGGCCCGAGTAGCCCATCACCACGAGCAGGAAGATGTCCACGGCGGCGAGGTAGCGGGGCGCGAGCAGCAGGCCCGCGACCACGGCGAAGGGGGTGTAGGCCCCCCAGGGCACCTGCATCGCCCACAGCGAGATCCCGATCGCCACCGCCGTGATGCCCAGCATCAGGAGCAGGGCGGTGGCCGGCTGCAGCAGCCGTGACCAGCGCGCGCCCCCCAGCGACCTGGTCCGGAGGTAGCGGTGCCACTGCGTCGTCCGTCGGCGACGGATCAAGACCTCGCTGTGGGCTTCCAACGTCTCAGGCACCTTCGGGACGGCGGGGATGCATCTGTGGGCTGGCGATCGCACCGCCGGGCCGGTGTCCGACCCGTGCCCGAAGCCTAATGAGCCCAAATCCGGCTTTGCGCTCAATCCACAGAACCCGGGAGTGGCGGCAGGGTGTGGGTCCTCTCATAGGCGCCGAGCATGTCGATCCGCCGCTGGTGGCGGGCATCTCCGGAGAAGGGCGTGCTGAGGAACGTGCGCACCATCGCCTTGGCCTCCTCCACGGTGTTCATCCGGGCACCGATGGAGATCACGCGGGCGTCGTTGTGCTCGCGGGCCAGGCTGGCCAGGTCCTCGTTGTAGCAGAGCGCGGCGCGCACCCCCGGCACCTTGTTGGCCGACATCTGCTCCCCGTTGCCGGAGCCGCCGAGCACGATGCCGAGGGAGCTGTCGTCAGCGGCCACCGCCTCCGCCGCCCGCAGGCAGAACACCGGGTAGTCGTCGGCGGCGTCGTACTCGTGCGCGCCGTGGCTGGTCACCTGGTGGCCCTCGGCCTCCAGGAACGCGACAAGCTCGCCAAGCAGCTCGTATGCGGCGTGGTCGCCGCCGATGTGGACGCGCACAGCAAGGTCCTCTCGGTCGAAGATGGGGGCCTCAGTCGAAGATGGGGCCGACGTCGCGGCTGCGCTTGAGCTCGAAGAACCCGGGCGTGCCCGCCACCAGCACACAACCATCCCAGAGCCGGCCGGCGTCCTCACCCTTGGGGGCGGGGCTGACGACCGGGCCGAAGAAGGCGACACCGTTGACCGCGACGACCGGCGTCCCGACCTCGTCCCCGACGAGGGAGATGCCGCGCTCGTGGCTGGCCCGCAGCAGGTCGTCGACCGCGTCGCTGCCGGCGAAGCGCGCCAGCGCGCCGTCGATGCCGACCTCGTCCAGCGCCGCGGCGATGACCGCATCGAAGTCCTTCTCGCCCTGGAGGTGGATGCGGGTGCCCATGGCGTCGTAGAGGGGCTTGACGACCTTGTCGCCGTACTCCTGCGCCGCTGCGATGATGACCCGGACGGGACCCCAGCCACGGTCCATCAGGTCGCGGTACTCGTCGGGCAGGTCACGGCCCTCGTTGAGCACGGAGAGGCTCATGACCGACCAGGTGACATCAACCGGCCGCACCCGCTCGACCTCTTCCATCCAGCGCGAGGCCATCCAGGCCCACGGGCACAGCGGGTCGAACCAGAACTCGGCGGTCCATCGGGCCTGGTGTCCGACGGGCCTTACGGGCTTCTGGGGCTTCACAGCGGTGTCGATATCGGTGCTCACCCGTCCCATTCTGCCATTTCGGACAGAACGGGGCCTAACGGGGAGACCGGGCAAGTGGCCTGCCCGGCCCGGCGAGAGCGTGCCATCATGACGGCCATTCACCCCAGACCGACCAGGAGACTCTGTGCCCGGCAAGAACCTGACCCGCGACGAGGCCATCGCCCGCGCCGCGATTGTGAGCGTCGACCACTACGACGTCGAGCTCGACCTGACCACCTCGGAGAAGACCTTCCGGACCCGGACCACGGTCACCTTCTCGAGCCGTGAGCCGGGCGCCCCCACCTTCATCGACCTCATCGCCGAGTCGGTGGAGTCCATCAGCCTCAACGGGCAGGCCATCGACCCGTCCGCCCACTTCGACGGCGTCCGCGTGCAGATCCCCGCGGTGGCCGAGCAGAACGAGCTCGTCATCGACGCCACCGGCGTCTACATGAACACGGGTGAGGGCCTGCACCGCTTCGTCGACCCCGTCGACAACGAGGTCTACCTCTACTCGCAGTTCGAGGTGGCCGACTGCCGCCGCATGTTCGCGGTCTTCGAGCAGCCCGACCTCAAGGCGACCTATGCCTTCACGGTCACCGCACCCAGCCACTGGCAGGTCGTGTCCAACTCCCCCACGCCGGTGCCGACACCGGCGGGCGAGGGCACGGCGACCTGGGCGTTCGAGCCCACCCCGCCCATCTCCTGCTACATCACCGCCCTGGTGGCCGGCCCGTACGCCGTGGTCCGGGACGAGGTGCAGACGCGCAAGGGGACGGTGCCCCTGGGCATCTTCTGCCGCAGGTCGATGCTCCAGCACCTCGACGCGGACAACATCTTCGACTGCACCAAGCGCGGCTTCGCGTTCTTCGAGAACGAGTTCGACTGCGAGTACCCGTTCGCGAAGTACGACCAGCTCTTCACGCCGGAGTACAACATGGGCGCGATGGAGAACGCCGGCGCCGTGACCATCAACGAGATCTACGTCTTCCGGGCCAAGGTCACCGAGGCGATCATCGAGCGCCGGGCCCTGACGATCCTCCACGAGCTGGCCCACATGTGGTTCGGCAACCTCGTCACCATGAAGTGGTGGAACGACCTGTGGCTGAACGAGTCGTTCGCCGAGTGGGCCTCGACGACCTGCCAGGCCGAGGCCACCCAGTGGCAGACGGCGTGGACCACGTTCGGCACCTCCGAGAAGGCCTGGGCCTACCGCCAGGACCAGCTGTCCTCCACCCACCCGATCGTGGCCCCCATCCGCGACCTCGAGGACGTCGAGGTCAACTTCGACGGGATCACCTACGCCAAGGGCGCCTCCGTGCTCAAGCAGCTGGTGGCCTACGTCGGCCGTGAGCCGTTCGTCGCCGGGCTGCGGGCGTACTTCGCCAAGCACGCCTGGGGCAACACGACTCTCGCCGACCTCCTCGACGAGCTGGTGGCCACGTCCGGGCGCGACCTCGACACGTGGTCCAAGCTCTGGCTCGAGACCGCCGGCGTCAACACCCTGCGCCCGGAGGTGACCGTCGACGACCAGGGCCTGATCAGCTCCGCCAGGATCGCGCAGACCTTCGCCGAGGGCTACGAGACGCTGCGTCCGCACCGGCTCGCGGTGGGCCTGTATGCCGTGGAGGGCACCTCCCTGGTGCGCACCGACCGGCTCGAGCTCGACGTCGACGGCGAGAGCACGGACATCCCGGAGCTCATCGGCCGCGCCCAGCCGGACCTCCTGCTGGTCAATGACGACGACCTCGCGTACGCCAAGATCCGTCTCGACGAGCGCTCGCTGGCCACCGCGCTGGCGCACCCCCGCGGCTTCCTGGACAGCCTCCCGCGGGCCCTCGTCCTCGGCGCGGCCTGGGACATGACCCGGGACGCCGAGATGTCCGGGCGCGCGTTCGTCGACCTGGTGCTCGCCTCGCTGCCCGGTGAGACCGACTCCACCCTGCTGCGGACCCTGCTCGCCCAGCTGCAGACCACCGTCATGATGTACACCGCACCGGAGCACCGGGCGGCCACGACGGCGCACACCGTGGCGGCACTGAAGGAGCTCGCCGCGGCAGCCGAGCCCGGCAGCGATGCCCAGCTGCAGCTGGTCACCGCCTATGCCGGCCTGCTCAGCTCCGCCGAGGACGCCGCCTACGTCGGCGGCCTGCTCGAGGGCTCCGAGGTTCTCGAGGGGCTGGCCATCGACATGGAGATGCGCTGGACGCTGCTGACCTCACTGGCCGCCGCAGGTGTGGCCACCGAGGCCCAGATCACGGCCGAGCGGGAGCGGGACAACACCTCGACGGGCCGCGAGCGCGAGGCCCGCGCCCTGGCGGCCCGGCCGACGCCGGAGGCCAAGGCCGCAGCATGGGCGGCTGGTGTGGAGTCCGACACGCTGCCGAACACCGTCCTGGACGCCACCAGCCTCGGCTTCGGCCGCACGACCGACCTCAGCCTGCTCGTGCCGTACATCGAGAAGTACCACGCGGTGCTGGCCGAGATCTGGGAGAAGCGCACCCACGCCATCGCCGAGTCGATCGTGCAGCAGTACTACCCGGCTGCCCTGGCCAGCCAGGAGCTGCTCGATGCCACGCAGGCCTGGCTCGACGCCCACCCGAGCGCCCCGGCGGCCCTGGTCCGGCTCGTCTCCGAGAACCGGGACAGCATCGCCCGAGCGCTGCGGGCCCAGGCGCGCGACGCCCGGGGCTGAGCGGCCAGTCATCGCGCCAGGCGCCTGACCTTCCGGCGGACCGATGCCGAGGCGGCGAGCGACCCCAGGGTCAGCTCGCCGCCCTCGGCGAGGTCGGCCACGTCCACCCACCGCAGCGAGCCCGCGTGGCCGTCGGCCGTACCGGGCTGCGCGAGCGGCAGGACACCCTGCGACAGCAGCCAGCGGGCCGGGGCGCCCTCGAGCGCTCCGAGATCGGCCATGACTGCGGCCCCGTGCCGGTGGGCCGCGATCCCGACCGCGGCCACCACGGCCTCGTGGTCGTGCTCCACCCAGGCACCCTCCGAGGCCGGCAGGCCCTCGGGCACCCACCACCGGCGGAACCAGTCGCCGGGCTGGGCCAACAGGAGGCCCCCGGCGTGGCGGGCGAGCACGTCGAGCGCGCTGGACAGCGGGCCGTAGCCCAGGTCCCGCAGACCGGCCGGCGACCACGGCGAGGACTCCCCCACCAGCCCTTCCGGTGCCGCCACCGTCGGGGGCTGCCCCAGCCTCACCCCCCGCACTGGGGGACTCCCGAGTGACCAGGCATGCCACCCGTGCTCGGCGCCCGGGGCCGGGACCGGGGCCACCAGGCCCACAGCCATCCCGACTCGGCGTGCCTCGCGTGCGGCCTCGGCCTGCTGGCCGTCGGCGACCCACTGGCACCAGCGGTGGAAGTTGATGTCGTCGGCGCGCTCCTCCCGCAGGTGCGCCACCGGATCGCTGCGGGCATCGCGCAGCGGCTCCGGCCAGCTCCCCGGCTCCTCGCCGTGCAGGCTGACGAGCACGAGCCAGGTGGCGTAGTCGAGGAGCGCCTGGCCCCCTGCCACGCAGAAGGCGTCGAAGGCACGCTGCCGCCGCGGGCTGCGCGGCACGGCATACAGCGCGCGCAGCGCGTCCGGCTCGCTGCCCGCCGCTGGCGGCGCCCCGCCGCTCCCCAGCAGCCCGGCATACTCGGGCACCTCCCCCACGCGGATGCGCGCCGGGTCCGCGAAGGGCGCCGGCACCGGCCCAGCCGGAGGGCAGAGCACGAAGTCGCCAGCAAGGTCGGCCCCGACCCAGGAGACGAGCTCGGCGAGGTCGGCGAGGTCGCCGGACACCTGGCCGCTGGACGTCGTCACGGAGCCGGTGGCCCCACCGAGGCCCCAGCCCCGCGCCCGGCCCGGCACGGAGGGGAACACCTGCGGCGCCACCAGGAGGGGCACCGAGGCCCCCGACACCGTGAAGCTGAGGGTGAGCAGGTGGCGGCCCACGGGCAGGTCGCCCGGCACGACCACCGTCACCGGGACGACGCGGTCGCCGCCCACCGTGCGGACCAGCTCCGGGCGGACCTCGACCGGGACGGAGCGCGTGTGCCCCTCCGCCGTGACGACGACCGCTGAGGCCTCCCTGCCCTCCGGGACACACCCGCGGACCCGCTCACCGCGTCCGGCACGGGCGGTCACCACCGCCGGCAGCGGCCTCCACTGTGAGCGCTGGGTCTGCACGGACCGGCGCACCTCGCCGTCGGTCGAGGCGGGCACGCCCAGGGCCTCGAGCAGCAGCCGCAGCGTCTGCCCGGCCACCGGAGCGCCGGCCGGACCTTCGGTCAGCAGGCCGTGCGCCGTGGCCAGCTCAGCCAGGAGTGCCGAGCCGGACTCGCGTGTCACATCGGGGCCTTTCGCGTCAGCGGGCAGGGCGCGGGCCAGTGTGCCACGGCCGCCCACCCGGTCGCGGTGACAACCTTCACACCCCGTGCGGGGAGCCCGCGCGCCCATTTCAGGATCGGGCGCCGGACGTGGTGACATTGGGGCCTATGACGATGAGCACCATGATGGAGCAGCTCCTGCAGCAGCTCACCCAGGTAACCCCCACCAGCGTCTGGGAGTGGTTCCTCGGGGACCCCCTCATGGTGGTGTCCACGATCCTCGCCGCGGTCGTCCTGCGCTGGGTGCTCAACCGCTCCATCGCCAGGGTCGTCGACGTCACGATCGCCAAGCACGACGCCCGCCGCGAGCGGGTGCCGGGGCGCGCCGGCCGGGTGCTGGCCCAGGCTACGGGGCTCGACCATGAGCGGCACCGGCAGCGGACGCTGACCATGGGCTCGCTCCTGCACAGCATCGTCACCTTCGCCGTCACGCTGGTCACCGTGCTCACGGTCATGGCCATCGTCGGCATCCCGCTCGGCCCG
This sequence comes from Pedococcus sp., assembly GCA_036278335.1. Lineage (GTDB taxonomy): Bacteria > Actinomycetota > Actinomycetes > Actinomycetales > Dermatophilaceae > Pedococcus_A. Next base: position 12,127 of record DASULG010000269.1, read on the forward strand.
CTGCTCGCGTCGGCTGGTGTGGGTGGTGTGGCGCTGGGCTTCGGCGCGCAGAGCCTGGTCAAGGACTTCCTGTCGGGGATCTTCATGATCCTCGAGGACCAGTACGGCGTCGGCGACATCATCGACACGGGCGAGGCCATCGGCACCGTGGAGGAGGTCTCGCTCCGCGTCACGCGGCTGCGGGACCCCAGCGGCGTCGTCTGGTACGTCCGCAACGGCGAGATCGTCCGGATCGGCAACAAGAGCCAGGGCTGGTCCACCGCTGTCGTCGACATCCCGGTGTCCTACGCCGAGAACCTCGAGCGGGTCATTCCCCTCATCAAGGACGTCGTGCGAGCCTTCGACGCGACCCCGGAGTGGAAGGAGCACCTCATCGAGGAGCCGCAGGTGGTCGGCGTCGAGTCGATGACCGGCACGGCGGTGACGGTGCGGATCATCGCCAAGACCGCGGCCGAGCAGCAGTACGGCGTCTCCCGGGAGCTCCGCGAGCGCGTCAAGGCTGCCTTCGACGAGGCGGGCATCAAGGGCCCGCCCATCGCCCCCTTCGCCCCAACGGCCCGCTGAGCCGACTGCGACCGGTGAGCCGCGTGCGACCGGTGAGCACGCCGAGCCCGCCGACCCGGCATCCGGGTCCCGGGCCACCCTTTGAGAGACTGCCGCTGTGATCCCCATCGGGCAGCCCGAGAGCTTCTACGACCAGGTCGGCGGGCACGAGACCTTCCACAGGCTCGTGCACGAGTTCTACCTCGGCGTCGCCGGCGACCCTGCGCTGCGGGCGCTGTACCCGGAGGAGGACCTCGGGCCGGCCGAGGACCGCCTGCGGAT
>DASULG010000270.1:0-5081 GCA_036278335.1 Pedococcus sp.
TCGAGGTTGCTGCGCGGCGCCTACGGCGTCGGCGGCGAGCTCGGGCACATGCGCGTGGTGCCCAACGGCATCCGCTGCGGCTGCGGCAACCGCGGGTGCTGGGAGCAGTACGGTTCCGGCAGTGCGCTGCTGCGGGAGGCCCGCGAGCTGATCGCGTCCGGAACGCCGCTCGGCGCGGCGCTGTCCGACGCGTGCGGCGGCGACGTCACGAAGCTCCGGGGGGCGGACGTCACCACCGCCGCGCAGGCCGGTGACCCGGCGGCCGTCGAGCTGCTCGCGGACCTCGGCACCTGGCTGGGCGAGGGAGCCGCATCGGTGGCCGCCATCCTCGACCCCGAGCTCATCGTCATCGGCGGCGGTGTCGCGGAGGCGGGCGACCTGCTCCTCGAGCCCATCCGGGCCGCCTACGGTCGGCAGCTGACCGGCCGCGGGCACCGGCCCGTCGCGGGGATCGTGGCCGCCTCGCTCGGCAACGACGCCGGCCTCATCGGCGCGGCCGCGCTCGCCGCCGAAGGGGTCGGGGGGTGAGCTCGGCGGAGCCCGGGCGGCTCGGCATCGGCATCGACATCGGCGGCACCAAGGTCGCCGGCGGGGTCGTCGACGCCAGCGGCGCCGTGCTGCAGCGCGCGCGGCGGGACACCCCGCACCGCTCCAAGAAGCCCGGCGTCGTCGAGGACACCATCGTCGAGGTCGTCGAGGAGCTCGTGGCCATCGTGGGGGTGGAGGCTGTCGCCGCGGTCGGCATCGGCGCCGCCGGCTTCGTCGCCGCGGACCGCGCCACCGTGGTCTTCGCCCCGCACCTGTCGTGGCGCCACGAGCCGCTGCGGGCGGCTCTGCAGCGCCGGCTCCCCGTGCCGATCTTCGTCGACAACGACGCCAACGCCGCGGCGTGGGCGGAGTGGCGCTTCGGTGCGGCGCAGGGCGAGAGCCACGTGATGATGGTGACCCTGGGCACCGGCATCGGCGGGGCGCTGCTGATGAACGGGGAGGTCGTTCGTGGCCGCTTCGGGATCGCGGGCGAGTTCGGCCACATGCAGGTCGTGCCCGGTGGGCAGCGCTGCGAGTGTGGCAACCGCGGCTGCTGGGAGCAGTACGCGTCGGGCAACGCCCTCGTCCGCGAGGCCCGGTCCCTGATGACCGCCAACAGCCCCATCGCGGGTGACCTGATCGAGCGCGTCGGCGGCGACCCGGCCAACCTCACGGGCCCGCTGATCACCGAGGCGGCCCAGGCCGGCGACCAGACCGCCGTGGAGCTCCTGGCCGAGATCGGGCAGTGGCTCGGTGTGGGCATCGCCAACCTCGCGGCCGCCTTCGACCCAGGCATCTTCGTCATCGGCGGCGGCGTCAGCGCGGCGGGCGACCTGCTGCTCGCACCGGCTCGGGAGACGTTCCGCAAGCACCTCACCGGCCGCGGGTACCGGCCGGAGGCGACGATCGTGGCGGCCCGGCTCGGTAACGAGGCGGGGCTCATCGGCGCCGCCGACCTCGCGCGCGAGGGCGTGCGCAGCGGCGAGCACGCGGCATTCCCGGCGGATGGCGGGTTCGGCGCCGGCGCATGACGACCCTGCGCGTCGCCTCCTACAACCTGCGCGACTTCAAGGACGACACCGCCGCCGCGGCGCGGGTCATCGCGGCCATCGACCCTGACGTCCTGTGCCTGCAGGAGGTGCCGCGCCGGCTGCTGTCCTCGTTCCGGGTGGCGGCCTTCGCGGCGAGGTGCGGCATGTACTGGTCGGGGCGGCACCGGGGCAGCGGCGGCACGACGATCTTCACGTCGCTGCGGGTGCAGGTGGAGGAGTCCCGGCACCACCGGCTGCGGGTCGCCCTGCTCCAGCGCACCCGCGGGTATGCCGTGATCCGCGTGGCCTCGCCCGGCCACCCGCCCATCGTGGCGGCGAGCGTGCACCTGAGCCTCGACGCGGACGAGCGCGAGCGGCACGCCGGGCAGATTCTCAAGAGGCTCTCCGGTGGTGGCCCGGTCGTCCTCGCCGGGGACCTCAACGAGGGTGAGACTGGACGGGCGTGGCGGACCTTCGCGGCCCCGCTGCGGCTGGTCTCGCCCACCGCACCCACCTTCCCGGCGCGGCGACCCCACCGCCTGCTCGACGTGGTCTTCGCCTCGCCCGAGCTGGTCGTGGCGCCGCACCGACCGATCGCGGTCGACGAGGCCGACCTCGTCTCGGCCAGCGACCACCGGCCGGTCTGGGTCGACCTCGCCCTCGACCCGCAGACCCGACCTGTCTAGAGCCCCTGCTGGGCGTTCGGCCGGTCCTGCGGAGCGGGGAAGACCTGCCCAGCAGTGGCTAGACGCGGGCCCCGTTGTCGGGGTCGTCCTCGTCGCGGGAGCTCGGCTGCCGCAGGACCAGCAGCACGAAGCCGCCGACGGTCAGGGCGAGGGCAGCCAGGGTCCACCAGCCGCTGACGTCGGGGCGGACGATGACCAGCCACAGCAGCAGCAGCGGGCCGACCACGAGGCCGACCACGATGCCCCAGAAGTGCAGGTCCTCCTGGGGCGGCAGAGGAGCTGTCGGGCCGGGCTCGAAGTGGTCCTCGTCGTCAGGTGTGGCCGGGGAGGTCTTGTCGCCGTCGGACGGGGCGGTCGGCGTGGCCCCCCGCCAGACGGGGATCCCGCCGAGCATGGGCGGGGGCGTCACGGGTTCCACGGGCGAGGGGTTGAGCGGGGAGGGGTTGACGCTGGACCGGGACTCCGGTGCCGTGCCGTCGCGGTCCGTCCCGCCCTCGCTCCGGCGGTCCATGCCACCCTCGCTCCCGCGGTCGGGACCCGTGCCGGCCTCCTCGGGGGCGGGGGCCTGGTGGGCCTGGTGGGCCTGGGGATCTGGGGCGACGTCGTCCCAGTGCGCGACGATGTCCGCGAACTGAGCGTCCACGTCCCTGTCGCTCATGGGGCTCTCCCGTCGTTACGGCGCGCTGTCACGTGTCAAGGCGCTGAGGCGCTTGATGAAGGCCACCGTCTCGTCAAAGATACGCGGCGCGTCATTGTCGAGGGTAGCCACGTGATAGGAGTCGTGGAGGACGATCTCGGTGACATCTTCACTGGAGATCCGGGACAGGAACAGGGCCGAGCTCGAGGCGGGGACAACGTGGTCCTCGGCTGAGCGCATCAGCAGCACCGGCTGGGTCACCTCGGGCAGGTCCCGCACCACGAGGGCCCACAGCTTCGTCTGGGAGTAGAGCGCCTTCAGGGGGTTGCGGTCGTAGCAGCCCTCGTCCTGCCCGGGCTTCTTGATGTCGTTCCCGATGCCGGGCAGGGAGGGCACCACGCTCTGGAGGACGGGCAGCGCCCGCAGCCGCACGTCCTCGACGCGGTATGCCGGGTTGACCAGGACCAGGCCGGCCACCCTGGGGCCGTGCTCTTCCGCGATGCGGGTGGCCAGTGCGCCGCCCATCGACAGGCCACCGACGAAGACCTGCTCGCACCGCTCGCGCAGCTCCAGGAACGCGGCCTCGGCCACGGCATACCAGTCCTCCCACCGCGTCCGGTTCAGCTCCTGCCACGTCGTGCCGTGGCCGGGCAGGCGCGGCAGGCGCACCGTGTAGCCCTGATCGGCCAGGTGCTCCGCCCAGGGGCGCATGCTCTTGGGGCTTCCAGTGAACCCGTGCAGCACCAGCACGCCGATGTCGGAGCCGTCATGGACGTAGGGCTCGGCCCCGGGGAAGACTGACAACACGCACTCCTCACGGTGAGCTGCCATGGGTGGTTCGGGCGCATCCTCGCACGGGGGCACGGCCGCGTCGATAGTGTCGTAGAGTTCAGCGCGTCACAGGGTGGAGGTGCCTCTTGTTCTACTGGGTTCTCAAGACGGTCGTTCTTGGTCCCGTCCTGAAGCTGCTCTTCCGGCCCTGGGTCGAGGGCGAGGAGAACATCCCCGACGAGGGCCCAGCGATCCTGGCGAGCAACCACCTCTCCTTCTCGGACTCCATCTTCCTGCCCCTGGTCGTGCAGCGTCGGGTGACCTTCCTGGCCAAGTCCGACTACTTCACCGGTCGGGGCATCAAGGGCCGCCTGACGGCAGCGTTCTTCAAGGGCGTCGGCCAGCTGCCCGTCGACCGCAGCGGCGGCCGCGCCGGCGAGGTGGCCCTGCGCTCGGGCCTTCGGGTGCTGCGCCGCGGCGAGGTGCTGGGCATCTACCCCGAAGGAACCCGCTCACCCGACGGCCGTCTCTACCGCGGCCGCACCGGCGTCGCCCGCATGGCCCTGGAGGCCGGCTGCCCGGTCCTGCCGGTCGCCATGATCGGCACCGACAAGGCGCAGCCGACCGGCAAGAAGGTCCCGAAGATCATGCGCATCGGCGTGCGCATCGGCAAGCCGCTGGACTTCTCCCGCTACGAGGGCATGGAGGACGACCGCTTCGTCCTGCGCTCGATCACCGACGAGATCATGTACGAGCTGATGCTCCTGTCCGGCCGGGAGTACGTCGACATGTACGCGACGTCGATGAAGGACCGGATCCTGGCTGCCGCGAAGACCAAGGCACGCGAGCTGCAGGAGGCGGCCAAGCCGGGCACCGCGGCCCGAGAGCTCGAGGAGGCGCTGGACGCCGGCGACGACGAGAAGCGCGTCAGCGGCCCGGTCGAGCTCGAGGACGCGGCGGCCGACATCGACGAGAACACCCCTGACGGCGCCGACGGCCGTGAGATGCCGCCCGGCCACCGCGCCGCCAGCTGACAGCGGTGGCAGTCGAGGGAAGCGCCGGCCAGGCGACGGGCCGGGCGACGGGGCCGTCGACGGGCTCCGCGACGGGCCATGCGACGGGCTCCGCGACTAGTCAGGCGGGCGCGGGGCGCGAGAACGACCGTGTGGCCCCCAGCCGTCTCGCTGCCGTCGGGGCTCAGCCCGAGGTGGTGGCCGCGTTCTGGAAGGGCATCGACGTCTTCCGCCCCATAGCCCTGGGCTACGCCGCCTACTCCGCGTGGGAGCGCCAGGAGCAGATGCAGCGTCCCGAGGTCGCCTGGGCGGTCCTCGCTGTGCTCGCCGCGTGGACGGCGTTCCTGGTGTTCTACCGCCGGCGGACCACCGGCCTCGTGGTGGCCGAGCTGGCGCTGGCCGCGGCCGCGATCAT
>DASULG010000271.1:0-4698 GCA_036278335.1 Pedococcus sp.
ACGACGACCGGGCGCTTCACGATGCCCGTCACGACCCGGTTGGCGAAGCCGTGGTCCTCGTTCGCGATCATCTCGGCGCGCTTGGCCCGCGCCTTCGCCGAGGCGATCCTCTCGCCCACCAGGCCGAGCAGGGACGGCAGCAGGGTCAGCGCGATGAGCACGGCGAGCAGCACGGTCGCCGCGGCCACGAACGCCATCGTCGTCAGCATGGAGATGCCGATGATGCTCAGCGACGCCAGCGCGATGATCACGGTCAGGCCGGCGAAGAACACAGCGCTGCCCGCGGTGCCGACGGCGCGCGCGGCCGCCTCCTTGGCGTCCAAGCCGTCGTGCAGGATCAGCCGCCGCTGGCGGTTGACGATGAACAGGGCGTAGTCGATCCCCACCGCGAGCCCGACCATCAGGGCCAGGGCTGGGGTGGTAGAGGTCATCTCGAACAGGTGCGAGAGCGCGAAGGCGCCACCGACACCGCTGGCGACTCCGACCAGCGCCGTGGCGAGCGGCAGGCCGGCAGCGCGCAGCGAGCCCAGCGTCAGCACGAGCACGAGCGCGGCCGCGAGCAGGCCGAAGCCCTCGGTGCCGCCCACCGGGGGCTCCATCTTCTCGAGCGACTCGCTGGGGAGCGCCTTCAGGTCGGCGGCCGCAGCCGCCTTCGACGCCGTCTCCACCAGGCCTGTGGTGGCGCCGTCGGGCAGGTCCTGGACCTGCTGCGTCAGCTGGAACTGGAACAGGGCCACGTCGCCCTTGGCCGAGAGCAGTATGCCGGGCACGGGCCTGCCGCCCACGACCAGCGGACGCGGCTGGTCACCGCTCGCGGCGGCCTGCTGCGCCGCCTTCTGCGCCGCCTGCTGCAGGGCCTGGAGGGCCTGCACCGCCACGGGACCGGCCTGCTGGGCCTGCTTGGCCGCGGCGGCCGCCTGCTCGGCCGGGTTCACCACGAGGTCGAGGCTGTAGACGTCCGCAGCGGCCTTGGCGAGCGCAGCCTGGCGCTGGGGGGTGTCGAGCCGCTCCCCCTCGGGCGCGGTGAACACGATGCTGCCCTGCGAGCCCGACGCCGCCGGCAGCCGCTTGGCGAGGGTGTCCAACACCTGCTTGGACGGGGTGCCCTCGATCGTCACGCTCGTCGAGATCTTCCCGCCGTTGAGGCCGATCGCACCGAACACGACGCCGAGGACGACGGCCCAGGCGCCGATGAACACCCAGGGCTTGCTGTAGCTGAACCGGCCCAGCCGGTAGAGGAACGTGGACATGTCGGTGCCGCTTTCTGTGTCCGAGCGGGCTGGCCGCTCGAGTTGGTCGCTCGAGGTGGTCGCCGGTCAGAAGCCGGTGCGCAGGTGGGTGAAGGTGGTCTTCAGGAAGGTGTCGACGCTCAGCGAGCCGGGGGTGCGCGGCTCGTCGGGGGTCCGGATGGTGAAGGGACCCTCGAGCACGGCGGCCAGGGCGCCGTAGACCGCACCGACCAGGAGGTGGATGTAGAGGGCCGGGTGCTCCGTGCCGGCCCGGGCCGAGACCACCTCGAGGGCGACGAGCCGGATCCGGCGGTGGGCCTCGAGGACGTACGGCTCGAGGGTCGGGTGCTCGTGGGCCAGGGCCTGGAGGCGGCGGATCGTCGGCAGCATCGGGCCGGACAGCTGCCTGCGGGCGAGGGCGTGGAGCCAGTCGAGCAGTGGGGCGTCGTCCGGGACGTCCGCGGGCGTCTCGATGCCCTCGCGCACCGACTCGAGCACCACGGCGACGACCGCCTCCTCCTTGCAGGAGTAGTGGTTGGCGAAGGTGCGCCGCGAGTACCCCGCCCGGCTGACGATGTCGTCGGTGGTGAAGCCGTCGAGGCCGCGCTCCACGGCGAGGTCGAAGGCCGCCTGGGCCAGCGCGCGCGCGGTGGCTTCCCGCTTGACGTCTCTCAGCCCCTGTAGGCCCTGTGCGCCCGGTCCACTCATGGTCCCAGCATCACACAGTCATTGCCCATTGGGCAAAAATGCCCGCTGCGCAACGAAGGCGCCCAGGCGTGCCGCCGGCTTAGGACGGATGCTGGTGGCCGCACCCCGACCACGGGAAGACCATGCAGTCGCAGGGGAAACCGCACCCGCGAGGAGGGTTTCTCATGAGCGAAGTCACGATCAACAGGCGCCAGGCCGTCCGCGCGGCGGCCGGGGTCGCAGCCGGTGGCCTGCTGGTGACCGGCCTTGGCGTCAGCTCGGCGGCTGCCAGCGACAGCGATCTGCTCGGCAGCTGGCTGGTCAAGCACCAGGCCACCGACCCGGCCTCGGATGAGGTGGGCACCACCGTCGTCAGCTTCATCGCCGACGGCGTCATCATCACCAACGACATCAAGCCGGCCGGCCCCATCTCGACGGGCAGCTGGGAGTGGACCAGCAGCGACAAGTTCCAGGCAACGTTCTGGAGCGGCGTCAACGAGTCCGGCAGCGAGCACACCCATCGCATCAAGGTCACCGGCAAGCTGAGCGACGGCAAGATCAAGGGGACCTACACGTTCACCCTCTACGACATGGACGACAAGGTCGTGTTCACCGAGAAGGGCGACTTCTGGGGCGAGCCCCTGGACGCCTGACACGAACGAACTGGCACACCGCACCTCAGGACAGACGAGGGGGCGGCAGACCGACCCGGGGCGGGGGCTGTGGGTCGGTCTGCCACCCCTCGTCGCACGACGCCAGCCCTCGTCGCGCGCCGCCAGGCCGTGCGCCCGCCAGGCCGAGCGCGGGCCCGATCCGTGCGCGCACCCAGGCCTAGGGCCCTAGAGCTGGCCGGCGTACATCCCGTGCCGGGCGAGCGGCCCCAGCAGCTCGCGCTCCTCGTAGGAGAAGTGCGACAGCAAGGTGTCGCTCATGAGGTCGACCGCCTCGCGCAGCTGGGTGTGCTCGCCCGGACTGGCCACGAGGGCGACCAGCGCCCGGTCGACGCCCTCGAGCACGTCGTGGATGACGTGGTGCTCCTCCACCAGCCGGTCGACCACCGGCCCCAGCGCGGGGTCGCTGCGGCGCAGGTGCGGGAAGATCCCCTCGTCCTCGAGCGTGTGGTGCTGCGTGACGATCCGGCAGTACGCCTGGCAGTAGCCGCCGAGCGTCCAGTCGTTCTGGCGCAGCGACATCGCGTTGATCGCCGACCGGGCGCCGCCGATGTCGCGGGCACCGGCGACGACCTGCTCGACGATGTCGCGCACCCTGTCCAGCTCTGCGCGCAGGGCGTCGTGGACGTCCACGAGGTGCTGGCTGACCTGGCGGCCGCGGTCGGTGTAGCCGCCCTCCCGCGACGCCGGCGCGCTCGGCCGCGCGTCCTCGTCCCACGGCATACGGGCACTGAGCCGTATGCCGGGCGGCTGGGTCGGCGCCACCCCGAGGCCTGCGCCTGTGGTCGCCGGCTGCAGGGCGGGAGCCGTCGCCGCGGTCGGCGCCGGCTCCACCCCGAGGCGCTGCGCCTCGACGAGCTCGCGAACCTCGGGGGCGACCTCCTGCCCGTAGCGCTCGATCACGGCCGGGTCGTCGGTGGCGATGATGAACGCGGAGACCCCGTGCTCGAGGGCCAGCTCGGTCAGGAACTCGGGCGTCGCGTCCTTCGGGCCGAGGTTGAGCAGCCGCCGGATCTGCCGGGGGTCGCGCCCTGCTGCCGCCGCCGACTCGTCGATCACGGCGTTGCCGGCCGCGATCCCCTGCGGGCCGTCGAGGCGGGACAGGCTGGGCAGCCAGCCGTCGGCCACCCTCCCGACCAGCCGCAGCATCCGCGGCCTCAGGGCGCCCACCCAGATGGGGATGTCGTGCGCCGGCGCCGGACCCCGCTTGGCGCCGACCACCCGGTGGTGCTTCCCGGCGACCCGGACCCCACCACGGGTCTCGGTGTCCCACAGGGCTCGGATGACCTCGATGGCCTCCCCCAGCGCCTCGACCGACTCCCCTGCCTCCAGACGCGACCCGCCCATCGCCTCGATCGCGTCCCAGAACGCTCCTGCCCCGAGCGCGAGCTCGAGGCGCCCGCCGCTGAGCAGGTCCAGGCTCGCCGCCGCGCGGGCCAGCACGGCCGGTGGCCGCAGCGGGAGGTTGATCACGTTGGCGGACAAGTGGATTCGCTCGGTGCGGGCCGCGGCATACGACATCAGGGTCCACGTGTCGAGGAACGCAGGCTGGTAGGGGTGGTCCTGGAACGTCGCGAGGTCGAGCCCGGCCTGCTCGCTGAGCTGGGCCAGGAGGACGGCCTGCTGCGGCTGCTGGGCCGTCGGGGTGATGAACGTGCCGAACAGCAGGTCGTGGCCGTAGTCGCTCACCGCTCACCTCTTCCTCACAGGCCCCTCCGGGCGTACGGGTCCAACGGCCCTCGCGTGACGGCCATTCCACTCATAGCCTCGGCAGGGCGCGGTGAGAGTCACCGTAGGCGAAAGGGGCTGGGCATTCACATGATCAACTACGAGCTGGACGGCAAGGTCGCGGTCATCACAGGGGGCGCTTCCGGGATCGGCAAGGCGTGCGCGCACACCATGGCGCGCTCCGGCGCCGACGTCTCCATCTGGGACCTCGACCAGTCCGCCCTCGACGCCACCCTCGACGAGCTGAAGCAGTACGGCCACCGCGTCCACACCGCGGTCGTCGACGTGAGCGACCGCGCGGCGGTCGACGCGGCGATGGACGACGTGCTGGCCCACTTCGGTCGGGTCGACATCGCCGTCGCCAACGCGGGTATCGGCGGTCC
>DASULG010000272.1:0-22518 GCA_036278335.1 Pedococcus sp.
GGGGAACATCATGCTGAAGCTGACTGAGCGTGTCCTGCGCCGCGAGCCTCGTGGCAGCGACGGCGCCCCAGCGGCGGGCGACGCGACTGGGGGCCAACCGGAGCAGGACCCTGCCGCTGGGGGCGCCACGGCCAGGAGCGCAGCTGACGACTCTGGCCTGAGCGTGCAGGCCCGGCGGGCCGGCATGTTCCTGGTCACCGACAGCGAGGGCCGGGAGGTCGCCAGGATCCGCGGCGACTATGTCGTCGGCTTCAGCACCGACCACCAAGGGCGCCTGCGGCGGTTCGAGGACCTCGAGTCGGCCCGGCTGGCCATCCAGGCCGATCTGGTGGACCAGGGGCAGCTGCAGGCCGACGCCTGACGGATGCGTCGCCGCCGCGTCAGCGGCCGGCCCCCACCGGGTCCGGGACGTGCACGTCCAGCTCGAACCACACGGTCGAGCCCCTGGCACTGCCGTGCGTGCCGAAGCCGTCGCTGATCGACTGCACCAGCCCCAACCCTCGTCCGCGCGTGCCGGCCACGGCCGCCTCGGTGACCAGCGGCCCTCCGCGCGTGCCGGTGTCGGTCACGGTCACCGTGAGCCGGGACCCCTCGAGCTCGAGCGTGACCTGGCACTCGGTCCCTGCGTGCAGGACGGCGTTCGTCACCAGCTCCGACAGACCGGTGACAACACCGAACTGCTCACCCTCTCCGATGCCCCACGCCCGCATCAGGACGCGCGCCCACTCACGGGCAGGACGGACCGCCTCCGGCAGCGGGGGCACGAACAGGCTCTCGCTGAAGTGCGCCACCGGCGAGCGGCGAACCGCCAGCAGGGCGCAGTCATCCTCGAACGAGCCACCCGCGCCCATCGCCTCCAGGACGAGCTTGCAGGCGCGCAGGGGGCTGTCGCAGCGCAGCTCCTGGAGCATCTCGAGGAGCCGCTCCTCTCCGTCGGCCAGCGTGCCCGTACGCCGTTCGAGCAGTCCATCCGTGAAGGCCAGCAGCAGCTCACCGAAGCCAAGCGTCAGTGTGTGCACCGGGCGGACCCCCCGCATCCCCAGAGGTGGTCCGGTCTCGAGGTCGACCAGGCGCGGCCCCGTCGCCCGGCCCGGCTCGGGGCTGTGACCACGAGGCCCCCGGGAGGGCACCACAGCCGGTGGACAGTGGCCGGCACTGGCCAGCATCAGCTCACCGGTGGTGGTGTCGAGCAGGCCGTAGAGCATCGTCACGAACAGCTCTCCCCTGAACCCGCGCTCAATGTGGTCCGGGGTGGGGCCGACCGTGACCGAGGCAGGCCAGAGGTCGTCCAGCCCCACCACGAGGTCGTCCAGGCTGGACAGCACGGACTCGGGCCGCGGGTCCGACAGGGCCGCCCCCCGCGTGGCAGCGCGGATCTGGCCCATGATGGTGGCCGCTGCGACCCCGCGACCCATCACGTCGCCGATCACCAGGGCGAGACGGCCGTCCCGCAGGGCGAACGCGTCGAAGAAGTCGCCGCCGACGACCGCTCCCGTCGCGACGGGTTCGTAGTGCCCGGCCAAGGCGAACGAGCGGGGCTGTGGCAGCGTCTGGGGCAGCAGGGCACGCTGCAGCATCTCGGCAGTGTTCCGCTCCCTGTCGAAGAGGTAGGCGCGCTCGAGCGCCTGGCCGACCAGGGCCGCGAGCGACAGGAGCACCGTGTGGGCGTCTTCGGGGAGGTGGTCGACGTCCAGGCGCAGGACGGCCACTCCCGTGCGCTCGTCGATCGGCATGGGCAGGACGAGCACGTCGGCGCCGGCCTCGACCGGAGCCGTGCGGTCCTGTGCCGCCCGGCCGACGACCTCGAGGGCCTCGCCCTCCAGCTCGGTCCAGACCAGGGGCAGACGCTCGTCCGCCGAGGTGCCGCCGTCCGCGGCGCACCGCCGCGTCGCCCGCCAGGTCCTGCTGGCGTGGGTCGGGGGCAGGCAGATCGTCACCTCGCTGGCCGGGAGACCCTTGAAGGCGTGCCGCAGTGCCACCTTGCAGACGTCGTCGACGGTGACCGCGACCGCCAGGGATGAGGCCAGCTCAGCCACGGCGGTGATGCGGTTGACGGCGTCGGTGGTCTCGAGCACGAGGTGCAGCACCCCGAGCACGGCGCCGCTCTCATCCCGCACCGGTGAGCCGGCCCGGAGGTAGTAGCCGGCGTCGAGCTCAGCATCCGCCGCGCGGCCACGCCGCAGCCGCAGGCTGACGCCGTCCTGGATGAACGGCTCACCCCGCGTGAGCACCTGCTCGAAGGCCGCTCCCACGTTCGGCTGGTCCCAGACCTCGGCGACCACCTCACGGGTCGGCGCGGCGAAGGCCGCTGGGTGTTTCTGTCCGAGCAGGGCGGCGAACGCGTCGTTGTAGACCATCGCCAGAGTGGGCCCGTGCTGGTAGCACATGGGCACCGGCGCCTCGAGCAGCAGGGAGACGACGTGCTCGACCGCCCGGGGCCACGTTTCGCGGTGTCCGAGGGGCGTTGCCTCCCAGTCACAGGCGCGCGCGAGCCCAGCTGCTGTCACTCTGGTGTCTTCTCGCTGCACCGCCGACCCCTCCACCTGCTCCGCCCTTCGCCGAGCGTAATCCCGGCCGTGCCACTGTGAGGGGTTTTGGACGGATCCGTCGCAGGTGTCTGCGATGCCGCACAAGGTGCTGCTTGCCCGGTCTTGCGTGCTAGGCGGCGCCCACCTGGTCGATGAGGAAGGCCCACTCCCACGCCACCTGCCTCCAGACGTCGTACCGCCCGCTGCGGCCGCCGTGCCCAGCCACCATCTCCGTGCGCAGCAGCACCGGGCGCTCGGCGGGGTCGCTGGTGACGGTCGCGCGCAGCTGGGCCACCCACTTGGCGGGTTCGGTGAAGAAGACCCGGGTGTCGTTGAGGCTCGTCGTGGCCAGGATTGCCGGGTACTGCGCGGCACGCACGTTCTCGTAGGGCGAGTACTGCTTCATGTAGGCGTAGACCTCGGGGTCCTCGAGCGGGTTGCCCCACTCCTCCCACTCCACGACGGTCAGCGGCAGCGTCGGGTCCAGGATCGTGGTGAGGGCGTCCACGAAGGGCACGGAGGCGTGCACAGCACGGAACCGCTCAGGCGCGAGGTTCACAGCGGCGCCGATGAGGAGACCACCGGCCGAGCCCCCTTCTGCCGCAAGCCGATTCGCGGCAACCCATCCTGAGTCGACAAGGTGTGCAGCGCAGTCTACGAAGTCGGTGAACGTGTTCTTCTTGTCCAGGAGCTTCCCGTGGTCGTACCACGCGCGCCCCATCTCGCCCCCGCCGCGCACGTGCGCAATCGCGTAGACGAACCCCCGCTGCAGCAGCGAGAGCCGCGCCACGGAGAAGTACGGGTCAGAGGAGGCCTCATACGAGCCGTATGCGGTGAGCAGACCGGGCCGGGTGCCGTCCGGCACCGCGCCGGCGGGGAAGACCAGGGAGATCGGGATCCGGGTGCCATCGGCGGCGACCGCCCACTCACGGCGCTGTTCGAAAGCGCCTGGGTCGTAGCCGCCAAGGACCGGCTGCCGCTTGAGGAGGGTGAGCTCGCGCGTGTCGACCGCGTAGTCCGAGACCGTCTTCGGCGTCACCATGGACTCGAACACGATCTGGATCGTGCCGGTCTCGGTCTCCGGGTTCTCCCCCAGCCCCACCTGGTAGACGGGCTCGGAGAAGGACAGGTCGTGCCCGGTGCCGTAGCCCGTCTCGGCTGACTCGTCGCGGGGCAGGACCCGCAGGGCGGTCAGGCCGTCCTTGCGCAGCGACAGCACCGCGAACCCGGCGAACGCGTCGACGCCCTGGAAGCGCTCCCCCGGGGCTGAGCCGAGCAGCGGCTTCCACTCCTCGTGGGACGAGCAGGTCAGCGGCGCCCAGGCGAGGTCCGAGTCCGGGCTGTCCGCGTTGTGCACGATCAGGAGCCGGTCGCTGGCCGGCTCGACGTCGTACTCCACCCCCTCGCGACGGGCGGCCACGACGCGGAACTCGCCCTCGGGGTCCGCTGCGTCGAGGAGCCGGATCTCCGAGCTCGTCTTCGAACCGATCCCGATCATGATCCAGCGGTCGTCGCGCGAGACGCCGACACCCATCCAGAAGCGGGGGTCGCCCTCCTCGTAGACCAGGACATCCTGCTCGGTCGGTGTGCCGACCTCGTGACGCCACACCTGGTGCGGGCGCCAGGCCTCGTCCACACGCAGGTAGAAGACCTGGCGCGCGTCGAGCGAGAAGACACACCCGTAGCCGATGCCGGTCACGGCGTCGTCGACGATCTCCCCGGTGTCGAGGTCCTTGACGCGCAGGTCGAAGCGCTCGTCGCCGTCGGTGTCCACGGCGTACGCCAGCCACCGGTGGTCGGCGCTGACCGTCAGCGCTCCCAGGGAGAAGAACTCGTGGCCCTGCGCCTCGACATTGCCGTCGAGGAGCACCTGCTCCCCCTCGATGGGCGTGCCCGGCTCCGGGTTCGGCCTGGCAGAGGGGTCCGCCAGCGGCGAGCGACAGTGCGCCGCGTACTGGGCCTGCTCGAAGGTTCGGCTGTAGTACCACCAGGGCCCGCTCCTGACGGGCACCGAGAGGTCGGCCTCCTGGGTCCGCGAGCGGATCTCCTCGAAGATCGCCTGGCGCAGCGGCTCCAGGTGGGCGGTCATCTCCTCCGCGTACGCGTTCTCGGCCTCGAGGTGGGCGATCACGTCCGGGTCGGACTTGTCCCGCAGCCACTCGTAGTGGTCCACGACCCGGTCGCCGTGGTGGGTCCTGACGTGCTCGCGTCGGGGCGCAGCGGGAGGCGTCGGCATGGCGCTCACTGTATGCCGCGCGTCAGGCCGGCGGGCAGCGCCCCGCGGGGGCTTGCCGGCCGGTACCCGCGGCGGTGCACGGCACACCCAGGGCTCCGTGCGCGCGCCGGTGGACGGCATATCCAGGACTCCGTGCACGCAGCGAGGGCCGCACCCTTCTCGGGTGCGGCCCTCGGCTGGTCAGGCGGGCGGGGTCAGAGACCGGCCACCCGGTTCTCCGGAGCGCTCAGCCCGGGGTGCGACTCGAAGAAGTCGACGAGGTTCGCGAGGTCCTCGGGGCCGCCGCGGAGGTTGCTCCCCTTGGTGAAGGCGGTGAACGAGTCGCCGCCCTGGGCGAGGAAGCTCAGCGTGCCCACCCGGTACGTCGCGTTCAGGTCGATGGGCGTCCCGTTGAGCATCATCGAGCCGTTGACCACCCGCGAGCCCTGCGGGTTGGTCGCGTCCCACTCGTAGGTGAAGCCCTTCGAGACGCCCAGGGCCAGCATCGCCCGCGAGCCGCGCGCCGCGATCGGCTGGTACTGCTGCTCGAGGATCTCCTTGATCTGGGCGCCCGTGAGGTCCAGCGTGTTCAGCAGGTTGCCGAAGGGGGCGATGTCGTAGGCCTCGGCGTAGGTGATCTCCCCTGGTCCCTCCGTGTACTTGGGCTTCAGCGGCAGGTCCTCGCGGACTCCCCCGACGTTCATGAAGGCGATCTGGGCGCCGCCCTTGTCCCCCGTGGTGCCCCACAGGATGGCGTCGGCGACGAGGTCTGCCATGGGCGTCTCGATGCCGCGGTTGCCGCCGGAGTCGCCGAGGATGTCCTCGGTGTGGGTCCCGACGACCTTGGCCTTCAACGGTCCCGCGAGGGTGTTCCACTTGGCGATGATGCCGGTCACCGCGGCGTCCTTGGCGGCACGGTTGACGAGGTGGTTGACCGCGGTGGTCTTCTCGCGGATCACGTCGCCACTGCGGGTGTTGAGCACGAGGGTGGTCTCGGTGACGGCACGCCCGTAGTCCGCGGCGCTGGTCACGAGCCGGGGGTTGCCATCGGGGTCGGGCAGGCTGCAGATGTAGCCCTGGTGGGTGTGGCCGGTGATGATCTCGTCGACCTCGGGCGTCATCTGCGCCGCGATCTGCGCGATCGGCTCGGAGATCCCGTCGCAGTCGTTGATGGTCTTGGCCTGGTAGCCGCCTTCGTGCAGCAGCACGACGATGGCCTTGACTCCCTGGGCCTTGAGCTGCTCGGCCTGCGCGTTGGCGGTCTGCACCTCGTCCTTGAAGTCGACGCTGGCCACGCCGGCGGGGCTGACCAGGGTGGGGGTCGCCTCCAGGGTCATCCCGATGAAGCCGACCCTGACACCGTTGACGGTCTTGATGCTCGTGCCGGGCAAGAGGGTCTCGCCGGTGTCCTTGCGCACGACGTTGGCGGCGAGCCACGTGAACTCGGCGCCCGGGTAGGGCTGGTCGGGGAAGTAGCAGCCGTCCTTGGGGTGGCAGCCACCGTCCTGCATGCGCAGGAGCTCAGTCGTGCCCTCGTCGAACTCGTGGTTGCCCACACTGCTGACGTCGAGGCCCATCGTGTTGAGCGACTCGACCGAGGGCTCGTCGTGGAACATGCCCGACAGGAAGGTCGAGCCGCCGATGAGGTCGCCGGCCGCCACGGTCAGGCTGTCGGCGTCGCCGACCTTGGCCCGCAGATCCGACAGCTTGCTCGAGAGGTACTCGGCGCCGCCGACCGGCGTCTGCGTCGGGTCCTGGCTCTTGCTCAGCGGGCCGTCGGTGGCCTCGAGGTGGCCGTGGTAGTCGTTGAACGACAGCAGCTGCACGGACGTGGCATTGGGGTTGGCCTCGGGTGTGGGACTCGCAACGGCCATGGCAGGCGCTGAGGCCAGGGTCGCGGCGGTGGCAGCCGCAGCGAGGCCCGCGCCCAGCGCGCGGAGGTGGGTTGTGTTCATGAGCTCTCCTGGTGACGGCAGGTCGTGCCGGTTCGGGGCACAGCCCGCAGGGGTGCGCCTCTCAGGTAACGGGACGCTGCCGAGAGCCCGACTGGTACCAGAAGATCCCCCCGCAACGAGGGTCACCCTAACCCAGCAGCACGCAAACCGGGGCTCTGGGAGTCAACCGGTTCTCGGCGGCCTCAGCCGGCCAGACAGCGTGGGCCGAGGATCACCTTGAGGTCGCCGAAGAGTGCCTCGGTGGCGTTGACGCGGTAGCTGTCGTCGAGCTTCATCAGGACGGAGCGCCCGGGCTGGCTGAGCCGCACGTGCACCTCGGTCGAGCCGGGGTGCGAGCTGAGCACGCCCTTGAGCTGCTCGATCTTTCCCGAGGTCGCCCGGGTGGTCTCCATCGTCACCACGACCGGCCCGCGTGGCCCGTCGGTGATGTCGGGCAGGGTCAGGTCCTGCGCGTAGATCGACACGGAGTCGTCGCGTCGGTTGACCCGGCCCTTGACGACGACCACCTTGTCGTGGCCCAGCATCGTCGAGACCGTCATGTAGGCCGAGGGGAAGAACAGGCACTCGACGGCGCCCTCGAGGTCCTCCACCGTGACGATCGCCCAGAGGTCGCCCTTCTTGGTGCGCTTGACCTGCAGGCCGGTGATCAGGCCGGCAATGGTGACCGTGGATCCCTCGGGCTTGCCGTCCTCGCCCATCAGCGAGGCGATCGAGGTGTCGGCGTGCTGGTTGAGCACGTGCTCGATGCCGAACAGCGGGTGGTCGGAGACGTAGAGGCCGAGCATCTCGCGCTCGAAGCCGAGCAGCGTCTGCTTGTCCCACTCGCTCGTGGGGATGGGCGGCAGCACGGAGACCTCGAAGGAGTCGCCGCCGGTGTCGTCGCCGAAACCGCCGAAGAGGGAGTCCTGGCCGATCGCCTCCTGGCGCTTGATGTCGATGAAGTGGTCGATGTAGTCCTCGTGGACGCGGGCGAGGCCCTGCCGGGTCTCCTGCATGCCGTCGAAGGCACCGGCCCGGACCAGGGACTCGACGGTGCGCTTGTTGCAGACCACCGCGGGGCACTTGGACAGGAAGTCCTTGAAGGAGGTGAAGCGGCCCTTGTCCTCGCGCGCGGCCACGATGGCGTCGACGACGTGGCGCCCGACGTTGCGGATCGCCTCCATGCCGAAGCGGATGTCGGTGCCGACAGCGGCGAAGTTCGCGACCGACTCGTTGACGTCGGGCGGCAGCACCTTGATGCCCATGCGCCGGCACTCGTTGAGGTAGAGGGCCGACTTGTCCTTGTCGTCGCGGACGCTGGTGAGCAGGGCGGCCATGTACTCGGCCGGGTAGTTGGCCTTGAGGTAGCCCGTCCAGTAGGAGACGAGGCCGTAGGCGGCCGTGTGCGCCTTGTTGAACGCGTAGTCCGAGAACGGGAGCAGGATGCTCCACAGGGTCGCGATCGACTCCTTGGAGTACCCGTTGTCGAGCATTCCCCTCTCGAAGTTGACGTACTCGGCGTCGAGGACCTCTTTCTTCTTCTTGCCCATCGCCCGGCGGAGCAGGTCCGCGTTGCCGAGGGTGTACCCGGCGAGCTTCTGGGCGATCTCCATGACCTGCTCCTGATAGATGATCAGGCCGTAGGTCGTGCCGAGGATGGGTTCGAGCGCCTTGGTGAGGTCCGGGTGGATGTAGTCGAGGTCCTGCTTGCCGTTCTTGCGAAGGGCGTAGTTCGTGTGCGAGTTCGCGCCCATGGGGCCGGGGCGGTACAGCGCGAGCGCCGCCGAGATGTCCTCGAAGTTGTCGGGCTGCATCAGCCGCAGCAGGGTGCGCATGCCGCCGCCGTCGAGCTGGAAGACGCCGAGTGTGTCGCCGCGGCCGAGCAGGTCGAACGTGGCGCGGTCGGTCATGTTCTTGCTCAGCGCGTCGAGGTCGATGTCCTCGCCGCGGTTCATCTCGATGTTCTCGATGGCGTCGTCGAGGATGGTGAGGTTGCGCAGGCCGAGGAAGTCCATCTTGACCAGGCCGAGCGTCTCGCAGCTCGGGTAGTCGAACTGCGTGATGATCTGGCCGTCCTGCTCGCGGCGCATGATCGGGATGACGTCCATCAGCGGCTCGCTGGACATGATCACGCCGGCCGCATGCACGCCCCACTGCCGCTTCAGGCCCTCCAGGCCCCTGGCCGTCTCGACGACCTCCTTGGCGTGGGGCTCGGACTCCACCAGCTGGCGGAACTCGACGCCCTCGCCGTAGCGCGGGTGCTCAGGGTTGTAGAGGGCGGACAGAGGCACACCCTTGCCCATGACGTCCGGGGGCATCGCCTTGGTGAGCTTCTCGCCCATGGCGAAGGGGTGGCCCATGACGCGGGAGGCGTCCTTGACGGCCTGCTTGGCCTTGATCGTGCCGTAGGTGACGATCTGGGCGACACGCTCCTCGCCGTACTTCTCGGTCACGTACTTGATGACCTCGCCCCGGCGGCGCTCGTCGAAGTCGACGTCGAAGTCGGGCATCGACATGCGCTCGGGGTTGAGGAACCGCTCGAAGATCAGGCCGTGCGGGATGGGGTCGAGGTCGGTGATCTTCATGGCGTACGCGCACATGGAGCCCGCGCCCGAGCCACGGCCCGGGCCCACCCGGATGCCGTTGTTCTTCGCCCACTGGATGAAGTCGGCGACGACGAGGAAGTACCCGGCATACCCCTTGCTCACGATGACGTCGATCTCGAACGCGGCCTGCTTGCGCGCGTAGTCGGGGACGCCCTCGGGGAAGCGGTCGTGCAGCCCGCGCTCGACCTCCTTGACGAACCAGGACTCCTCGTTCTCCCCCGGCGGGCAGGGGAAGCGCGGCATGAAGCGGCCCTCGCCCTCGGTGAACGAGACGTCGCACATCTCGCCGATGAGCAGGGTGTTGTCGCAGGCCTCGGGCAGCTCGCGCCAGACGCGGCGCATCTCGGCCGGGCTCTTGAGGTAGAAGTCCTCGGCGTCGAACTTGAACCGGTTGGGGTCCATGAGCGTCGAGCCGGACTGGACGCAGAGCAGGGCGGCATGGGCCGTGGCGTCCTCGGGCTTGGTGTAGTGCAGGTCGTTGGTGGCCACCAGCGGCAGGCCCAGCTCACGGGCGAGACGCAGGAGCTCCTTCTGGACCTGGCGCTCGATGCCCAGCCCGTGGTCCATCAGCTCGCAGAAGTAGTTCTCGGCGCCGAAGATGTCGCGGAACTCGGCGGCGGCCGCGACCGCCTCCTTGTACTGGCCGAGCCGCAGCCTGGTCTGGACCTCGCCGGACGGGCAGCCCGTCGTCGCGACCAGGCCCTGGCCGTAGGTCTGGAGCAGCTCGCGGTCCATGCGCGGCTTGAAGTAGTACCCCTCGAGGCTGGCCAGGCTCGACATGCGGAACAGGTTGTGCATGCCGTTGTTGTTCTTGGCCAGCAGCGTCATGTGGGTGTAGGCACCCGACCCCGAGACGTCGTCGCGCCCGCCGTCGCCGAACTTGACCCTGGTCTTGTCCGTGCGGTGGGTGCCCGGTGT
This sequence comes from Pedococcus sp., assembly GCA_036278335.1. Classification (GTDB taxonomy): domain Bacteria; phylum Actinomycetota; class Actinomycetes; order Actinomycetales; family Dermatophilaceae; genus Pedococcus_A. The sequence goes on from DASULG010000272.1 coordinate 10,202, forward strand.
GACGTAGGCCTCCACGCCGATGATCGGCTTCACGCCGTACTTGCGGGCCTTGGACCAGAACTCGTAGGCGCCGAAGACGTAGCCGTGGTCGGTGGTGGCGATGGCCGGCATGCCCATCTCGGCCGCCGTCTTGAACAGGTCGTCGATGCGCGCCGCCCCGTCCAGCATGGAGTACTCGGTGTGGACGTGCAGGTGGACGAAGGAGTCCTTGCCGGACGAGGGGGAGGCGGGCTGTGCTGACATCGTGGACGATCATAAGCCGCGCCACCGACGGCCCTCGGCGTGTCGCCGCCGAGTGTCGCCAACCCGGCGCCGACGGTATGCCGGGAAGCCGACCTCTCGGCATACCGGCACCGCTCAGAGGCGGTTTCCTCTCCGCCCGCTCCTCGCCGCTCCGGTCCGGTGCTCGCTGCGCTGCGCTGCGATCCTCACGCCTTCGTCACAGGCGGTCGAGCGCCAGCTGGAGGTCCTCCGGGTAGGGGCTGGCAAAGGAGACGTACTCCCCCGTGCCCGGGTGCTCGAACCCGAGGCCCACCGCGTGCAGCCACTGCCGCTCCAGGCCGAGGCGGGCCGCGAGCTTGGGGTCGGCGCCATACGTGAGGTCACCCACACAGGGGTGGTGCAGCGCGGCGAAGTGCACCCGGATCTGGTGGGTGCGCCCCGTCTCGAGGTGGATGTCGATCAGCGACGCTGACCGGAAGGCCTCCAGCACCTCGTAGTGCGTGACACTGGGCTTGCCCTTCTCCATGACCGCGAACTTGTAGTCGTGGTTCGGGTGGCGCCCGATGGGCGCGTCTATCGTGCCCACGACCGGGTCCGGCAGCCCCTGGACGAGGGCGTGGTAGGTCTTGTCGACCGTGCGGGAGCGGAAGGCCTGCTTGAGCTGGCTGTAGGCGTACTCGCTCTTGGCCACCACCATCAGGCCGCTCGTGCCCACGTCGAGCCGCGAGACGACGCCCTGGCGCTCACTGGCGCCTGAGGTGGCGATGCGGTAGCCGGCCGCGGCCAGGCCTCCGACCACGGTCGGCCCGGTCCACCCCACGCTCGGGTGGGCGGCCACTCCGACCGGCTTGTCCACGACCACGATGTCGTTGTCGTCATGGATGATCGTCATCCCGGGGACGGGCTCGGCGATCACCTTCAGGGTGGGGCTGTCCGCCACTCCCGGGAGGATGACCTCGAGGAGGTCGCCGGCAGCCACCCGGTCGGACTTCCCGGCGGGCTGGTGGTTGAGGTGAACGTCCCCGGCCTTGGCCAGGTCGGCCGCCTTGGTGCGGGAGACGCCGAAGAGCCGCGCGAGTGCTGCGTCGACACGCTCACCCTCGAGCCCGTCGGGGACGAACAGGGTGCGGGCGTCAGCCATTGGGTTCTGCCTCGTGTCGGGTGGCCTCGTGTCGGGTGGCCTCGTTTCGGGGTGCCTCGTGCCGGCCGTGCTCGGGGCGCCGGCCGTCGACCCCGATGCCCCGCATCGCCAGGACGGCGATCACCGTGGCAGCGCCCACGATGGCGATGTCCGCGAGGTTGCCGATGAACCAGCCGAAGTAGTCGATGAAGTCCACGACGTGGCCACGGCCGGGGCCGGGTTCGCGGAAGATGCGGTCGCTGAGGTTGCCGAGGGCGCCGCCGAGCAGGAGGCCGAGGGCCCACGCCCAGGCTGCGCTGCCGATGCGGCGGGCGGTGACCACGATGAACACCAGGACCCCGCAGGCGATGAGCGTGAGCACCCAGGTCGCGCCGTTGCCGATGGAGAACGCCGCACCCGGGTTGCGGATGAGGTTGAACGTGATCAGCGACCCGAACACGGCCACCGGGTCCCCCGGTGCCAGGGTCTGCAGCGCCCACCACTTGGCGAGCTGGTCCGCGACCAGCACGGCAGCAGCGGTGGCCGCGAGGAGGGCGAACAGGCGTGCGCGGGGTGCTGGGGTCGAGGTGGGCTGGGTGGTCTCTTCGTGCGCAGCGATCAGCGGCGCTCCTGCTTCGTCTTGCATGGCATGCATAGGGTCGCACGAGGAGCGGCCTGAAGGCGAAGTTTGCCGATGGGGTTGCCGCACGACTCGCAGATTCCGTAGCTGCCGTCGTCGAGTCGCTCGATGGCGTGGAGGTTCTGCTGGAGCATCTCACGCGCGTTGTTGGCGACGGAGATCTCCTGCTCGCGCTCGAACGTCTTCGACCCGGCGTCGGCCTGGTCGTCGCCGGCCCCGTCGCCGGCATCGCGCATGAGTCCCACCAGGTCGGCCTCGGCGACCTTGATCTCCTGGCGGAGGTGGGCGACATCCGCCTCGATCTCCGCGCGGACCGCGCTCAGCTCCTGGGCCGTCCACGGGGACTCGTCGTCGCGCACGCGCAGGGTGTGGGCGGGCCGGGGCCGGCTGGCCCCTGCGCTGAGGGCAGCGGCCTTCTTGGCAGGCGCCTTGGCCGCCTTCACGGTCGTCCTGGCTGCCGTCTTGGTGGCGGTCTTGGCTGTCGTCGTCGTGGCGGTCTTGGCTGTCGCCTTCGCTGGGGCCTTCGCGGTCTTGGCGGCGGCGCTCATGTCTGCGGTGCTCTTCTTCACGGTGGCCTTCTTTGCCGGGCTGGCGGTGGTCTGTGCAGGGGCCTTCGTGGCGGTCCTGGCTGCGGGGGTCTTCGCGGCCGCCTTCTTGGCGGCGGCGGTCGTCCTGACGGCCGTCGCCTTCGTCGCCTGTGTCGTCTTTGTCGCCTTTTGTGGCGGAGTCGCCTTCACGGCGGGCGCCGACGTCTTGGCTGGCGCCGTCTTGGCTGGCGCCTTGGAGGCCGCGGCCTTCGCCGGGCGCGACGCCCTGGCGGCCTTCGTGGTGGCCTTGGCAGGGGCCTTCGACGTGGCCTTGGTCGTGGCCTTCTTCGGCGGGGACGCTGTGGTGCCCTTCGTGGTGGCCCTGGTGGTGGCCTTCGACGTGGCCTTGGTGGTGGCCCTCTTCGCCGGGGACGCCGTGACCGTGCTCTTCGAGGGGGACGCCGCCCGCTTGGCGGCCTTCTTGGCAGGGCTTGCGGATGGTGTGCTGGCGGACGCCCTGCTCGCGGTGGTCTTGCGCACCGTGCTCTTCTGTGCGGCTTTCGCCGTCCGTGCAGCCATCTCAGGCCCCTTGGGTAGCAGTGCGCTCGTCCCCACGAGTGCGGTCAGGTGCCGTGAGGATAGGCGTTGCAGCCGCGGTACTCAACGGCAAAACGCCTCTACCTTGCGCCCAGAACCTGCGCGGGCACGGCAGAGGGCGCCGGCTCGTGGCCGGCGCCCTCTGGCGACTGCTGCGTGCTTGGCTGCTCGGTGTCAGCCCTGCTGGCCCTCTGCTCCCTCTGGCGAGGGCTCGAGGTCGTCGACACCGGCGTGGTCGAGCTGCTCGAGCTGGCTCTCGATGTAGGACTTGAGCTGGGCGCGGTAGTTGCGCTCGAAGCCGCGCAGCTCCTCGATCTTCTTCTCGAGCAGGCCGCGCTCGCGGTTCAGCTCCTCGAGGATCTGCGCCTTCTTCTGCTGCGCCTCGTGCAGCATCCCCGTGGACCGCTCGCGCGCCTCGGTGATCATCTGCTCGTGGCGGCTCTTGGCCTCGCGGAGGAGCTCGTCGTGGCGGGCCTGCGCCGACGAGAGCAGCTCGTCGTGACGCGACTGGCCGGTCGAGACCAGCTCGTCGTGCTTGGTCTGGGCCTCGGAGATGAGACGGTCCCGGGTGGCCTCACCCTCACCGACGTGCTCGTCGTGCAGGCGCTGGGCCAGGGCGATGAGGCTGGCAGCGCTCGCGCCACCGCCGGCGGCAGCACCGAGCTCGGTGGACTCCGGGACGGTCTGAGCCACCGGGGCGGCCTGAGCTGCCTGCGCGCGCTGGGCTGCCTGCGCGGGCTGGGCCGCCTGTGCCTCGGCGGCGCGGGCGGCCTCCGCCGCGCGCTGCTCGGCCTCGGCCTGCTGCTGCGCGGCGCTCTGGATCCGCTGCTGCGCGGCCTGCTCAGCCTCCTCGGCACGCTTGGCCGCGGCGGCGATGCGCTCCTGCGCAGCCTTGTCGGCCTCCTCGGCCTGAGCCTTGATGGCTGCGAGCCGCTCGGCGGCCTGGGCCGCCACCTTCTCCTCGGAGGCCTTGGCGGCCGCAGCCTTGCGGGCCTCGGCCTGCGCGTCCGTCTTCGCGACAGGGGCCATCCCGCGTCCCTCGCGGCACTCGTTCAGCTGGTCGCGCAGCTCGTCGCTCTCCTTGACGAGCCGGCGCATCTCAGCAACGACCTCATCGAGGAAGTCGTCGACCTCCCGCTCGTCATACCCACGGCGGAACTGGGTGGGTGTGAAATTCTTGTTGAGGACATCCTCGGGCGTGAGCGCCATGTAGTCACCTCGGTTGGCCGGTCGTCAGCAGTGCATTCGCAAGCATCCCAGAGACTGGGTCAGGCATCACCCTAGGGGATGTCGCCTCAGGCGCTGATCACGCCCATCAGGATCGATACCCCGAGCATCAGCACCAGGAACGCCAGGTCGACGCGGATGGCACCCAGGGTCAGCGGCGGAATCACCTTGCGCAGTGCCTTCAGGGGCGGGTCCGTCACGCTGTAGACGGTCTCGGCGACCACGAGCATGGGCCCGCGAGGTCTCCAGTCGCGCGCGAACACCTGGATCCAGTCCAGGACCAGCCGCCCGATGAGAAGCGCGAAGAAGATGTACAGCAGGAAGTCGAGGATGCTGCCGACAACGCCGAGTCTCATGGCGGTCAGGGTGTCACGTCAGCCCGGGCGCAGGCTGTCGGGGGTCAGCTCTGGTTGAACAGGCCGCGGGCGGGGGGCTGGACGCCCTCTTCGGCGGAGACCTCGACGTGCGCCGGCGAGAGCAGGAACACCTTGGAGGTCACCCGCTCGATGGAGCCGTGCAGACCGAAGACCAGGCCGGCGGCGAAGTCGACCAGGCGCTTGGCGTCGGAGTCGTCCATGTCCGAGAGGTTCATGATGACGGGCGTGCCGTCCCGGAAGCTCTCGCCGATGTTCTTGGCCTCGTTGTAGGTGCGCGGGTGGATCGTGGTGATCCGGTTCAGCGCGCCGACCTCGACGTCGCGGACCACCCGGGCCACCGGCGTGCGCTGCGGCAGCGGGGTGACGCCGGCGGAGCGCTCCGGCTGGGGCTCCTGTCGCGAAGACTCGTCGTAGTCGTACTCGTCGTAGCCCTCGTAGCGATCGTCGTCCTCGGCGAGCCCGAGGTACACCATCGTCTTGCGCAGCGCCCCTGCCATGAGAGCTCCCTTGGTCCATCGTGCTGAATCGTGCTGGTCGGTATCGCAACTGAAGTTACCGAAGTGGCGGACGAGAACCGAGGATTGCGCTGCCGACACGCAGGTGTGTCGCCCCGTGGGCGATCGCCGCCTCGAGGTCCGCGCTCATCCCGGCGGAGACCCAGCGAGCCGCCGGGTGCGCCGCCTGTATGCCGCGCGACAGCTCGCGCAGCCGCGCGAACGCCTCGTCGGGGTCGCCGCCCAGGGGCGCGACGGCCATGACGCCGAGCAGGTCCAGCTCCGGGGCCTGGGCCACCTGGTCCGCGAGCAGCAGGGCGTCCGCAGGGTCCACCCCAGCCCGCGCCTCCTCGTGGTCGAGGGCGACCTGGACCAGCACCCCGAGGCGGCGCCCTGCCGCGTGGGCGCCCCTCTGCAGCGCATCAGCGAGCCTGGGCCGGTCCACGGAATGCACCACGTCGGCATACCGGGCCACCGCCGCCGCCTTGTTGGTCTGCAGCTGGCCGATGAAGTGGACGCTGAGCTGGTCACGGTGGCGCAGCTCAGCGATCTTGGCGGCGGCCTCCTGGTGCCGGTTCTCCCCCACGTGCCGGACCCCGAGCTCCGCGAGCAGGTCGACGTCACTGGCCGGGAAGAACTTCGTCACGGCGATGAGCTCGACCTCTTCGGGGCGTCGCCCCGCGGCGGCACAGGCACGCTCGATGCGCGCCCGCACCGCGGCGAGCCCAGCGGCGAGCTCGTCCCGCCTCGTCACGGGCTGACCAGCTGGACGACCCCCGCGAAACGGCCGGTCTGGCCGTCACGGCGGTAGGAGAACAGCCGGTCCGACTCCCGCGTGCAGCCCGGAACCCACTGAACCGCAACGTCATTGGCGCGCAGTTGCGAGACGACCCCGGAGGCCACGTCGATGGCCGGCGTGCCCGACCAGGACACCGCGCAGGACTCTGGGGAGACCTCGGCGGCGACCGCCCGCATATCCTCCGGCACCTCGTAGCACCGCCCACACACGGACGGCCCGACCGCCGCCACGAGCTGCTCGGCTCCCGCCTCTCGCATCACTGTCACGGCCCTGTCGATGATGCCGGCCGTCATGCCCGGGCGGCCGGCATGCACCGCCCCGATCACCCCGGCCGCCGGGTCGGCCAGGAGCACCGGCGTGCAGTCGGCAACGAGGACGGCGAGGGCCAGCCCGCGCGTGTTCGTGACCACCCCGTCGGCGGGCGGAGGCGGTGAGCCAGTCGGCCACGCCCCGTCGACGTGCAGGACCTCGGTGCCGTGGCACTGGTTCATGAACACGAGCTCGTCGCGAGACCTCCCGAGCCAGCCGGCCAGCCGGGCGCGGTTCTCCTCGACAGCGGCAGGGTCATCGCCGACGTGACCGCCGAGGTTGAGGGAGGCGTAGGGGGCGGCACTGACGCCGTCAGCCCTGCCTGTGAAGCCCCAGTCGATGGGGCCTGTCCGCTCGCGCCAGAAGAACACACCCGACACCGTAGGCCACCCGGCCAGACGGCGAACCGCGCCAGGCACCCGGGCAGACGGCGAACCGGGCCAAGCACCTGTCCAGACGGCGAAGGGCGCCCGGCTGGTCGCCGGGCGCCCTTCGTGAGCCGTGCTGTTACTTCAGGAAGTCCGGGACGTCGAGCTCGTCGGCGTCGTCGAAGGTCACCGTGCGGGGCGGCCGGGCCGCCGGCTCGTGACCCTGCCCAGCGTGGCCGTTGCCGCTCCCGTTGCCAGGGGCCTGCTGCTGGCCGTTGGCGGGCCGCTCCGGCTGGGACTGCGGCGCTCCCGGGTGCGTGGCCTGCGGGGCCATCGCCGGTCGCGGAGCCTGCGCCGGCACCTGCGTCGAGGGGGCCGACTGGGGCGACTGATGCGGGGCCTGCTGCGCGGGCTGTGCGTACTGTGCCTGCTGCTGGCGCTGGGTGGCGCCCTGGACCTGGCCGATCGCCCGCTCGTCGTTGCGCTTGATCGGCGCACCGCCGTCGAAGCCCGCCGCGATGACCGTCACGCGCACCTCGTCGCCGAGGGCGTCATCGATCACTGCGCCGAAGATGATGTTGGCCTCGGGGTGCGCGGCCTCCTGCACGAGACGGGCAGCCTCGTTGATCTCGAAGAGACCGAGGTCGGACCCACCCTGGATGGACAGCAGCACACCGTGCGCACCATCGATGCTGGCCTCGAGCAGCGGCGAGGAGATCGCGAGCTCGGCCGCCTGGACCGCGCGGTCGTCGCCGCGCGAGGAGCCGATGCCCATGAGCGCCGACCCCGCCCCCTGCATGACGGACTTGACGTCGGCGAAGTCGAGGTTGATCAGGCCCGGCGTCGTGATCAGGTCGGTGATGCCCTGGACACCCGAGAGCAGCACCTGGTCGGCGCTGCGGAAGGCGTCGAGCATGGAGACGGCGCGGTCGCTGATGGACAGCAGCCGGTCGTTCGGGATCACGATGAGGGTGTCGACCTCCTCGCGGAGGTTGGCGATGCCCGCCTCGGCCTGGTTGGCGCGGCGGCGACCCTCGAAGGTGAACGGGCGCGTCACGACACCGATCGTCAGGGCGCCAAGGCCCCGGGCGATCTTGGCGACAACCGGTGCGCCACCCGTGCCGGTGCCACCGCCCTCTCCGGCGGTGACGAAGACCATGTCGGCCCCCTTGAGGACCTCCTCGATCTCCTCGGCGTGGTCCTCGGCGGCCTTCTTTCCGACCTCCGGGTCGGCCCCGGCGCCGAGCCCGCGGGTGAGCTCGCGGCCCACGTCGAGCTTGACGTCGGCGTCGCTCATCAGCAGCGCCTGGGCGTCGGTGTTGATGGCGATGAACTCAACGCCCTTGAGGCCAACCTCGATCATGCGGTTGATGGCGTTGACGCCACCGCCGCCGATGCCGACGACCTTGATGACGGCCAAGTAGTTCTGCGGTGCTGCCACGTCGGTGGGCCTCTCCTGAAAGCGTTTCTAAGGGTTGGTGCAGGCAAGTTCACGATCGAAAACCCCGAGCGGATAACCTAAACGTCCACTAGAGGGTTAGAATTATGTCAACCCTGCCGTCGCAGACGCTATGCGGAAGGAGTGGTGCAAGCAACCCGCTGTCCAGCGTGTCGCGAGACTGGTCCCGGACTTTTTCCGGGCCGTGGGCAGGCGGTGCGGCAGCAGGTGCGCGGCGGCTCCCGAGGCTTCGTCACACCAGCCCCAGCAGCCTCATCCGCGACTCGACATCGAGGGTTGGGCCGAGGGGTTCGGCAGCGCTCCCCCTACCGCGTCACGGGCGTGTCCGGCGCGCTCACGTCGATGACCTTCGGATGGCTCTTCAGGAGGGCTGACATCACGGTGAGCTTCTTCTCGGGCTGGCTCACCCCGCCCCACACGACCGTCGTCCCGCGCACCCTCAGCGTGACGAGGTTCGCCCCACTCACGGTCACGTCGGTGACCTGGCGCTGCAGCGGCGCCGGCAGCACCTTCACCACGGCCACGGCAGCCAGCAGCGCGTCGCGGCTCAGGGCGTCGTCGGAGGCGGCATTGACCATGGCCACACCGCGCGGAGCCTTGTTGACCTGCGCGTATGCGATGCCTCGAGAATCCACAACGTGTAGTTGACCTTGAGGGTTCCTGGCCACCAGGACAGGGACCCGGGGGCTGGCGTGGATCACCAGGGTGCTCGGCCAGGAGCGCTCGATCGAGACGTCCGCCAGGGTGGCCAGCTGCCTCACCCGGTCGGCGACGGCCCCGTCGTCGACCCGGGCCAGGGGTGTCCCGAGACGTACCGCCGCCAGCCTGCTGACCGCCGGCACCTCGGTGGCCGGGACGCCCACGACCTCGACCTCTCGCACGACCAGCAGAGGGCTGAAACACACCACCCACACCAGGGCGGCAACAAGGGCGAGGACAGCCGCCACCCAGCCCGCCAGGCGCCAGGGCCGGCGCCGAACCTCGGCTGCGCGCTGCTGGAACCTCGCGCGCGAGGAGTCCAGACCGGTCCGCCTCGTGGTCTGTGTCATGCCGGCTCGAGGGCCCGCAGGATCTCGGGTCCGAGCATGGTGACGTCCCCCGCCCCCACCGTCAGGATGAGGTCGCCGGGGCGCGCGCGCCGGGCAGTCGCCTCCGCCACGGCCGACCACGACGAGATCACCTCGACGTCTGCCTCGGGGTGGGACTCACGAAGGGCCTGCTCGATCAGCGCCGAGGAGACGCCCGGGATGGGGTCCTCCCGGGCTCCGTAGACCTCCATCAGCACCACGGCGTCAGCCGGTGCCAGGGCGGCGGCGAACTCGCGCGCGAAGTCCCGGGTACGCGAGTACAGGTGCGGCTGGAAGACCACGAGGAGGCGTCCCTGTCCGCGGACGAGGTCTGCGCCCGTGCCCACGACCGCGGCGAGCTTTCCGGGGTTGTGGGCGTAGTCGTCGACCACGCTCACGCCCGCCGCCACGCCCTTGGGCTCGAACCGGCGGCGGGTCCCGGTGAAGCCGAAGAGGCCCTCGAGGATCCGGGCGGGGTCCTGCCCCAGGCCGGCCGTCGCTGCCGTGAACGCCGCTGCGGCGTTGAGCAGGTTGTGCCGGCCCGGGATCGTGATCCGCAGCGTGTGGCTGATGCCCTCGGCGTCGCGGACGGTCACCCGGCTCATCAGGCCCTGCGAGGCGAGGTCCCCCAGGACGACATCGGCGTCGGGCGACCAGCCGTAGGTGAGCACCCTGAGGCCGTCCGAGCGTGCCCGCTCGGCCAGGGCCAGCGACCCCTCGTCGTCGTGGCAGGCCACGAGCAGGCCGCCGTCGAGAATGGACGCTGCGAACTCGGCATACGCCTTCGTGACGTTCTCGAAGGTGCCGTAGAAGTCCAGGTGGTCCGGCTGGACGTTCGTGACGATGCCCACCTCCGGCCGGTAGACGAGGAAGGAGCCGTCGCTCTCGTCGGCCTCGGCGACGAAGACCTCACCGGTCCCCCAGTGCGCGTTGGTGCCGTGCTTGGCCAGCTCCCCGCCAGCGGCGAACGAGGGATCGGCCCCACAGTGCTGCAACGCGACCGTCAGCATCGACGTCGTCGTGGTCTTGCCGTTGGCACCCGCGACGGCAACCCGCCGCGAGGTCGACATGGTGCTCGCGAGGGCCTGTGACCGGTGCAGGACTCGCAGTCCCCGCTCGCGTGCTGCCGCGAGCTCCGGGTTGGAGTCGCGCACTGCCGAGGAGATGACGACGGTGTCGACGCCGTCGAGGTGCGAGGGGTCGTGCCCGACCGACACGGCGGCTCCCTCGGCGGCAAGAGCCGTCAGCACGGGCGAGTCCTTGGCGTCCGAGCCGCTGACCCGGCAGCCGCGCGCCAGCATCACGCGCGCCACCCCTGACATGCCGGCGCCCCCGATGGCGATGAAGTGCACCGCCCCGAGCTCGCTGAGCTCGGGGACCGGCGTGCGGAAGTCGAAGCGGGAGTTGTGACCGTTCACCGCGTGCCCCGTCGGGACTCGGCGTAGGCGGCGCACACCATGTCTGCGAGCTTCTCGTCGCCGCCCCGCTCGCCGACCGAGGCAGCGGCCTTCGCCATCGCCTCCAGCCGCGCTCCCTCACCCAGCAGGGGGATCAGCTCGCGGTCGATCCACTCGGGCGTGACGGCACTGTCGTCCACGAGCAGACCGCCCCCGGCCGCCACCACGTCGACGGCGTTGAACCGCTGCTCGCCGTTGCCGATGGGCAGCGGCACGTAGACCGCGGGCAGCCCGACGGCCGTCAGCTCGCACACGGTGTTCGCGCCGGCACGGGCCACGACGAGGTCCGCCGCGGCATACGCGAGGTCCATGCGGTCGGCAAAGGCGGCCACGACGTAGGGAGGGCCGGCCACCTCGGACACAGGCTCGAACTCCTTGCCGAGGCCAGTGATGTGCAGCACCTGGACGCCGGCGGAGCGCAGCGCGTCGACCCGGGCCTGGAAGGCCGTGTTGAGGCGCTGGGCTCCCAGCGACCCGCCCGTCACCAGGAGGGTGGGCCACTGCGGGTCGAGCCCGAACCGCTCGAGTCCCTCGGTGCGGTGGGCCTGGCGGTCGAGGAGCGCGATCTCCCGGCGCAGCGGCATGCCCACCACCTGCGCCCCCCGCAGCGCGGTGGAGGCGAAGGTGGTCGCGACGTAGCGGGTGAACCGGGAGCCGAGCCGGTTGGCGATGCCCGCCCGGGCGTTCTGCTCGTGGACCACGATGGGCACACCGCGCCGGCGGGCAGCGAGGTATGCCGGCGTGGAGACGTAGCCACCGAAGCCGACGACCACCTCGGCACCGGTCTCGTCGATGGCGCGTCCCGCCGCCGCCACCGCGGAGCGCAGGTTCGCCGGCAGGCGGGCGAGGTCGGCGGAGGGGCGGCGCGGCAGGGGCACCTTGGGGATGGTGCGCAGCTCGTAGCCGCGGCCCGGGACCAGTCGCGTCTCCAGGCCCTCCTCGGTGCCGAGCGCGGTGACGGCCATGTCGGGGTTGCGACGGCGCAGGCAGTCCGCCAGGGCCAGCAGCGGGGAGACATGTCCGGCGGAGCCGCCGCCGGCGAGCAGCACCGAGGTGGGCAGCTGCGTCTTGGACGGCGTGGACGGCGTGGACGGCGTGGACGGCCCGGTCGGCGTGGCGCTCACCGCGGCGACCTGCGGGCGCGGCCGGCCGGCAGCACTGCCAGCGAGCGCCGCACGACGGAGGGCCGGGCCGCGAGGGCCTCGGCACAGCCGGGTTCCTGCCGGGCGAAGGACAGCAGCATGCCCAGGGCGAGCATGGTGGTCACGAGCGAGGATCCTCCTGAGGAGACCAGGGGCAGCGGCACGCCGATCACGGGAAGCAGGCCGATGACGGCGCCGATGTTGATCATGGCCTGCACGATGATCCACGTCATCACCCCGCCCGTGGCCAGACGGATGAACAGGTCGTCGGTGCGCAGGACGAGCCGGTAGCAGACCAGAGCCAGCACGGCGAACAGCGCCAGCACGACCAAGGTCCCCGGAAGCCCCAGCTCCTCGCCGATGATGGCGTAGATGAAGTCGTTGTGCGGCTCCGAGAGCCACTGCCACTTCTCGCGGCTGGCGCCGAGGCCGACGCCCCACCAGCCGCCGTCGGCGAGGGCGTAGCGGCCGTGGATGGGCTGACGGGCCGCGCCGAAGGGGTCGGTGTCCTT
>DASULG010000273.1:0-4766 GCA_036278335.1 Pedococcus sp.
GATATCCAGCCTATGAACCCCGGTATGCAGCCAGATCCAGTGGCCAGCGCTCAGGCGCCTGAGACGTCGGCAAGCCCCAGCCAGGCAGCCATCTGCTCCAGCTCGTCAGCGAGTGCGGCCTTGGCCTCAGGTGGGGCAGCCGGCTCCCAGTGGACGGCGTGGACGCGCAGCACGCCGGCGGTGCGGTCGGCCTTGAGGTCGCAGCGGGCCACCAGGTGCTCGCCGTAGAGGAACGGCAGCACGTAGTAGCCATGAACGCGCAGGTGCGAGGGGACGTAGATCTCGAGCCGGTAGTCGAAGCCGAAGAGGGCGGCCGTGCGGTCGCGCTGCCAGATCAGGGAGTCGAACGGGCTCAGCAGCGCCTGCGCGTCGACGCGTCGCGGTCGGCGGGCCTCCGGGTGCACGTATGCCGGGCGGCGCCACCCCTCGATCGTGGCCGGGAGCAGCGCCCCCTCGGCGACGAGCGACTCCAGCGCGGGGCGGGCCTGCTCGGGCCGCAGCCGGAAGTAGTCGCGCAGGCACTGCTCGGTGCCCACGCCGTGGGCTCGCGCAGCGATCATCATCAGCTCGCGGAAGGCGACGTCGTGCGGCGGCCGGCTCGCGGGGTCCACCGCCACCTCCGCGACGGGACGGGGCAGGACGCGGCCCAGCGCGGCATACCGGCGCTCGAACTGGGTCGTGCGGCCGGCGCTGGAGATCTGGCCGGACCAGAACAGGTGCTCTAGCGCGGCCTTGACCAGGGACCAGTTCCAGCCCCACTGGTCCCGCTCGCGGGGCAGGTCGTGCTCCAGCGCCGCCTCGACCTGTCGCGAGGTCAGCGGCCCACGCTGGACGACCTCGTCGAGGACGGCACCGACGAGCTCGGGGTGCTCACGGGCCACGCGCTGCATCCCGCCCCAGGCGTCGGACAGCGCGCGCTGCATCCGGAAGTCGAGCAGCGGCCAGGTCTGCGGCGGGATGAGGCTGGCCTCGTGGGCCCAGTACTCGACGAGCCGTCGCGGCGCGCGGTCGCGGGCCCGCTCGAGCAGCGACCGGTCATAGGGGCCGAGCCGCGAGAAGAAGGGAAGGTAGTGGCTGCGGACCAGGACGTTGACGCTGTCGATCTGCACGACGCCGACGCGGTCGATCACGCGCTGCAGGTGGCGCATGGTGGCCTGCCCCGGCGCCGGCCGTGGCTCGGCAAAACCCTGTGCCGCGAGGGCGATGCGCCGCGCGTGGGCCTTCGTCAGGCGGACAGGAGCCGCACTGCTCATTCGCCGAGATCGAGGAGGTTCTCGCGCACGGCGTACATGGCCGCCTCCATGCGCGAGTGGAGCTGGAGCTTCTCGAGGATGTTGCGCACGTGGTTCTTGACCGTGTTCTCGGAGATGAACAGCTGGTGGGCGATCTCCTTGTTGGCCATGCCGCGGGCCACGAGCTTGAGGACCTCCAGCTCGCGCTCGGTCAGGCGCGGGGCGCCGATGCTCGAGGGGCGGTCGGGGCTCTTCTTGCTGATCTGGGCGAACTCGGCCAGCAGCTTGGAGGCCATGGACGGTGAGATGAGCGAGTCCCCGTTGTAGACCGCCTTGATGCCGGCCGCGATCTCCTCCGCGGGCACGTCCTTCAGGAGGTAGCCGTTGGCGCCGGCCTTGACCGCCTCGTAGAGGTCGGACTCCTCGTCGGACATGGTCAGCATGATGATCTTCGTCGAGGGCACCAGGCCCTTGATGGCCGCGCACGCCTGGATGCCCGACGTGCGCGGCATCCGCACGTCCATGAGCACCACGTCGGGCAGCAGCTCGACGGTGCGGTCGATGGCCTCCTGGCCATCCCCGGCCTCGCCGACGATGTCGATGTCGTCCTCCTGCATCACCACCGTCTGCAGGCCGCGTCGGTAGAGGACGTGGTCGTCGGCGATGACGACGCGAATGGGCTCGTCCAACGCCTGTTCCCTCTCCCCTGCGGTCACGGTGCTCATAGTGTCATGACAGAGCGGCAGCGCCGGCCCATTTCCGCAGGTTGGGGCCGGCGCTGGCGTTCAGCCTGTCAGCTGACTTTCTCCATCTCTGGGATCTCAACCGCCTCGCGGGCCGCGCGGGCTCCGGGCACCTCGTGTGAGTGCTCAGGCGCCTGGTGGTCCACCTCGAGGTGGATAACGCCATAGGACCAGCCGCGGCGGCGGTACACCACGGTCGGCTGGTCGGTCTCGGCGTCGTGGTAGAGGTAGAAGTCGTGGCCCAGCAGCTCCATGTCGCGGACCGCCTGGTCAAGGGTCATGGGCGTGGTGGCGTGCACCTTCTCGCGTACCTCGATGGGCGAGTTGCCCTGGGCCCCGAACACGTCGACTTCCTCGCCTTCGGCGGCCTCGGCGCCTGCCTCGCTCACGCCGTTGAGCGCAGCGCTGGCGCGAGCCGTCGCCTTCGCGACCGACTCGGGTGCGTGGAGTCCGCGGTGCACCCGGCGCTTGTCCTGGGCGCGGCGCAGTCGCTCCATGAGCTTGTCCATGGCGACATCAAGCGCGGCGTACTTGTCGTCCAGACACGCCTCGGCCCGCACAACAGGCCCCTTCACATGACAGGTGATCTCGACCCGCTCGCAGGCCTTCGCCTGCCGCTTGTTGGGCTCGTGACTCACCACGACGTCGACGCGCCGTATGCGCGGCGCAAGCTGGGGGATCTTCGCCAGCTTGTCATCGAGGTGGGTCCGGAATCGATCGGAAACCTGCAGGTGGCGTCCGGTGACGACAATCTCCACTGTGTCCTCCTAGGGAAATGTGGGGTGCATGTGAATGGGTCTGCGAAACCCTCCTCAACCGCGGCACCACTCCCCTCGACGGCCTTGCCGTCCACCCGCTCCCTGGGCCCGAGCGCCGCGGGAGGAGTACCTACGGCGCCCTGTCGTCGTGTAGTCCACGAGGACCAGGGGGGTCATACAGAGACGGTAGACCACGTCGGACGTTTCCGACAGCGGACTTAAGGCCCTAAACCGGACACCCTGCAGCGGGTTGCGGATGCCGCCTCGCGGTCGCGCAGACCGTGGCCGCCACCACTGAACTGGCCCCCGCACGGAGCAGGGCGCGGCGCGCCTCGACCAGGGTCGCGCCCGTGGTGAGCACGTCGTCGACCAGGACGCAGGGCGCGCCAGGAAGGCTGTTGGCCCACTGGGGTCGCGGCTCAAAGGCGTGCTCGAGATTCACCCGCCGCTCGCGTGCAGTCAGCCCGGCCTGGTCGGCAACCCTCCGGCGCAGGCGCAGCGCGTCCGCGCACCAGAGCTCGTGCCCAGCGAAGCCGCGGACCGCCGCCCGCGCGAGGTCGAGCAGTGGGGCGTCGCCACGGCGCCGTCTGGCTGCCCGGGAGGTGGGGACGGGGATCACGAGCACGGGCCGGGTGTGCCTGGCCAGTGCTCGCCTGTGCTCGGGCTGGGACCGCAGAGCGAGGTCGAGGGCCGTGCTCAGCACGGGGGCGAGCACCGGGCGCACGTCGCGGCGCCCATCGTCCTTGTATGCCGTGACCAGCCGGGCAAGCGGGCCCTCGTAGGGGCCCGCGGCGAAGGCCACCGGCATGCCCTCTGGGCACGGCGTGGGCGCCACCGCCCGAGGCTCCGGCCACAGGCCGGCGGCGATGGCCTCGGTGCACCCGCGGCATACGGTTTCGTCCGGGGTGCCGCAGGCCGCACACGAGGTGGGCAGCGCCAGTGCCCCCACCGACGCGAGGGCCGCGACGAACTGCTGGAACATGACATCACTCTCACCTGCTGGGCGATGTCGTGTTGTGGTGGATACCCGGCGGTGGACGGGGATACTCTGCGAACGGTGCCTGTGGACAGATGGCCGACATTTGTCGCAACCGCAGGACACCAGCGCCGAACAGCGCGAAAATGCTGGGCACCGGGGTGGCTCAAGACGGGAGGCGGGCATGCGCTGGTTGCCGCACCTCTCTATGGCGACCCGCGTGCGGCTCGGCTTCGCACTCATCGCCCTCGCGCTCTCCGCGCTCGTGCACCAGCTCATTCAGGCCCTGCCCTGGATCCTGCTCGTCACGACCCTCGACCTTGCGGCCACCGTCCTGCTTGCCACCCCTGGCGGGGCGAAGGCGTCGCGCGTGCGACGGATCCAGGCCTTGGTCATCATCGGCGCGGCGGCCGTCTCGTCCGGTGTCGCCATGGCCTACGGCGGGACGGGCACGAAGGCTCTGATCCTGATCCCGGCCTTCAACGCAGGCCTGAACTACGGTGCCCGCGGGGCACTCTCCATCACCGCCCTCGGCGCTGCTACGGGCTTCGGCGCCACTTGGATGTTCGACCTCGAGGTCACCGAGCAGTCCGGCACACGGATGCTGCTGTGGTCCCTGGGCGCGGGCGTCGTGGGCCTGCTGGGTGCATTGTCCCGGCGGATGGAGGTCGACAGCACGCCTCCTGCGGTTGACCCGTCACTCGCCGCCGAGGCCAGCATGCTGCTCCGCCGCCTGCACGAGCTTGCCGACTCGCTCGACACCGGCTTCGACGCCCCGGCATCTGCGGAGATGGCCCTGCAGGACCTGGCTGCCCGCACGCGGTCTGCCCGCAGCGCGATCCTGGTGGGCTACGGGTCTGACCCTGCGGTCCCCCTGGCCATCCGCGGCGCCGACCGCACACCCTGGCCGAACCCGGCGGAGCCCAACTCCGTGCTGTGGAGCGCCTGGCAGGACGGCACCCCCACCCTGACGGAGTGGGACGAGGACCTGATCCCCCGCTCGCTCATCGCCGTAGCGCTGCGGGACGAGGCGGGCAAGCGCCTGGGGCTGCTCGTG
>DASULG010000274.1:0-5004 GCA_036278335.1 Pedococcus sp.
CGCGAGGAAGAAGGACGTGGCGGTCTGCAGGGGCACCACGAAGACGACGTACCAGAGGTTGTTGCCCAGGGACTGCATGAAGTTGTCCCGGGTCAGCCCGTCGCGCGTGAAGAGCGCCGAGTAGTTGTCGAGGCCGACGAAGGTGGCGTTCTGGCCGCCTGCGAAGGGCGAGCCGTTGCCGTTCCAGCTCGTCAGGCTCACGTAGAGCGCCATGAGCACCGGGATGAAGAGGAAGACGCCGAGGATCACGATCATCGGGGCGGTGAAGACCCACCCCGCGATACCCTCCCGCCCCCGGATCCCGCCGCCGGAGCGGCGGGACCGGGCGCGTGCGGCCATGTGCATGCCTACTGGCCCTTGATGGCGGCTTCGGTGTTCTTCTGCAGGTCAGCCAGGACTGCCTTCGTGTCCTTGCTGGCCAGCTGCTCCAGGTTGGAGTTGAACGCGGCCTTGACCGGGTCGAAGCCGGGGATGTTCACCGGGCCCTGGCCGTACTCGCCGCCCTTGGCGAAGGCGGCGTCGTCGGGGTAGGTCTCGGCGAACTTCTGGGCGCCCTCGGTCGTCGACGGCATCACGCCGAACCCCTTGGCGAAGGCCAGCTGCTGGTCCGTGGCGATCATCGACTTGACCAGGTCCACCGCGGCCGCCTGGTTCTTGCTCTTGGCGGCGATGCCCCAGCAGTTGCTGAACACCAGCGTGCCCTTGCCCGCGGGGCCCGCCGGGAGCTCGACCACCTTCGCCTTGATGTTGGGGAAGTCCTTGCTGAGCGCACCGCGGATCCAGTTGCCCTCGATGGTCATCGCGGCCTTGCCCTTGCCGATCGCCTCCCCGCCCCAGCCGGCGTCAACCTGCTTGGCGTACTTCATCGACCCGGACTTCAGCAGCTTCTGGGCCTCGTCGAGACCGGCCTTCATCTCGGGGGTGTCCGCCGTCGCGGTCTTGCCGTCGTCGCTGACGATCCAGCCGCCGGCCTGCTTGGCGAACACGCCGATGCGGTCCCACTCGCCGCTGATCACCAGGCCGGTGACGTTGCCGGAGGTGAGCTTCTTCGACACGGCCTCCAGGCCCGCCCAGTCCTTCGGGATGTCAGCGTCCGTGAGGCCGGCCTTGGCCCAGAGGTCGGTGTTGATCACCAGGGCCAGCGTCGAGTAGTCCTTCGGCGCGCACTGGAGCTTGCCGTCGTAGGTGAAGGTCTGGGCCAGGCTGTCGAGGAAGCCGGCGTCCTGGACCTTGTCGCCGTACGCGTAGAGGTTGCCGGCCTTGGCGAAGTCTCCGAGGCGGCCGGCGTCGGCGTAGAACACGTCCGGCGGGGTCCCGCCGGCGAAGCCCTGCCCGAGCTGCTGCGCGAGGTCCGAGGCGACCACGACCTCGGCGGTGTTGCCGCTCTTGTCCGACCACTTCTTGGCCGCGTCCTTGACGGCATTGGTCTCGGCGTCGCCGGAGCTGCCGATGAGGATGGTGAGCTTCGCCTTGCTGCCGGTGTTCTGCTGGGCCGAGCTCTTCTGGTCGAAGCCTCCGCCGCCGCAGGCCGACACGGTCAGTGCCGCGGCGGCGGTGGTGGCGACCAGCGCCAGTCGGGTGTTGCGCCTCATGGGGTTCCCTCCAGTTGGGTGTGGTCCGTGCGCTGGCCGTTGGTCAGCCGTGCACGGGTGGTGGTCGAGCGGATGGTCAGGGTGGGTGTGAGCAGCACAGGGCCGGGCGGCTGCTCGGTCACGGCCTTGAGCAGGGTCCAGGCCGACTCGGCCGCTCGCTGGAGCGGCTGGCGGACGCTCGTGAGCTGGAGGGCCTCGGCGACGTCGGTGTCGTCGAAGCCCACGACGCCGAGGTCGGGGCCGGGGTCGAGCCCGCGGTTGCGCGCCGAGCGCATGACGCCGAGGGCGAGCAGGTCCGAGGCGCAGACGACGGCCCCGCCGGTACCCAGGCCGCCGAGGATCCGGTCGGCGGCGGAGGTCGCCTCGTCCAGGTCCTGGACCGACTCCTCGACGATGGCCGTGTCCGCCAGGCCAGCGGCCCGCAGCCCCTCGAGCCAGCCCTCGCGACGGTCGTCGCCGACGGCCGAGCCGGAGGGCCAGCCCAGGAACGCGATCCGCCGGTAGCCGGCCTCAACCAGGTGGGAGACGGCCTGCCGGACGCCGGCACGGCCGTCGACGTCCACCCACTGGGTGAGCTCGGGGGAGTCCCAGATGCGCCCGAAGGCGACGAAGGGGACACCGTGCTCGAGCAGCCACCGGGGTCGGGGGTCGCCGGGGCGGGTGTCGGCCAGGATGAAGCCGTCGACGAGGCCCGTCCCCAGCATGTGGCGGTAGGCCCCGATGACGTCGTCGGGTTCCGGCGCGAAGACCACCAGGTGGCTGTCGTGGACGGGGGCGGCCGCGGTGAGCTCCACCAGGAACTCGTCGAGCACGTGGCCCATGCGGGCCGCTCCCGAGGAGTTGACCTCGAAGCCGTAGGCGCTGGCCTGCCGGCGGCGCAGCTGCTGCGCGGTGACGTTGAGGGTGAAGCCGAGCCGGTCGATCTCGTGCTGGACGCGCTCGAGCGTGCCCGGAGCCAGCTTCTCGGGGTTGTTCAGGGCGTTGCTGACCGTCTGGCGCGAGACGCCGGCAGCGCGCGCGACATCGACGATCGTGGCTCGAGCGCCAGTCGCTGCCCGCCTTGCCATGACCCGCCCCCTTGCGGTGTGATCGTCCAACCGGTTTGAACGTTCATATAGGGCAGACAATGTCCTAACGGACATCTCGGGTCAAGAGATGATGGCAAGGAACTGCCATGGCACCGCAGACACCACGGAGGCTCGACAGTGACGCAGAACCCTCAGGCACCCGTCCACCGCCAGCCCTGGCTGCACGAGCTGAGCATCTGCGTGGACGGCAACGCGACGGCGCTGTCCTCGACCAGCGGTGACATGCGCCCGGGGACCGCCGAGGGTCTGTACGTGGACGACGCCCGGGCGCTGAGCCAGCTCACCGTCGTCGTCTCCGGGGAGTCGCCGTGCCCAGTGGCCCACGGGGCGAGCGGCGCCAGCGCGGAGTTCTTCGCCTCTGCCCGCAACCTGGGAAACTCCGGTGCCGACCCGAGCGTGGAGGTGCGGCGCTCACGGCGGCTGGAGGGCCCGAGCATGGTCGAGGTCGTCGAGGTGGTCTCGCGGGCCGGCGCACCGGTGGTCTGCGAGGTCGTGGTCGAGCTGGCGGCAGACGGGGCGCCGATCAGCGCCGTCAAGGCCGGCCACGTCAGCCACGTGGCGGCCCAGCCGGAGCTGCGCGCTGACAGGGTGTGCTTCCGGCTGGAGCGGCACGCCAGCACCGTCAGCCTCAGCCCACCTCCGGACCGGCTCGACCGCGCCGATGGGCGCGTCCGGGCAGTCTTCGCGCTGACCGTCGACCCGGGGAGCAGCACCTCCGTCTCGCTGACGACGACGGTCGAGCGGACGGTGCCCTCGGCGCTGGATGCCGACCCCGGCTCGGACGCCGTCACCTGGTCCGGGGCCCGCATGGAGGCGGCCGACCCGCGGGTCGCCGAGATGTTCGCCGCCGCCGTCGACGACCTGCGCCACCTGCTGCTGCGCGACCCGGTCGACCGCAACGACGTGTTTGCCGGGGCCGGGACGCCTTGGTACCTCACGCTGTTCGGCCGCGACTCCCTCTGGGCCGCGCGGATGATGCTGCCGTTCGGCACTGAGCTGGCGGCCGGGACGCTGCGCACCCTGGCGCGCCGCCAGGGCCAGCGGGTGGACGAGGTGAGCGCGGAGGCGCCCGGGAAGATCCCCCACGAGCTCCGCCGCACGGCGTACCACGACCCGGAGAGCGGCCTGGCGCTGCCGCCGGTCTACTACGGCACGGTCGATGCCACCGCGCTGTGGGTGACGCTGCTCGGCGAGGCATGGCAGTGGGGCATGCCCGAGGACCAGGTCCGCGCCCTGCTGCCCAGCCTGCGTGCGGCCGTCGGCTGGCTGACCGGCCCCGGGCAGCCGGACGTCGACGGCCTGCTGAAGTACCTCGACACGACGGGCACGGGTCTGGCGAACCAGGGCTGGAAGGACTCGGGGGACTCGATCCGCTGGCGGGACGGCCGCATCGCTGACGCCCCGATCGCGCTCGTGGAGGCCCAGGCGTATGCCGTGGAGGCCCTCACCCACGCGGCGCACCTTCTCCGCGGGCTGGGGGAGGACGGTGCGCAGGAGGCGGAGCAGGCGGCGGCGGACCTGCGAGAGCGGCTGAACCGGGCGTTCTGGGTCACCACGGACGCCGGGCGCCACCTCGCCATCGCCCTCGACGGGAGTGGGGCCGCCGTGGACGGCCTCGGCTCCAACATGGGCCACGTCCTGGGCACCGGTGCGCTCTCCGCCGCGGACGCCGCCGCCGTCGCGGCCACGGTCACGGGGGAGGAGCTGCTCGACCGGTTCGGGATCCGCACCCTCGGCCGTGCCAACGGCGGGTTCAACCCGATCGGCTACCACACGGGCTCCATCTGGACCCACGACACCGCGATCACCGCCTGGGGGCTGGCGCGGGAGGGCCACACCGCAGAGGCCGGACGTGTGGCCAGAGCGCTGCTCGACTCCGCGGAGGCGTTCGACTACCGCTGGCCCGAGCTCTACTCCGGCGTCCCCATGATGGGCCGCCCCTCGCCGTACCCGGCCTCGTGCCGGCCGCAGGCCTGGTCGGCGGCGTCAGCGGGCGTGCTCGTCACCGTGGCCCTGGGGCTGCGCCCCGACGGCGCGGGCGGTCTGGTGCTCAGCCCGCCGCGGCCCGCACCGTTCGGCGCGCTGCACGTCGAGGGCCTGCGGTTCCGGGGACAGGAGTTCGCGGTGTCGGTCGACGCCGACGGACAGGTCTCGGTGAGCGGCCTGCCGAGCGGCTTCGAGGTCCACGGCGCGAGCGCATAGACTCGGACGGATCCGTCGGAAAGGACTGTTCCCATCGTGGGCGTGCTCGAAACCATCACTGGCCCTGCCGACCTCAAGGCTCTCTCGCCTGCACAGGTGCGGGCGCTCGCGGAGGAGATCCG
>DASULG010000275.1:0-4162 GCA_036278335.1 Pedococcus sp.
GTCGGCAAGACCGCCGTCGTCGAGGGCCTGGCCCAGGACATCGTCAAGGGCGAGGTGCCCGAGACCCTCAAGGACAAGCAGCTCTACACCCTCGACCTCGGCGCGCTGGTCGCCGGCAGCCGCTACCGCGGTGACTTCGAGGAGCGGCTGAAGAAGGTCCTCAAGGAGATCCGCACGCGCGGCGACATCATCCTGTTCATCGACGAGATCCACACGCTCGTCGGGGCCGGCGCCGCCGAGGGCGCGATCGACGCGGCGAGCATCCTCAAGCCGATGCTGGCCCGCGGCGAGCTGCAGACCATCGGCGCGACCACGCTCGACGAGTACCGCAAGCACATCGAGAAGGACTCGGCCCTCGAGCGCCGGTTCCAGCCGATCCAGGTGGCCGAGCCGACACTGTCGCACGCCATCGAGATCCTCAAGGGCCTGCGCGACCGCTACGAGGCGCACCACCGCGTCTCGATCACGGACGCGGCGCTGGTCGCGGCGGCCAACCTCGCCGACCGCTACATCAACGACCGCTTCCTGCCCGACAAGGCGATCGACCTGATCGACGAGGCCGGCGCCCGGCTGCGCATCCGCCGGATGACCGCACCGCCGGACCTGCGCGAGTTCGACGAGAAGATCGCCGCCGTCCGCCTCGAGAAGGAGTCGGCCATCGACGGCCAGGACTTCGAGAAGGCGGCGCGGCTGCGCGACGACGAGAAGAAGCTGCTGGGCCAGAAGGCCGAGCGCGAGTCGCAGTGGAAGTCCGGCGACATGGACGTCGTGGCCGAGGTCGACGAGGAGCTCATCGCCGAGGTGCTGGCCGCCTCGACCGGCATCCCCGTGTTCAAGCTGACCGAGGAGGAGTCCTCGCGCCTGCTGCACATGGAGGACGAGCTGCACAAGCGCATCGTCGGCATGGACGACGCCATCAAGGCGCTGTCCCAGGCGATCCGCCGCACCCGCGCCGGGCTGAAGGACCCCCGCCGTCCCGGTGGGTCGTTCATCTTCGCCGGCCCCACCGGTGTCGGCAAGACCGAGCTGGCCAAGACCCTCGCCGAGTTCCTCTTCGGCGACGAGGACAGCCTGATCCAGCTCGACATGTCGGAGTACTCCGAGAAGCACACCGTCTCCAGGCTGTTCGGCTCGCCTCCCGGCTACGTCGGGTACGAGGAGGGCGGCCAGCTCACCGAGAAGGTGCGCCGCAAGCCGTTCTCGGTCGTGCTGTTCGACGAGGTCGAGAAGGCCCACCCGGACATCTTCAACTCGCTGCTGCAGGTGCTCGAGGACGGCCGCCTCACCGACTCCCAGGGTCGGATGGTCGACTTCAAGAACACCGTCATCATCATGACGACCAACCTCGGCACCCGTGACATCGCCAAGGGCGTCTCGCTCGGCTTCTCGGCCGGTCCCGACTCCCGCAGCGACTACGAGCGGATGAAGAACAAGGTCGTCGACGAGCTGAAGCAGCACTTCCGTCCCGAGTTCCTCAACCGCGTGGACGACACCATCGTCTTCCCGCAGCTGACCCAGACGGAGATCGTGGCGATCGTCGACCTTGAGATCGCCAAGCTCGACAAGCGGCTCAAGGACAAGGACATGGGCATGGAGCTCACGACCGACGCCAAGAACCTGCTGGCGAAGAAGGGCTACGACCCGGTCCTCGGCGCCCGTCCGCTGCGACGCACGATCCAGCGCGAGATCGAGGACGTGCTGTCCGAGAAGATCCTCTACGGCGAGCTCAAGGCCGGCGAGATCGTCGTGGTCAGTACCGAGGGCGAGGGCAAGACCGCGACCTTCACCTTCACCGGCAACGTGCACCCCGGACACATCGAGCTCCCGGTCGTGGAGACGGTGGGCGACACCAGCGACTGACCAAGGCCGGTATGCCGCGTGGCCAGCCACGCGGCATACCGCACCGCCTGAACAGGGAGCGGCCCGGGACCATTTGGCCCCGGGCCGCTCCCTTCCCCTTTTCTCGCCCCCGCTCAGGCGAGCCTGCGAAGCATCTGCTGCATGTGGTTGATCTGGGACAGCTGGGTCACGTGGATCTCGTCGCCGAGCTGGGTCACCAGCTCGTCGCTGCCGGTGAGCTGCTGGTGCAGGACCATGGCGAGGGCACCCCGGTGGTGGGCCGTCATCAGGTGCAGCCAGAGCCGGTCGGCCGCGGGGCCGCGCGCGGCGGCCAGCTGGCCCAGCTGCGCCGGCGACGCCATCCCCGCCATGGTGTGGCCGGCGTGCGCGCTGTGGTCGTTCGCGCCGAAGAGCGGGTTGTCCGCCTGCGGAGGGACGTCCTGACCCCGCTGGCGCAGCCACGAGGCCATGGAGGAGATCTCCGGTCCCTGCTCGTCCGCGATCCGCTCGGCGAGCGCCTTGACCTGGGTGTCGGTGAGGTGCTCCCGCGCCAGGCCGACCATGGCGATGGCCTGCGCGTGGTGGACGATCATGTCCTGCATGAAGCGCACGTCGTCGGTGTCCACCGGTCCCGAGGGGCGCGGGGCCACCGCTGCGCCGGTGAGGGCGGTGTTGGGCTCCCCGGGCCGTCCCGGCTGGATCACTGGTGCGTTGGGCGAGGTGACCGCGGCAGTGGCTCCCAGACCGCTGCCCGCCTGGCCGCCGCCCGCCTGGCCGCCGCCCGCCTGGCCGCCGCCCGCGTCGCAAGCCCCGAGCAGAAGGCCGCAGGCCAGCGCCAGGGCCGGCAGCGCGAGGCGTGCAGGCCGTCCGGGCCGTTCAGGCCGTCCGGGCCGTTCAGGCCGTTCAGGTTCGCGACGGTGGGTTGGAAGTGACACGACTGGCAGCCTAAGCGGAACTTTTTACCGAATACAGGGGTGTTCGGTCTTGTTTGCGTAAATGAGGCGGCGCGAGGGTGGGCGAACCGCTTCCGCACCGGGCTGCGCGCCCGGCGACGGTCACCTTCGGAGTCCGAGGAGTTCAGGGGATGAGAGTTCGTCGACTGGCCGCCAGCATCTGTGCGGCCGCCATTGCAGTGGGCGGCGCCACGGCCGCCAGCGCCAGCGCTGGGGATGGCGTCGGCAGGTCCGGGACGGAGCTGGGGGTGGACGAGGTCGGGCGCAGCGCCAACGTGGAGTTCCTGGCCAACACCCCCCACTCGGGTCCGCTCACGGGCGGCATCGGGTCTGACCTCGCGTTCTCGGACGGCAAGGCTTTCGTGGGCAACTACAACGGCTTCGTGGTCTACGACGTGGCCAACCCGGCGGCGCCGCGGATGGTGGCGCAGGTCAGCTGTCCCGGCTCCCAGAACGACATCAGCGTCTACGGGGACCTGCTCTTCCTCTCGACGGACTCCTCGCGCAGCGACGACTCCTGCAGCTCGGTGGCGCAGTCGGCCTCGGTGAAGGAGTCGTGGGAGGGCATCAAGATCTTCGACATCTCCGACGTCGCGAACCCGCGCTACATCAAGTCCGTGGAGACGGACTGCGGCTCGCACACCCACACGGTGGTGCCGGGCGGGGACAGCGTCTACCTCTACGTGTCGAGCTACTCGCCGCGCGCCGAGTTCCCCGACTGCCAGCCGCCGCACGACTCGATCTCGATCATCGACGTGCCGCTCAAGGCCCCGACCACGGCCAAGGTGGTGGCGACCCCCAACCTCTTCCCCGACGGTGGCTACACGAACACCACGGGCTGTCACGACATCACCGCCTTCCCGGCCAAGAAGATCGCCGCTGGGGCATGCATGGGCGACGGCATCATCATGGACATCTCCGACCCCGTGGCCCCCAGGGTCGTTGACCGCGTCACGGACACGGTGAACTTCGCGTTCTGGCACTCGGCGACCTTCAACAGCACGGGGACCAAGGTGGTCTTCACCGACGAGCTCGGCGGGGGCGGTGCCGCGACCTGCAACGAGGAGGTCGGCCCGACCCGTGGCGCCGACGGCATCTACGACCTCAGCAGCGACAACCGGCTCACGTTCCGCTCGTACTACAAGATCCCCCGCCACCAGGGCGACAGCGAGAACTGCGTGGCCCACAACGGCTCGCTGATCCCGGTCAAGGGCCGCGACGTGAGGGTGCAGTCGTGGTACCAGGGCGGCGTCTCATTCTGGGACTTCACCGACTCCGAGAACCCCCGTGAGATCGGGTACTTCGAGCGGGGCCCGCTGGCCAGCGGCATAGGCGGGACCTGGTCGGCCTACTTCTACCGCGGCCACGTC
>DASULG010000276.1:0-2860 GCA_036278335.1 Pedococcus sp.
GAGCCGAAGTGCGACCACACGGTCTTGTCGGGGAAGGCCGATGGCACCAGGTAGGACAGCAGGCCCACCACCAGCACGCCGACCATCTCGATGAGGATCGCGGCGCGGGCGACCCGCCACGACGTGCGGCTCCCCCGCGCGAGCGCGAACGTCGCCACGATGTAGATCACCGCCGCGAGCGCCGAGAGCAGGTAGGCCACCGGCGCCCGGGAGAAGTACTCCAGGATCTGCAGTACCGAGCGTCCCGTCGCGGCGAGCGCGAGCACGGCATACACCGAGACCAGGACCACGCCGGGGCCGGAGCGCGTGCTCATCGGCGCCCGCTCAGCCACCGAGGTTCCAGATCTGCTGGAGCCGGCCGGTCATGATGCCGATGGCGAGCGCCCCGGCCACGATGACCCCCATCGACCAGCGCGTCTTCTCCTTGATGGCCAGGAACGCGACCGCGGGCGGGATCAGGGGCAGGGTCAGGGCGTATGCCGCGAACGTCGCCTTCTCGGCGCCGTCGCCGGCGACATCCCGGACGTTGACGAGGGCTGCGACGGCCTGCACGATCAGGGCGAGCTCGAGGATGGCCGCCACGAGGAGGAGCCGGTCGTCGATGAGCCGGTCCCGCCAGGCGTAGAAGCCGGCCAGCAGGGCGAGCACGGCTGCCGCGGCGAAGACAGTCACGGTGACGGGGTAGAGCACGGCCGGAAGCCTACGCGAAGGCCCACACCGGGCCGGGAAGCCCCTCAGGCCAGCGCGCCCGGGTCGTCCGGGACGTCGACGGCGTGCGCCCGCAGCACCTCGAGCGGGATGAGCTCGAGGGCCCGTTCGTTGGTGCTCGCGAGCACGACCGGCGCGGCAACGCCTGCCTCGAGCGCCTGCAGCCAGCGCAGCGCGACCACGCACCAGCGGTCGCCGGGCTTCAGACCCGGGAAGCCGTAGGCAGGCACCGGGCTGACGAGGTCGTTGCCGACGGACTGCTGGTGGCTCAGGAACTCCTGGGTCACCACCGCGCACACGGTGTGGCTCCCCATGTCCTCGGGGCCGCTCGAGCAGGACCCGTCGCGGTAGAACCCCGTCACGGGATCAGTCCCGCACTCCTCGAGCTCGCCGCCGAGCACATTGCGTTCGCGCACAGCTGCAGCGTATGCCGGGGCTTGTGGGCAGCCGCGCAGCCGCGGTCAGGCTCGGGCGGCGGCGGCCTTGAGGGTGTCGCCGAGTGCCTCCAGCAGGATGTCGATGTCGGCCTCGCTGGCCACCAGGGGCGGGGCGAGACGGATCGTGGACCCGTGGGTGTCCTTGGCCAGCACCCCCCGCTCGAGCAGGCCCTCACAGAGCTCCCGCCCGCTGAGCAGGGACGGGTCGACGTCGACGCCGGCCCACAGCCCGCGCACCCGGATCGCGACCACGCCGTGGCCGACGAGCTCGTGCAGCCCGGTCTCGAGCCGGGCGCCCAGGGTGCGGGCCCGCTCCTGGAACTCCCCGGTCTGCAGCATCGCGATGACCTCGCGTCCGACGGCCGCGGCCAGCGGGTTGCCGCCGAAGGTCGAGCCGTGGCTGCCCGGCGTGATGATCCCCAGCACGTCGGAGTCCGCTGCGATGGCGGACACGGGGTACAGGCCGCCGCCCAGGGCCTTGCCGAGGATGTAGATGTCGGGGACCACGCCCTCGTGGTCACAGGCGAAGCTCGTGCCCGCCCGGCCCAGACCCGACTGGATCTCGTCGGCCACCATGAGGATGTCCCGCTCCCGGCAGAGCACCCGCAGGTCGCTGAGGAACCCCTCGGGCGGCAGGACCACACCGCCCTCCCCCTGTACCGGCTCGAACAGGACCGCCACGGTCGTGTCGTCGATGGCGTTGGCAATCGCGTCGACATCGCCGTACTTCACCCGCGGGACCCCCGGCGTGAACGGCCCGTAGTCGGCCGTCGCGACCGTGTCGTCCGAGAAGCTGACGATGGTCGTGGTCCGTCCGTGGAAGTTGCCCTCCATCGTGATGATGCTGGCCTGGTCGGCGGCGACGCCCTTGACGCGGTAGCCCCACTTGCGGCTGACCTTGATGGCCGTCTCCACGGCCTCGGCGCCGCTGTTCATCGGCAGCACCATCTCCTTGCCGGTGAACTCGGCGAGGTCCCGCGCGAACGGCCCGAGCTGGTCGTTGTAGAACGCCCTGCTCGTCAGGGTCAGCCGCTGCAGCTGCTCCGCGGCCCGCGCCACCAGGCGCGGATGCCCGTGGCCGAAGTTCAGAGCGGAGTAGCCGGCGAGGCAGTCGAGGTACCGCTTGCCCTCGACGTCGGTGACCCAGGCGCCGCTGCCCTCGGACAGGACGACCGGCAGCGGGTGGTAGTTGTGTGCGGCATACCGCTCGGTGAGGGCGATGTGCTCCTGCGACGTCGCCACCGGACTCAGCCGATCTGGCGCTCGAAGGTCACCAGCACACCCTCGGTTCCCCCCGGACCCACGCGACCCTTCACCTCCGCCGTAGTGATGGCCTTCACCTGCCAGCCCTTGGACGCCCACTCGTTGAGCGTCTTCTCGAGCTTGTCGGCGGACATCTTGCCCCCGATGAGACCTTCGCGAATCTGGACGACCTTGTACTCGTATCTCATGAGCCGACAGTAACCGCCGCCGGATGGACGCGCCCGGGACTTGCGGCCCTCCCCTGACGCCTGGTCGACGCCGGTCCCGCTCAGCTCGGCGGTGTGTAGCGTCCGTCGATCGCGGTCCAGCCGCCGACGACGCACAGCTGGCGGCCCGTCACGAAGGAAGAGGCGTCTGAGGCGAGGTAGACCCCCGCCCCGGCCAGCTCGTCGGGGCGGGACCACCGGCCCAACGCGCTCTTGGACGAGTAGGCGTCGAACCACTCCGGGTTC
>DASULG010000277.1:0-4468 GCA_036278335.1 Pedococcus sp.
GGTCAGAGGAAGAAGTCCTCGTCTGGCTCGCGGCTGACGTCCGCGCCGAGCCCGCGCAGGGACTGAGCGAAGCCGGCGTAGCCGCGGTCGATGTGCTGGGCGCCGCTGACGGTGGTCACCCCGTCGGCCACGAGCCCGGCGATGACCAGGGCCGCCCCGGCTCGGATGTCGCTGGCCTCGACGGGGGCACCCGAGAGCCGCTCCACGCCGTGCACCATCACGTGGTGGCCGTCGATGCGCGTCTCGGCCCCGAGGCGGTTGAGCTCCTGCACGGTGCGGAAGCGCGCCTCGAAGAGGTTCTCGGTGACCATGGCCGAGCCGTCGGCCACGGCGTTGCAGGTGATCGCGAACGGCTGCAGGTCGGTCGGGAAGCCCGGGTAGGGCAGGGTCGCGACGTCCACCGCCTTCGGCCGCCGGCCGCCGGAGTCGACCCGGAAGCCCCGGTCGGTGACGGTGACCTCGGCGCCGCTGGCCTGCACGAGCTCGAGGGCGGCGCTCAGGTGCTGGGCCACCCCGCCGACGACCTCGATGTCGCCACGGGTGGCGGCCGCCGCGAAGGCCCAGGTCCCGGCGGCGATCCGGTCGGGCACGACGGCGTGCTCAACCGGGGTCAGCTCGGGTACGCCCTCGACCTCGATCACGGAGGTGCCGGCGCCGGTGATCCGTGCGCCCATCTCGGTGAGCATCTGGGCGATGTCGACGATCTCGGGCTCGCGGGCGGCGTTCTCCAGCCTGGTCCTGCCGTGGGCCAGGACGGCGGCCGTGAGCACGTTCTCGGTGGCCCCGACGCTGGGGAACTCCAGCCGGATCTCGGCGCCGTGCAGCCCGTCCGGCGCCTCCGCGACGAGGAAGCCGTGCGTGACGTGCACGGTCGCCCCGAGGGCCTCGAGCCCGGCCGCGTGCAGGTCCAGGCCCCGGGAGCCGATGGCGTCCCCGCCCGGGACGGCGACGTCGGCAGCGCCGCAGCGGGCGACGAGCGGGCCCAGCACCGAGATGGAGGCCCGCAGGGCCCGCACCAGGTCGTAGTCGGCGCGGTGGCCGATGTCCTGGGGCACGTCGATCTCGACCACGCCGGCGGCCGCGTCGTAGTCGACCGTGCAGCCGAGGCGCCGCAGCAGCTCGGCCATGATGGTGACGTCGAGGATCGCCGGGACGTTGGTCAGGCGGGACCGGCCGATGGCCAGCAGCGCCACAGCCATCAGCTTGAGCGCGCTGTTCTTGGCACCCGCCACGGCGACCTCGCCGCGCAGCGCCGCGCCTCCGACCACTCGAAACCTCTCGCCCACGCGTGCAGCCTAGCGACGGCGTGCCTCCCCCCCGGCTCCGGGGACCCGGCATCTGAGAGGCTGTCGCCATGGTCAACCTCACCCGCATCTACACCCGCACCGGCGACGACGGCATGACCCACCTCGGCGACATGAGCCGCACCAGCAAGACCGACGTGCGGCTGCAGGCGTACGCGGACGCCAACGAGGCCAATGCCGCCATCGGGGTGGCCGTGGCAGCCGGCGACCTGCGCGAGGACGTCAGGACCACGCTGATCCGGGTGCAGAACGACCTGTTCGACGTGGGCGCCGACCTCTGCACCCCGCTGCAGGAGACGTACGAGTACCCGCCGCTGCGCGTGGAGCAGGCCTGGATCGACGAGCTCGAGGCCGACTGCGACCGGTACCTCGCTGAGCTGGAGAAGCTGCGCTCCTTCATCCTCCCCGGCGGCACCCCCGGGTCGGCCTACCTCCACGTCGCGACCACGGTCGCCCGGCGGGCAGAGCGGCAGGCGTGGGCCGCCATCGCGGCATACGGGCAGGGGCCCGGCGCAGGCAAGGGCGAGGGCGGGGTCAACGTGCTCACCGCCAAGTACCTCAACCGGCTCTCGGACCTGCTGTTCGTGCTCGCCCGCGTGGCCAACCTGCCGATCGGCGGGGACGTGCTCTGGCAGCCGGGTGGCGGACGCTCGCAGGCCCCCACCACGAAGGGCACGGCCGCGAAGGGCACGGACGCAAAGGGCACAAAGAAGGCCGCCGCGTCTGATGCGGAGGCCTGAGCAGGGGGCTGTGCTGCCAGCTAGGCGACGTTGACGTTGAACCCTGGCGGCGCGCTCTCGAGCCAGGAGCGCATGGCTGTGTAGGCGGCCAGCGACAGCGCGAGCTGGAAGGTGTCGGTGCCGTAGTGACAGGTCACCTCGACGGCGTCGGGCATCCCCGACATGACCTCGTGCGCCTTCCCCGGCGCCTCGGGCTCGAGCCGGGAGCGCTCCCACACCCGCCGGGGACGCATTGAGGGGCCCACCAGGGTGAACCACTCCAGGCGGCCCTCCGAGAACCGCATGAGCCCGAGCCGGTAGGACTTGGCGCCGTGGGCCTTCAGCCCGCACAGCATCAGCAGGCTGCTGGCCGCGAGCAGGCGCCGGCGGATGAAGATGAACGCGAGGATGCTGACTGCGAGCAGCACGAGCATGCCTGCCACGATCTCGGAAGTGACGAGAGGCGACATGCTCGCTCGCTCAGGTCAGGCGCTCAGACGGGAGGCGTCTACAGCCTCGGCGACGATGATGACCTTGTCGCGGTCGACAGACAGGAAGCCGCTGTCGAGCGTTGCCGTGTGCGTCGCGTCCGACGCCTTGATGCGCACCTCGCCCTCGACGAGCACGCCGAGCAGCGGGGTGTGGCCGGGCAGGATGCCGAGCTCACCGTCGACGGTGCGGGCAACGACCATGCTGGCCTCGCCCTCCCAGACCTTGCGGTCGGCAGCAACGAGTTCAACCTGCAAATGGCTCACGATGGGTCCTCCACATGGGTCTGGTGTCGGCCCAGTCTATCGGCCTCCCGGACGTGCTCCGGAACACGCTGGCTGAGGCGCTCGGCTACCACCTCGCGCGCTGGCTGCAGGCCCGCGCGCTCTGAGGCCGCGGCATACCGGACGGGGCGCCGCCGCCCGGTGTGCCGGACGCGGCGCACCCTGGGGGCGCCGCCGCCCGGTCGAAGGCTCAGCCTGCGCTCAGTCCTGCGCTCAGTCCTGTGGGGGCTGCTGGCTGGTCGGGTTCTGCCACACGGCCGGGTCGTCCTCACTGGGCATGAGGATCCACAGCACGGGGTAGATGATGATCTGGCTCCCAGGCAGCAGCATCAGCACGACGATGAAGAGCAGCCGGGCGGGCCACGGGTCGAGGCCGAAGCGGCGGCCGAGGCCGGCGCAGACACCGGCGATGACGCGCCCCTCGCGCGGACGGATGAGGCCCTGGCGGGCAAAACTGGTCTTGATCTGGCTCATGCCCTCAAGTCTGGTCCCGGTCGGGCCCCGCCGCTATCAGGGTCGCCCCCGAGCCCACCCCGGCCGCACCCTGACCCAGCGCCGACCGCCCCCAAGACCCAGCACCGGCTGCACCCACCCACCACCGCTGACGCCGCCGACTTCGTACCCGCCGGGCCGCCCAACGAGGCGGAATCGCCCGACATGCCCGGCTCCCGGGATACGAGGTCGGGAGGGAGCGCGGGTATGCCGGAGGGCCGGCCGCTGCTCGCGACCGGCCCTCCGGTGTGGTGCTGTCGTGCTGTGGTGCTCTGCTGTCTCCGTGGTCGGAGCCAGGGATCAGAGGTTCTTCTGGATCTCCGCCCACTGGCGCTCGACGTCGTCGAGGCCACCACACATGAAGAACGCCTGCTCGGCGACGTGGTCGTACTCGCCGTCCGCGATCTTGGTGAACGCCTCGACCGTGTCGACGAGCGGCACGGTCGAACCCTCGATGCCGGTGAACTGCTTGGCGACGTAGGTGTTCTGCGACAGGAACCGCTGGATGCGACGGGCCCGGTTGACGAGGATCTTGTCCTCTTCGGAGAGCTCGTCGATACCGAGGATCGCGATGATGTCCTGCAGCTCCTTGTTGCGCTGGAGGATCTGCTTGACGCGCACCGCGGTGTTGTAGTGCTCCTCGCTGATGTAGCGGCGGTCGAGGATGCGCGACGTGGAGGTCAGCGGGTCCACGGCCGGGTAGATGCCGAGCGAGGCGATCTCTCGCGAGAGCTCGGTGGTGGCGTCCAGGTGGGCGAAGGTGGTCGCTGGGGCCGGGTCGGTGTAGTCGTCCGCGGGCACGTAGATCGCCTGCATCGAGGTGATCGAGTGGCCACGCGTCGAGGTGATGCGCTCCTGGAGCACACCCATCTCGTCGGCCAGGGTCGGCTGGTAGCCCACCGCGGACGGCATGCGGCCGAGCAGGGTGGAGACCTCGGAGCCCGCCTGGGTGAAGCGGAAGATGTTGTCGATGAAGAGCAGCACGTCCTGCTTCTGCACATCGCGGAAGTACTCCGCCATGGTCAGGGCGGAGAGCGCCACGCGAAGACGCGTGCCCGGCGGCTCGTCCATCTGGCCGAAGACCAGGGCGGTCTGGCCGAGGACGCCGGCCTCCTCCATCTCGACCATGAGGTCGTTGCCCTCACGGGTGCGCTCGCCGACACCGGCGAACACCGACACA
>DASULG010000278.1:0-15870 GCA_036278335.1 Pedococcus sp.
CTCGAGCCCGACCCCTCACACCCCCGCCACCTGGTCACCGAGGCGGGGATGGGCTACCGCTTCGAGCCCTGAGATGGGCGCCCCGTGCGCCCCGTGCGCCCCGTGCGCCCGGGTCTCCCGCGCGCCCCGGGCGCCTCTCGCCCCGATCGCCACGCTCCGGCGTCGACGATCACCGGGATGATCAGCGGGCTCCGGCGGTGCCGGCGGTGTGCCCAGGTGGAGGCGGCCTGGCGCACGAGCTCCTCGATCTGCTCGAGGCCCACAATGCCCTCCTTCGACGCCTTGGTGAGCGCTCTCTGGATGGCGGGGGTGGCGTCCTCGAAGTCCATCGAGTCCGACGCGAAGCCGTGGGCGAGGTAGTCGGGCTCCTCGGCGAGCTTGCCGGTGTCGGGGTCGGCGATGCACACGATCGTGAGCACGCCCTCCTCGGCGAGGGTGCGCCGCACGTGCAGCGACTCCTCGGTGATGCCGCCCACGGTGGCGCCGTCCACGTAGACCAGGCCGGCCGGGACGGTGCCCGTGATCGAGGCGCGTCCGTTGACCAGGTCGATGACCGAGCCGTCCTCGGCGATCACGGTGCGCTTGGGGTCGATGCCGGTGCGGATGGCGATGTCGGCGTTGGCGCGCAGGTGGCGCCATTCCCCGTGCACCGGCATGACGTTGCGCGGCTTGATGATGTTGAAGCAGTACGCGAGCTCGCCGGCGCTGGCGTGGCCCGAGACGTGGACCTTGGCGTTGCCCTTGTGCACGACATTGGCGCCCCAGCGGGTCAGCTCGTTGATGACCCGGTAGATCGCGTTCTCGTTGCCGGGGATCAGGGAGCTGGCCATGAGCACCGTGTCGCCGTCGGTGACGCGGATCGGGTGGTCGCGGTTGGCCATCCGGGAGAGCGCGGCGAGCGGCTCGCCCTGGGAGCCCGTGCAGACCAGGGCGATCTGGTTGGCGGGCAGGCGGTCGAGGTCCTTGAGGTCGACGACCAGTCCCTTGGGGACGGTGAGGTAGCCGAGCTCGCGGGCGATGCCCATGTTGCGGACCATCGACCGGCCGACGAAGGCGACCTTGCGGCCATGCGCGTGCGCGGCGTCGAGGACCTGCTGGATGCGATGCACGTGGCTGGCGAAGCTGGAGACGATCACGCGCCCGGGGGTGGTCCGGAACACCGTCTCGATCGCCGGCGCGAGCTCGCCCTCGGAGACGGTGAAGCCGGGGACCTCGGCGTTAGTGGAGTCGACGAGGAACAGGTCCACGCCCTCCTCGCCCAGGCGGGCGAACGAACGCAGGTCGGTGACGCGGCCGTCGAGGGGGAACTGGTCCATCTTGAAATCGCCCGTGTGCAGCACGAGCCCGGCCGTGGTGCGGATCGCGACCGCCAGGCCGTCGGGGATCGAGTGGTTCACTGCGATGAACTCGCAGTCGAAGGAGCCGAACTTCTGCCGCTGACCCTCACGCACCTCAACGGTCTGCGGGGTGATGCGGTGCTCCTTGAGCTTGGCCTCGATGAAGGCCAGGGTGAGTCGCGAGCCAACGACCGGGATGTCGGGTCGCTCGCGCAGCAGGTAGGGGACGCCACCGATGTGGTCCTCGTGGCCGTGGGTGAGCACGACGGCGTCGATGCGGTCGAGACGGTCCCGGATCCACGTGAAGTCCGGCAGGATCACGTCGACACCGGGCTGGTGCTCCTCGGGGAAGAGGACGCCGCAGTCGACGATCAGGAGCCGGCCGTCATGCTCGAACACGGTCATGTTGCGGCCGATCTCGCCGAGACCGCCGAGCGGAACGACCCGCAGCCCACCAGAGGGCAGGTCTGGCAGGGTGCTCTTGCGGCGCGACCCGCGCCGGCTCACAGGGACACCCCCACGCCCGCGTGGGTGGTATGCCGGGTGGGTGCGGGGGAGGTGCTCTCACTCATGGTGCGTCCTTGCCTGGTCGGATGAGGTGGCTGTGGGGGAGGGTTCGCGAGGGCGTCCTGGCTCGACGGCCGCTGCGCACACACGGAGGTCCACGTCGACCGAGCCGACGAGGGTCGTGGGGCGCGCGTCCTGTCCGCTGACCATCGTGACGCCCAGTCCGTGTGCTGCAAGCCACGCACCCAACATAGGACCCGGCAGGGCGACGCTCCGAGTGCAGGGCAGTCGAGCTTGGGTACCCGGAACGTGCTGCCAAGGCACACGACAGGCTGCCCAGCCACACGTCAGGCTAGCCGACGCGGGCACGAGCCCCCGCGCTGGGCGGCCTGTACCGGCCCGACGGCGTCAGTCGGCGAGCGGGCGGTCCTTCGAGCCGATGCTGGGACCGCGCTCGCGGCCGAGCGGTCCCCCGGGCGCAGACCCTGCGGGATCAGCGGCGTGGGCCACGATCTCCGCGGCGATGTCGGGCAGGTGGGTGCCCGTGTTGCGCGCGTAGGCCCAGAGCAGGTCCAGGGCTGTCTCCGGCGTGCAGCGCAGGCGACCCATGAGAATGCCGACGGCCCGGTCCACGGTGGTGCGCCGGTTGAGGGCGCTCTGCATCTCCTCGCTCGTCTGGGCGAGTCTGGCGACGCTGTTGAGCAACGTGTCGACCGACTCCGCGAGCGGCCCGAGCGACTGCGCTGCGCTCACCAAGGCCCCAACGCTGATGCTCGCGTCAGGACGAGGTGCTGGAGGTGTGCTGTCCGTCGTCTCGCTCATGGCTGCCCCGCTTCCGACTCCTGAGGGGCGGATAGGTGCGCTGTCACCCGGGTACTGGCTACGTCCCAGCATGCAAGCCCTGGGCCGGCGGCACATAGGGAACAAGGACCCGGTTGTCGTCCCGCGGCGGTACACCCGGATCACGCCCTGCCGGAAGCCTCGTCAGGACTTTCGGCAGGTGCGCAAGACGTGGGGCTGGCCGTACCCTTTCCGGGGTGCAAGGGATCTCGTACCCACACGACGGTCAGCCACCACCCGAGGCGCTGGGCCTCGTCCTGGACGCGGCAGAGAACGCCTCACCGCTCGAGGCGGTCGAGGCAGTCACCGGCGCTCTGGCAGCGGCGCTGAACGCCAGCGCAGCCTTCTTCCTCATCGCGGACCTGTCCGGGCGGGGGCTCGTCCGTCTCTCCCACGTGGCTGCGGGTGCGGCCGCCAGCGGGCTCGGCAGCATCGGCGAGGACGCGGCCGACCGGTTCGATGCTGGAGAACAGGCCGACGTGCTGCCCTTCAGCGGGGGGCCCGCCGAGGAGGCGGTGCGAACCCAGACCGTCCAGGTCGTGGCGCCCCCTCCCCCGACCATGGGCGGCGGGCGGGGCCGGAACTGGGTCGTGCTCGCGCCGGTGACCGAGCGGGGCGAGGTGTTGGGTCTGCTGGAGCTCACGCTGCCAGAGGAGCCACCCCCGGACGTCCTGTCGCAGATCTCGCGGATCGCCCACGTGTTGTCGTTCGTCATCATCGCGAACCGGCGGCACACCGACCTGTTCGAGTGGGGCCAGCGCACCGCCCCGTTCACCCTGCCGGCCGAGATCCAGCGTCGCCTGCTGCCCGCCGCCTTCACCTGCGAGGCCGCCCCCTTCATCCTCTCGGCGTGGCTGGAGCCGGCAGCGTCGATCGGCGGCGACACCTTCGACTACTGCCTGGGCAGGGACGTCCTGCACCTGTCGGTGACCGACGCCATGGGGCACGGCGTGGCCAGCGCCCTGAACGCCACCCTGTGCGTCGGCAGCCTGCGGAACACCCGCCGCCGTGGCGGGTCCCTGATCGACCAGGCGGCCGCAGCCAACCAGGCGCTCTTCGAGCATGCCGCCAGCACCGGGACCGAGGGCTTTGCGACCGGACTGCTCGGCCGCCTCGACCTGCGCACCGGCATCCTGGAGATGGTCAACGCCGGCCACGTCGACCCCTACCTCCTCCGCGACGGAGAGGTCAACGAACTGCCCCTGGTGGTGAACCTTCCGCTGGGGATGTTCGCTGACACCGTCTACCGCGGCACGAACCTGACTCTCCAAACGGGCGACCGTCTGGTGCTGCTCACCGACGGCATGCTCGAGCGGGGCGCGGCCACGGTGGACGTCATTGCCGAGATCGCCAAGAGCCGGCACCTGCATCCCCGGGAGGTGACCCGCCGCCTGACCGACAAGATCCTCGAGGTCACCGGGGCAGCCCTGGCGGACGACGCAACCCTGCTCGTCCTGGACTGGTACGACGAGCACGGGCGGCGCGAGCGCGCCACGGTCTCCGGTGCGGAACCCCTTCACGCGAGCGCCGCGGGATCTGGGTCGCCGCCAGGCGGGGGTTAGCTGCCTGCTGCCGCCGACGTAGCGGGGGCCTCCGCCTGCGACCGGGGCGTGCCACGGCTCAGGGGACCTAGGGCCCTCGTCTGGTGGCCGGGTCGGCCCCACCATGGTCGCAGGCCACCCGCTGGAGCGCGGCGGGGAGACAGGAGGCAGCCATGGACAGTCAGACTCGAGGAGTCGTTGTGGGCTACGACGGGTCGCCGGCATCCGAGGTCGCGGTGGACTGGGCAGCTGCGGCCGCGAAGTACCGGGGCATGCCCCTGACGATCCTCCACACGGCCGACGTGGTCGTGGCAGGGATCGGCCCGGTCTACACGGTTGACCGTCTCCCACCCGATGTGGCCGAGGCCTCGGACGCAACCCTCGAGTCCGGCGTGGAGCGTGCCGCGAAGGTCCTGGAGGTCTCGCAGATCCACGGCCTGAAGGCGGTGGGCAGCCCTGCCGCAGAGCTGGTTCGAGCGTCCGAGAGCGCAGACATGGTCGTCACTGGGAGCCGGGGACGGGGCGCGCTGGCCGCCGGGCTGCTGGGGTCGGTGTCGTATGCCGTGGCTGCCCATTCCGCGTGCCCAGCGGTGGTCGTGCGCGGCACGCAGGCGGCCCATCCCGACGCGAGTCACCAGGTCATCGTCGGGGTCGACGGCTCCGAGGCCTCCGAACGCGCGGTGGACCTCGCGGGCGAGATCGCTGCCACGAGCGGCGCCCCGCTCCACATCGTCAGCGTCGGGCACCTCGGCTCAGCCGAGTCGTGGGCGTGGTTCGAGAGCTCCAAGGCCGGGACAGAGCACACCCATGCCCTGACCGCCGAGGCAGAGCAGACCGTCACGAGCGCAGGCGAGCGGATGCGGGCCGCGCACCCCGGTCTGGCCGTGGAGTCCGAGGTGCTCTTCGGCGACGCCGGGCGCGTCATCAGCGACCTCGCGGCACGCGCCGGGCTGATCGTCCTGGGGACCAGGGGCCGGGGCGGCTTCGCCGGGCTGCTGCTCGGCTCGGTCAGCCACCGGGTGATCCATGAGGCGGACTGCGCCGTGATGGTGGTCCGGTGAGGCCGCAGCAGACACGCTGCCGGCAGTGCCGGCCGCCGGAAGGTATCGCCGCGCGAGTCAGCGCAGGGTGCGCGCCAACAGGTCTGTCAACCGATCCCAGTGCCGCTCGGTCGCAGCCTCGTCGTAGGCGGCGGTGTCAGCCATCGTGAACCCGTGTGCGGCACCGGCATACAGCTCGGTGCGGTGCCGCGCACCGGCCTCGGACAGTGCCTGCGCGAGCCGCTCCTGCTGCTCGGGGGGCATCGAGCCGTCGTTGTCGGCGTGGCCGATGTAGACCTCCGCAGTGATCCGGCCCGCCAGCAGGTGCACGCTGTCGGGCCGGTCCGTCGCGAGGCGCCCGCCGTGGAAGCTGGCGGCGGCGGCCACGCGGTCGGGCGCGTGGGCCGCCGTGCGCAGAGCCAGCGCCCCGCCCATGCAGTAGCCGACCGTCCCGACTGGACCGTGGGTGACCCGCTCGTATGCGCCGAGGAACGCGAGGTAGGCGTCGGCGTCGTGCATGGCGCGGTCCGGGGTGAGCTGCTGCATGACCGGACCCAGCTTCTCGAAGGCCGCCGAGCGGATCTCCGGCCGGGAGAGGTCGCCGAGCTCGACCACCGGAGCGCGGCCGCTGCGGTAGAAGACGTTGGGCACCAGGACGGCATAGCCCTGACCCGCCAGCCGGCCGGCCATCTCCTCGAGGCGCGGACGCAGCCCGAACGCGTCCATATAGAGCAGCACGCCGGGGTGGGGGCCGCCCTCGACCGGCGTGATCAGGACGGCGTCTGCCAGGCCGTCGGCGGTCGGGATGTCGATCGCGGTGGTCTCGGTGTGCATGCCGCCCAGTGTTGCCCAGTGTTACAGGCACGGCGTTACAGGCACGGTAGCCGTGCAGGCCCGGCGCCTCAGCGCCGGGCCGAGGCTGGCAGGGCTCACCTACAGCAACAGGCCGAGCACCAGCATGAGGCCGATGAGCCCGGCCAGCCCGATCCACGCGACCACATCGGCGCCCGAGGTGGCCATCGCGGAGGCGCCATGACCAAGCCGTCCCCGTCCGAGCACTCCCGTGACGGATGCCACCCGGGTGACTCCCGCGCCGGCAACCAGGATGCTGGCGCCGCAGCCCACGCAGAACAGGCAGAGCGCCCCGATCGAGAGGGCCGTCTGTGCGAGATACCAGGTGACGAAGGCGGTCATGAGGAGGGTGACCCCGAGGACGGTGCCGAGGTAGGACCTGGGGAGCCGCCCTCCGAG
This sequence comes from Pedococcus sp., assembly GCA_036278335.1. Classification (GTDB taxonomy): domain Bacteria; phylum Actinomycetota; class Actinomycetes; order Actinomycetales; family Dermatophilaceae; genus Pedococcus_A. The sequence continues at coordinate 6,517 of DASULG010000278.1, forward strand.
CAGACCGGCCAGTCCCGCCGACAGGAGGAAGGCGAAGACCGGCAGGGCGATCAGCGAGTTCGGGATCCCCAGCGCGGAGGACTGCCAGTGCGGGTACACGCTGCTGCACGAGAGCACGGTGTTGATCTCGCACACGGACGGCGCCTGCGGGTCGGCCGCCCAGGCGATGCGCTCGACGGTCTGCCAGGCGGCGGTAACCGTCCCGAGCCCACCCCCCAGCGCCATGAGCGCGTACCACGGGCGGAGCGTGCGGGTCCCTTCCTCAGACATCCTGTCCTGCGCAACCCGCCGCGCGCCGCGGGGTGTGTCCACGGTCCCGCCGGGCGCGTCCACAGTCCCGGTTGTCGACGGCATCTGCACCGTCCTCCTCATCTCGCCCCCCTGATGTGGCTCTTCCGTGCCGACTCCAGTAGGCCTCGGGCCCGCGTCCGCAGAACAGGGCCAGAGGACCTCTGTCAGGAGGGGCGTCGCACATTTGACGTAGGCGATGCGTTCGCAAATACGTCGTCTGCAGGGGGTGCAACGCGTAGGCCAGGTGCTTTTCTGGGGAGGCGACGCGGCCCGTTTCAGCTCGGGTCTGCGCAGGGGGAGGAAATACCATGAAACTCAAGTCAGCCATAGCGGCTGCCGCGGCGGGGGCCTTGCTGGCGCTGAGCCCGCAGCCGGCCAGCGCCTCGGTGGCCATCAATGCCCGCACCTGTGCCGAGCCGAACGGGCGGGTCAACGCCATCGCCATGGCCGGCACGCTGGCCTACATCGGCGGCGACTTCACACAGGTCAAGGACGAGCGAGGTGTCTGGCGAGCGCGCAACCGCCTGGCCGTCTTCGACACCGCGAACTGCGCGCTGCTGCCCTGGGCGCCGACCGCCAACGCCTCGGTGCGGGCGCTGCACTACTACGGCGGTGTCCTGTACGCCGGTGGCGACTTCACCACGATGAACGGTGTCGCCCGAGGCCGGCTGGCCTCGTTCACCACCTCGACCGGTGCGCTGCGGCCCTTCAACCCGAACCCCAACCGGGTGGTGCGGGCCTTCGCCGTGGCTGCCGGCAGGCTCTACATCGGTGGGGACTTCGGCGCAGTCGGGACCACCGGCCGCAGTGGTCTCGCGGCCTTCTACCTCTCGAACGGCGCGCTGGACGCGGCCTGGAAGCCCGTGTCCGTGGGCGGGGTGTACGCGCTGGCCAACGACGCGACGCGCCTGTACGTGGGCGGGATGTTCACCGCCCTTGCCGGGAGCACCTACTCCGCCAGGTTCGGGGCCGTCGGTCTCACCAGCGGGCTTCTCGACCGGGCCTTCCTGCCGCGTCCGAGCTGGCCGGTGCACACCGTCAAGGTCGACTCGCGGGGCGTCTACGCCGCCGGCGGCGGCACGGGCGGCCACCTGGGGATCTACAACTTCAATGGCACGCTCCAGCGGCCGCTCTTCACGGCCGACGGTGACATCCAGGGCCTGGCAGTCGACGGGGACTCCCTCTACGTGGGCGGCCACTTCAACAACTACTGCACCGGCGGCACGGGCTCAGGGACGCCCTTCCTCTGCTCCCTGCCGGTCGAGCGCCGCAAGGCTCTCGAGATCTCGCTCAGCCGCGGGACGGTGACCAACTGGGCGCCCGTGATCAACAGCGCCCTGGGCGTGTTCTGCACCGCCGTCGTTCCCTCGACCCACCAGCTATGGGTGGGTGGGGACTTCACCAGGATCAACGACCGCCTGGTCGAGCGCCTGGCGTCCTTCAGCTGATCCAACCGGCAGGAGGGGGCCGGAGGGAGCAGGAACGGACACGAGCGGGCGACGGCGCAGCCGTCGCCCGCTTTCCGTGCCACGGCGCAGCCGGCGCGCTTTCCGTGCCACGGCCCGGACGGCGGCTGCGTCATTCCGCGTAGCGGGCCTGCGTCGCTGCGGGTCTCCCGGGGGCGACGCTGCGGAAGTTGACGTAGGAGGTCAGAAGCCGGGGGCGACGGATCCGGCATCGCAAACGCGCGCGGACGGGGGCCAGGTGCCGCCGTCTGGACGTTCCCTTCATGCCGATGGCCTAGAGAGGTGCCGAATCACTACGTCATCGATCGGACGTGCGGAGGCTCCAGAGTTGGTTTTCTTGCGTAGGGGTTTATCGGGGTGTCTGTCGCCGGAGTGGGCGCAGCACGTGGGGGAGGAACTATGCGCATGAAATCCAGGCTGTCTCTGCTTGCCACCGCGGTGGTCACAGGCACGACACTGGTCGGGGCCGCCCTCGCGGCGGCGCCGGCATCCGCGGCGACAGCGCCGTGCGGCTCGGCCGCAGGTGCCACGCCGCCTGCCACCTTCGACCACGTGATCTGGATCGTGTACGAGAACAAGAGTCGTGCGCAGATCATCGGCAGCCCGGACGCGCCCTACCTGACGAGCATCGCGAAGCAGTGTGCCGAGTCCACCAACTGGAACCACCTGTCCCAGACCAGCCTCACCAACTACATAGCCATGACCTCGGGGAGCCTCGGCAGCAACGGCGAGATCACGTCCAACCGCGACCCCAGCGTCTGGCCGCAGTCGTCGGTGAGCCTCTTCGAGCAGCTCGGCACCCAGGCTCGCCAGCTCGGCGAGAGCCAGCCTTCGAACTGCTACCTCAAGGGCAGTGGCGACTTCGCCATCAACCACGCGCCGATGCAGTACTACACGCGGATCCGCAACACCCTGTGCCAGACCAATGCGGTCCCCCTGACCTACCCGCTGAACCTCTCGGCGAAGTTCACCCTGGTCGTGCCGAACAAGACCAACGACATGCACCGCACGCCGGTGAACACCACGTTGTCGCAGAAGATCAGGGCAGGGGACAGCTGGACGTCGACGTTCCTCCCCAAGGTGCTGTCGAGCGCCGAGTACCAGGCCGGGCGCACGGTCGTCGTCCTCACCTGGGACGAGGCGACCGCGCGGGACTCCAAGGTCCCGTTCATCGTCGTGTCTCCCTACGTCAAGCCGGGTGCGCAGATCGGCACGCGCTATGACCACTACGCCCTGCTGCGGACCACCGAGAGCATGCTCGGCATCAGCACTTACCTGGGCAAAGCCGCGACCGCCGGCAACTTCCGTACCGACTTCCACCTGGGGTGAGGACATCATGAGGGGAATCCACACGACGGCCTCGATCGCCGTCGCAGGAGTGGCGTCTGCCGCCCTGCTCGCTGTCTCTGCAGTTCCTGCCTTTGCCGTCAGCGCTACGCCGAAGAGCTGCGCCCAGACCAACGGGCGGGTCACGAGCATCGCCATCGACGGGGCGCGCACCTTCATCGCGGGCAACTTCACGTCGGTCACCGACCCCAACGGGGTCGCCCGGCCGCGGGCCAGGCTCGCGGCCATCGACACCGACACCTGCGCGGTGCTGTCCTGGAATGCCAGCGCCAACGCCGAGGTCGAGGCCCTGCGCCTCGACGGGGGAACCCTGTACGCGGGCGGGACCTTCACGACGATCAACGGTGTCACGCGCAACCGGTTGGCGGCCCTGAGCACCAGCGACGCCTCGCTGCTCTCCTTCAACCCGTCAATGAACAGGACGGTGCGCGCCCTCACCAGCACGGGCGGCACGCTCTTCGCGGGCGGCGACTTCACCGCCGTCGGCGCCACGACGCGCAAGAAGCTGGCCGCCTTCTCGCTCTCCTCGGGCGATCTCGTCACGGGGTGGAAGCCGGCAGCCTCGGGCAACGTGACGGCCCTGACCGTGTCACCGAACGGTGACCGGGTCTACGTGGGCGGGAACTTCACCTCACTGGCCGGCAGCAGCTCGGCTCCCTACCTCGGGGCCGTCCGGTCCAGCGACGGGACCCTCGACCGGGCATTCCTGCCGGGGGCGCCCTGGCCCGTGATCAGCGTCGCGGCCGACTCCCGGGGGGTGTACGTGGGCGGTGGCGGTTCGGGAGGCCACCTCGGCATCTGGGAGCTCGACGGAACCCTGCGCAGGATCTACCAGACCGATGGCGGGGTGCAGGCGGTCGTGGTCGACGGCGACTCCCTCTACGGCGGAGGGCACTTCACGAACTACTGCATCGGCGACACCGGGTCGGGGTCGCCCTTCCTGTGCACCAAGAACCTGCCGCGGCGCAAGATCTTCGAGATCGACCTGACCACTGGCGACTTCACGAGCTGGTCGCCGACGCTCAACAGCGCCCACGGAGTGTTCGCGCTCGCGGTCGACCCGGCCTCCCACGATCTGTGGGCCGGCGGCGACTTCACCAAGGTCGGCACCAGGACGGTGGGCCACCTGGCCGTCTTCCCCTGAGCCACCAGGCTGCACCAGACAGCGCCCTCACCCGCGTCGACGGACCCACGCGGGGGAGGGCGCGCTGGCGCGCGGTGGAAGGGCCCGGCGCCAGGGCAGCTGTGGCCGCGCCCGGCCGCTGGGCCAGCCGACGGCATACTGGGTCGGTGCCTCCTCTCGGCGTTGCCACGCCTGCCGACCACGCCATCCAGCGCCGCACCCTCGGAACGCTCGTGGGCTCCCAGATGCTTGGGGGAGTGGGCGTCTCGAGCGGCATCGCGGTCGGCTCGCTCCTGGCCGAGCAGATCCTGGGCTCGCCCGACCTGGCCGGTCTCGGTGGCACGTTCCAGGTCCTCGGCAGCGCCCTGATCGCGATCCCGATGGCGCGCATCATGTCCGTCCGGGGCCGCCGCCCGGGGCTGGGGTTCGGCTACCTGCTCGGCATCGCCGGCGCTGTCCTCCTCACCACCGCCGGCATCGTGCGCTCCTTCCCGCTGCTGCTGGTGGGCAGCATCCTGTTCGGCGGCGCCACCGCAGCCAACAACCAGGCGCGGTATGCCGCGGCCGACCTCGCCGAGGACGCGCACCGTGGGCGCGACCTGTCGATCGTGGTCTGGGCGACGACCATCGGCGCTGTCGTCGGGCCCAACCTCGTGGGCGTCGCCGGCCGGGTGGCCGAGGCACTCGGCATACCTGCGCTCACCGGCCCGTTCCTGTTCTCCCTCACCGGGTTTGGGCTGGCAGCCGTTTTGCTGGCTGCTCGCCTGCGGCCCGATCCACTGCTGCTCGCGCGGACCCGGGCGCAGGCTGCCGCCGTGGAGCCGCTGGAGCACCACGGGTCGGTGGTTCGCGGTCTGCGGGTGGCGGCGGCGACCCCGGCCGCCCTGCTCGGGCTGGTCACGGTCGCCCTGGGGCACGCCGTGATGGTGAGCGTGATGGTGATGACGCCGCTGCACATGCACCATGGCGGCGCGGATCTGCGCGTAATCGGGTTCGTGATCAGCATCCACGTCCTGGGGATGTTCGCGTTCTCGCCCGTGGTGGGGTTCGCGGTCGACCGCTTCGGGGCGCGCCCCATGGCCCTGGTCGGCTCGGCCGTGCTGGTGACCTCCGCCCTGCTGGCGGCCCGCGCTCCCACGGGCTGGTCGGCCGGGCTGGCGGTCGCCCTGTTCCTCCTCGGCCTCGGGTGGTCGTTCACGCTGGTCAGCGGCTCGACCCTCATCGCCGGGGCCGTGCCGGTCCCCGAGCGCGCCGGGGTCCAGGGCGCCTCCGACCTTGCCATGGGCCTCGCCGCGGGCGGGGGCGGCGCCCTGGCCGGCCTCATCGTCGGCCAGCTCGGCTACCCCGTGCTGGGTCTGAGCGCCAGCGTGGCGGCAGCGCTGATCAGCGTGGCTGCCCTCGTCATCCGCGGGCCACGAGCGGTCGCCGTCTGAGCCCTCCCACCGACCGACGCACTGTGGCTCCGGGGCTGGCCGTGCCGCCGCGGACAGGGACGTTCGTTAGCCTGCACAGGTGACGCAGCGAAGCCCCGACCCCGTGGACCCGAACACCAGCGGGCCAGCCGCGGACCCCACCGCCCAGCAGGCCTCAGAGGCCTCCGAGGCCTCAGCGCCGGACGCCGACCCGCGCGCGGAGCGGGTCGCCTCCGCGGTCAAGGCGTGGCAGCGTCACCTCGTCGACCTCGGTGGTCGCAACACCCTGCTGTGGTACCGGGACCTGCCGAGCGGCACGCTCGACCTCACGACCGCCCACCCCGGAGGCGTGGCGATGCTCCTCGCCGGCCGGCCCACGAAGCTCTCCGACCTCGTGCGGGAGCCGGCGGCCCTCGACGAGGCCAGGCGGCGTGCCCGCACGATCCGCGCGAAGACCCTCGAGCTGTCCGAGGAGCGCGGCATCGCGGCCGGGTTCGTCGCCATCGGCATGGCCACCTGGACCGTGCGCGGCGCCTCCCGGGCGCCGGCAGCCCCGGTCCTGCTCCGCTCCTGCGCGCTCAAGCCCACGGGGGCAGCCCAGGAGGACTTCAGCATCGACCTCGGCAACGACGTCGAGCTCAACCCGGTGCTCGAGCACTACCTGCGCTCCGAGCAGGGCCTGCAGGTCGACACGGACGCGCTGGAGGACCTGGCGACGGCCGGAAACGGCTTCGACCCCTACCCCGTGTATGCCGCCCTGACGCACCTGTGCGGCGCCATCCCGGACTTCGCCGTGGCTCCCCGGCTCGTCGTCGGCACCTTCTCCTACGCGAAGCTCCCCATGGTCGCCGACCTGGCAGCCCAGGGGGCCGCACTGGCCGACCACGACGTCGTGGCAGCACTCGCCGGCGACCCGGGGGCGATGCGCGCGGTGCGGGCCCAGGTCCGTGACAGCCCGGCCGACGCCGACCCCGCCCGCGAGCACCTGATCCTCGACGCCGACTCGACCCAGCAGGCAGCGATCGACACGGTGCGCAGCGGCGCCCACCTCGTCATCAAGGGCCCGCCCGGCACCGGCAAGTCCCAGACCATCGCCAACCTCATCGCCTCCCTGGCGGGGGAGGGCAAGCGGGTGCTCTTCGTGGCCGAGAAGCGGGCCGCGATCGACGCGGTGCTCTCACGGCTGGCCCGCGTGGGGCTGTCCGACCTCGTCCTGGATGCCTACGACGGCGCCAGCAACAAGCGCCGTCTGGCCCAGCAGTTCGGCGCAGCCCTCGAGCGCGGCAGCGCGGTTGCCGACCCCGACACCAGCGTCGTCGAGCGGGCCCTGGTCGAGCGGCGGGGCCGGCTCGTCGAGCACGCCAGGGCGCTGCACGAGACCCGTGAGCCGTGGGGCGTGAGCGCCTACCAGGTGCAGGAGGCGATCGCCACCCTGTCCTCGCGCTCTCGCCCGCCGACCTCCCGCGTGCGGGTGCGTGGTGAGCAGCTGACCGGGCTGAGCCGCCAGCGCGTCGAGGAGCTGGCGCGCGAGCTGACCGAGGCCGCGTCCCTCGGGGCGTGGGCCACCGACGACGGCAGCGACCCGTGGTACGGCGCCCGTGTGGCCACCTCCGAGGAGGCCGTGCGCGCACAGGACGTCACGAGCAGGTTGAGCCAGGGCGGCCTGCAGGACGTCCGCGACACCATCGACGAAGTCTTCGCCGAGGTCACGCTGCCCCCGGCAACGCGCGTTGCCGACTGGGGCGCGGTCCTGGACACGGTGGGCCGGGTCCGCGACACCCTGGAGGTGTTCCGCCCGGAGATCTTCGACATCCCCCTGGCCGACCTCGTCGCGGCGACCGGCTCCAAGGAGTACCGCGAGGCCAACGGGGTCGCCCTGGGCTGGTACGCCCGCTGGCGTCTGCGGCGCCAGGTCCGCAGCCTCCTGCGCCCCGGCACCCCACCAGCCGACGTTCACGCCGCTCTGGTCGCCGCCCAGACCCAGCGGGTGGCATGGCAGCAGATGGCCGGGGCGGGCGGACGCCCCGAGATCCCCGTCGACCTCGACCGGGCCCGCACGGCATACGAGTCCGCCGCCGCAGAGCTCACCTGGCTGGGTGAGCGGCTCGAGCCAACGGCCGCCGGCGGGTCGCTGCTCCTGGCCGAGATCCCCGTGCTGCAGGAGCGGCTCGCGGCTCTTGCCGCCCGGCCCGAGCGGCTGACCGTGATCCCGCGCGTGCTGGGCACCCTCGACGCCCTGCGCGCTGCAGGCATGGGCCCGCTCCTCGACGACCTGGCCCGGCGCGGGGTGTCCGCCGACGACGTCGCGGCCGAGCTGGAGCTCGTCTGGTGGACCTCGCTCGCGGAGCACCTGACGGTCGCCGACCCGGCCTACGGGGCGCACGACGGCGACCACCTGCGCCGCATCGCCCGCGAGTACATCGCCGCCGACCATGCCCATCTGCAGGGCACCGCCCAGAGGGTCCGCGCGGCCGCCGGTCGCCGCCTGCGCGAGGTCCTGGCCGACCACCCCGAGCAGGAGTCCCTGGTGCGCGCCGAGGCGGGCAAGTCCCGCCGCCACCGCCCCCTGCGCGAGCTGCTGCCGCGGGCTGGCGAGACCCTCACGGCCATCAAGCCCGCCTGGGCCATGAGCCCCTTGGTGGTCGCCTCGGTCCTGCCGCCGGGTCGCTGGTTCGACGTGGTCATCTTCGACGAGGCCTCGCAGATTCCTCCCGCGCAGGCCATCTCCGCGATCTCGCGGGCCCACCAGGTGGTGGTCGCGGGCGACGAGCGGCAGCTGCCGCCCACGTCGTTCTTCACCTCCGCCGTCGACGACGAGGGGGCGGCCGAGACCGAGGCGCTCACGGAGGGGTTCGAGTCGGTGCTCGACGTACTGGCCGCCTCCCTGCCGACGCGCCGCCTCTCCTGGCACTACCGCTCGCTCGACGAGCGACTCATCGCCTTCGCCAACCAGCAGATGTACGACGGCAGCCTGGTCACCTTCCCGGGCACGGGCACCGAGCCGGTGGTTCGCCTCGAGCCGGTCGAGGGCTCGGGCGTGGTGCAGCCCGGTGAGGAGGCCATCGAGTCCACCGAGGCCGAGGTCGACCGGGTCGTCGAGCTCGTGCTGGAGCACGCGCGCACCCGGCCCAAGGAGTCACTGGGCGTCATCGCGCTCGGGATCAAGCACGCCAACCGCATCGAGGAGGCGCTGCGCCGCTCCCTCACCAGCACGGAGGGCGTCGGCGACTTCTTCGACGAGGACGTCCCCGAGCGGTTCTTCGTCAAGAACCTCGAGCGCGTCCAGGGCGACGAGCGGGACGCCATCATCCTCTCGATCGGCTACGGCAAGACCCCGCATGGCCGGGTCCTGCACCGCTTCGGCCCGCTCAACCTCGAGGGCGGGGAACGCCGCCTCAACGTCGCCATCACCCGGTCCCGGCGCCGGATGACCGTGGTCTCCTCCCTCCAGGCCGCCGATCTCGACCCGGCCCGGCTGAAGGCGCGCGGCGCCCTCATGCTCCGGGACTTCCTCGCGTATGCCGCGTCGCAGGCTTCCGCGCTGCCCGCGCCCCCCGACGGTGGCGAGGGCCTCCAGCCCACCCTGGCCACGCCCGGCCGGGACCTGGCGCCCGACCCGCTGCGGGCAGACTTCGTGCGCCGGCTGCGCCAGGCGGGGCTCGTCGTCCACGAGTCCTTCGGATCGGCCCAGCCCATCGACATCGCCGTCGAGGAC
>DASULG010000279.1:0-3394 GCA_036278335.1 Pedococcus sp.
CCGTCGCTGACCCGTCGCGGCGGGCGTGGGTGTCCGCCGCCCCGATGGCGTCGGTGATCCCCCCACCCGGCAACCTCATCGGCCGCGCTGGCGACGTCTGCGCCCACGGCCACGCGCCCTAGTGCCGGCGCTGGCGGGGGAGCAGAACCTCTTCGTAGAGGAGCAGCAGTCCGGCGGCGAACGGGATGGCCAGCAGGGCGCCGAGCATGCCCAGCAGGGTGCCCCCGGCCAGCGCGGCGACCACGGTCACGGCACCGGGTACGAACACCGTGCGCTGCATGACCCGTGGCACGATCACGTAGTTCTCGATCTGCTGGTAGATGATGTAGTAGATGAGCGCGATGACCATCTTGCGCGGCGAGTCGAAGACCGCCACCGTGCACACGAGCGCGGCCGCCAGCCCGGCGCCGACCATGGGCACCAGGCCCAGGAAGCCGGCCAGCACGGCCAGCACCGCGGCATACGGGATGCCGACGATGGTCATCATGATCCAGCTGCAGAAGGCGTTGAGTGTGGCGACCGCGACCTGGCCGACGGCGTAGGAGCCGGTGCGCCGCATGATCTCCTCGGAGAGCGACTCCACCCGGGGGCGACGGGACGCCGGCACGATCTGGTAGGCGGCGTGCTTGACCCTGGGCAGGGACGACAGGAAGAACAGGGTCAGGATCATGACGGTGAAGAACTGGAAGACGCCGGTCACCAGGACCCGGCCCGCGCCGAGGACGCCGCCGAAGACCTGGCTGATGAACCCGCTGTCGGTGACCCGGTTCTTGATCTCCTCCGAGATCTTGTCGACGACCCCGTAGTCCCGGTCCATCTGGCGCACGATGCGGCTCTTCAGGAGGCTGTCGGCGTACCCCGGGGCCTCCTGGACCAGCTGGGCGCCCTGCTGGACCACCGGCGGCACGACCAGCAGGCCGAGCAGCGTGAAGACGACGAGCACACAGGCGAAGACGATCCCCACGGCAGCCGGTCGCTTGACGCGGCCCCGCGTGATCGCCTCGACGAGCGGGTTGAGGGCCAGCGTGAGGAAGAGGGCCACGACCAGGAGGGTGATCACCGTGGTGAGCCGTCCGAGGGTGTGCCACAGGCCGAGCGCCACCAGCACACCGACCGCCCCGATGAACCCGACGTAGAACGGGGACTGGCGGTTCAGGGGCCGGCCGGCAGGCCCGAACCTCTGCTTGTCGCCCTCGGACGGGCCGGGCGACGGCTCGGCTGGGTGCGTCGCTCCCTCGGTCGGGGGCAGCACGCCGTCGAGCAGGCCGCCATCGCCCCGCTCCACCCGCTCGTCGCGCTCGACCGTCTGGCCGGACACCTCGGCCGCGAGGAGCGCCGTCGACCGGTTGCTCTCGCGCAGTGCCGCGCGCTGCTTGCGCCGGAACTCTTTCCACCGCTCCAACATGGACAAACCTCCCGCGGCGAGCCTAGTGCCACGCGAGGTTCGTCGAGGGGCAGAACCCCGTCAGGCGTTGCGGAACCGGTTGATCGCGCTGAGGTTCGCCTCGCGCTTCGCGGCGTTGGTGACACCGAGGCCCGGCTCGGGGGCGAGGGTGAGGACACCCACCTTGCCCTGGTGCAGGTTCTGGTGGACGTCGTATGCCGCCTGGCCGACCTGGTCCATCGGGTAGGCCTTGGAGAGGGTCGGGTGGATCAGACCGCGGCTGATGAGGTCGTTGGCCTCCCAGGCCTCGCGGTAGTTGGCGAAGTGGCTGCCGATGATCCGCTTGAGGCTCATCCAGAGGTAGCGGTTGTCGTACTCGTGCATGTACCCGCTCGTCGAGGCGCAGGTGACGATGGTGCCGCCCTTGCGCGCCACGTAGGTGCTGGCGCCGAAGGTCTCGCGGCCCGGGTGCTCGAAGACGATGTCGGGGTCCTTGCCGCCGGTGAGCTCGCGGATCTTCGCCCCGAACCGCTTCCACTCCTTCGGGTCCTGGGTGGTGTCGTCCTTCCAGAAGCGGTAGCCTTCGGCGTTCCGGTCGATGACGAGCTCGGCGCCCATCGCGTGGCAGATCTGCGCCTTGTCCGGGGAGGACACCACACACACCGGGGTTGCCCCGCCGGCGAGCGCCATCTGGGTGGCGTAGGAGCCCAGGCCGCCGGACGCGCCCCAGATGAGGACGACGTCGCCGAGCTTCATGCCCGCGCCGTTGCGTGAGATGAGCTGGCGGTATGCCGTGCTGTTCACCAGCCCGGGGGCCGCCGCCTCCTCCCAGGTGAGGTGGTCGGCCTTGGACATGAGCTGGTTCGTCTTGACGATGGCGAGCTCGGCGAGGCCGCCGAAGTTGGTCTCGAAGCCCCAGATCCGCTGCTCGGGGTCGAGCATCGTGTCGTTGTGGCCGTCGGCGCTCTCGAGCTCGACGGAGAGGCAGTGCGCCACGACCTCCCGGCCGGGCTTCCAGAGGTGCACGCCGGGGCCGGTTCGCAGCACGACGCCGGAGAGGTCTGAGCCGACGATGTGGTACGGCAGGTCGTGGCGCTTGGCGTAGGGCGAGGTCCGGCCGTAGCGCTCGAGGAACCCGAAGGTCGGCATGGGCTCGAAGATCGAGGTCCACACCGTGTTGTAGTTGATGGCGCTGGCCATCACCGCGACGAGCGCCTCTCCCGGCGCGAGCTCGGGCACTGGCACCTCGTCGATGTGCAGCGAGCGGCGCGGGTCCTTCTCCCGGCTGGGCAGGCCCTCGAACATGGCCACCTCGTCCTTGTGCACCGTCACGGCGCGGTACGAGTCGGGCACGGGCAGGCCGGCATACGTCTCCTGGGCGCGGTCGCCCGAGAGGATGGCGTCGCGGATCTGCTGCATCAGTGGAACTCCTCAGCCTCAGGTGGAGCGGGACACTCGACTGCGCCGAACCTAGTGGGACACAACGGCGCTGGCAGGGGAGTGAGACAGCGGTCACGCGGTGACGTGTCTCACGGGCAGAGGCCCCACTTCAAGCGTCCACCAGGTGTGGTCATTTCGCTGCCCGGAGGCCTCTGGCGGGCGCATCATCGCAGGGTGAGGGGTCGCAGGCGGCGACGACGACACAGCACCCCCCGGCGATGGCTCGTGCCGGTGCTGGTCGCGGCGATGGGCGGGGCAGCCCTGGCGGCCGGCGGCTGGTCGCGCGGCCCCGCGCCCGACCCCGTCCTCATCACCCATCCCAGCTGGGTCGGGCTGAGCGGTGCGCCGCAGGGGCGCGACTCCGCCGAGGACCAGGTCTGGCTGGACGCCGGTGTGGTGCCGGGGGAGGGCACCCGCTGGGAGGACATGACCACGACAGCCCTGCTCGACCTGCGCCGCCTCACCGAGCCCAACGGGGCCGTGCGCGCCGGAGCGGCCGACCGCTGGAGCTATGTGTGGCCGCGGGACAGCGCCTTCGCCGCGGTGGCTCTGGCCCGAGCCGGGCACCGC
>DASULG010000280.1:0-10201 GCA_036278335.1 Pedococcus sp.
GCAGGACGCCCTGCGCTCGGCGGCAGACGCACCCGGGTACCCCCAGGCATGGGGCACCCCGGCACTGCGCGAGGCGGTCGCCGACTGGTTCGCCCGGCGCCGGGGCGTGCCGGACCTCAACCCCGACGGGGTGCTGCCCACCATCGGCAGCAAGGAGCTGGTCGCCTGGCTGCCGACGCTCCTCGGCCTGTGCGCCGGCGACATCGTGGGTTTCCCCGGCGTCGCCTACCCCACCTACGACGTCGGCGCGCGGCTCGCGGGCGCCGTGCCCAAGGTCGTCGACGGGTTCGCGGCCCTGGGCCCGCTCACCCCGTCGACGACGCCAAAGCTGCTGTGGCTCAACAGTCCTGGCAACCCTACCGGCAAGGTGCTGGGCGTCGGCCACCTGGCCAAGGTGGTGCAGTGGGCCCGGCGCAACAATGTTGTCGTCGCCAGCGACGAGTGCTACGCCGAGCTCGACTGGCGCGAGCGCGGGCCGGACTCCGGGGACGAACCACCCACCACGCCGAGCATCCTCGACCCTCGCGTGACCGGGGGCAGCCACGAGGGCCTGCTCGCCGTCTACTCGCTGAGCAAGCAGTCGAACCTCGCGGGCTACCGGGCGGCCTTCGTCGCCGGCGACCCGGTGCTGGTCCAGCGGCTGCTCGAGGTGCGCAGGCACGCCGGGATGATCATGCCGTGGCCGGTGCAGCAGGCCATGGCGGCGGCCCTCGGGGACGAGGCGCACGTCGCCGGGCAGCGGGCTGTCTACGGGCGTCGACGGGCGCTGCTGCGTGCCGCCGTCGAGGGTGCCGGCTTGCGCATCGACGACTCCGAGGCCGGCCTGTACCTGTGGTGCACGCGGGGGGAGGACGCCTGGTCCACGGTGGGGTGGCTCGCCGACCGGGGCATTCTTGCCGCGCCGGGCACCTTCTACGGCACCGCAGGTGCCCAGCATGTGCGGATCGCCTTGACCGCCAGCGACGAACGCATCGACGCCGCGGTCGCCCGGCTGGCCTGAGCCGGCACTTCGGCGGTGGCCCGAACCTCCCCGTTTTCCCTGCCAGAGGCGCTGGGGTACCGTCGCTGTTGCGCTGGGCGCGCCAAGCCAGGGTGCCCGCAAACACACTTGAGGATGGGTCGATGAGCAACGATGGAGCTGGCGCCACGCTGAGGGCGGGCGACAAGGAACTCCCGCTTTCCCTGGTCAAGGCCACGGAGGGCAACGACGGGTACGACGTCTCGAAGCTGCTGAAGGAGACGGGCAACGTCACCCTTGACACGGGCTTCGTCAACACCGCCTCGTGCACCAGCGCCATCACCTACATCGATGGCGACAACGGCATCCTGCGCTACCGCGGTTACCCCATCGAGCAGCTGGCCGAGAAGTCCAGCTTCCTGGAGGTCTCCTACCTCCTGGTCTACGGCGAGCTCCCGAGCGAGGACCAGCTCGCGGACTTCGACGCGCGCATCCGCCGCCACACCCTGCTCCACGAGGACCTGAAGGCGTTCTTCGGTGGCTTCCCTCGCGACGCCCACCCGATGCCGGTGCTGTCCTCGGCGGTGTCCGCGCTCTCCACCTTCTACCAGGACAGCCTCGACCCCTTCGACAAGGAGCAGGTCGAGATCTCGACCGTGCGCCTGATGGCCAAGCTGCCGACGATTGCGGCGTACGCCTACAAGAAGAGCGTCGGGCAGCCGTTCCTCTACCCCGACAACTCCCTGTCGCTGACCGAGAACTTCCTGCGGATGACGTTCGGCCTCCCCGCCGAGCCCTACGACCTCGACCCGGACCTCGTGAAGGCGCTCGACCTGCTGCTCATCCTGCACGCGGACCACGAGCAGAACTGCTCGACGTCCACGGTGCGTCTCGTGGGCTCCTCGCAGGCCAACCTCTTCGCCTCGATCTCCGCCGGGATCAACGCCCTGTTCGGGCCGCTGCACGGCGGGGCGAACCAGTCGGTGCTCGAGATGCTGGAGCGGATCAAGGCCGACGGCGGCGACGTGGACGCGTTCGTCAAGAAGGTCAAGAACAAGGAGAAGGGTGTCAAGCTCATGGGCTTCGGGCACCGCGTCTACAAGAACTACGACCCGCGAGCGGCGATCATCAAGAAGACCGCCGACACGATCCTGAACAAGGGCGGCGTGCAGGACGAGCTCCTCGAGATCGCCCTCAAGCTCGAGCAGACCGCCCTCGAGGACGAGTACTTCGTCGAGCGCAGGCTCTACCCGAACGTCGACTTCTACACCGGCCTGATCTACAAGTCGATGGGCTTCCCGACCCGCATGTTCACCGTGCTGTTCGCCCTGGGCCGCCTGCCCGGGTGGATCGCCCAGTGGCGCGAGATGATCGAGGACCCCCAGACCAAGATCGGCCGCCCCCGCCAGATCTATGTCGGCGCCACCGAGCGCGACTACGTCGCCCTCGACCAGCGCTGAGTACCGGCCACACAGACTGAACAAGGCCCGCACCGTGGGACACGGTGCGGGCCTCGTTCGGTGTGCGGGCCTCGTTCGGCGTGCGCTCGCGGTTGGTCAGCCTGCGAAGGTCACGGTGACCGTCTCGCCAGCATCGGCTCCGGCAGGCTGCCCGGCTCCGGCAGACTGCCACGTCCAGCCGTCCTTGTCCCGGGTGCGGGTCCACTGGCGGTCGGCCACCCGGACCTGCGTCACGCCGTGCGCGTCGGCCATGGAGACGGCCCACGCGCCGATGGCCCAGGCCTGCAGCGGCGAGTCGGCCTTGACCTGCAGGGTCCGTCCCGCGGGGGTGGCCGCGCTGGGCCCGAGCTGGGTCTTGAGGTCGGCGGCGAAGGCGACGGGGTCGCCGGTGTCAGCCGCGTTCAGCCGGCACCCGATTCCGGCAGGGGAGTGCCCGCTGATGGTCGACGCGAGGATCCGGCCCTCCTGCTCGTGGTCGGCGTAGGCCTCGGGGTAGGCGCTGCGCTGCACCTCCTGGGCGACCTTGGTGATCTCCATCGACTCGTATCCCTTGATCTTCACCAGGGCGTCGTAGAAGCGGTTGACGGCATAGACCGGGTCCAGGATCTGCTCCTCGGTGCCCCAGCCCTGGGAGGGCCGCTGCTGGAAGAGGCCGACGGAGTCGCGGTCGCCGTAGCGGAGGTTGCGCAGCTTCGACTCCTGGAGCGCGGTGGCGATGGCGATGGTGGCGGCCCGCGGGGGCAGCCCGCGCTTGACCGCCACGGCGGTGATCGTGGCGGCGTAGCGCGTCTGGGAGGGGTCGAAGTCCACGCTCTTGCCCACGGCAGTCGCCTGGCAGCGTGGCCCGCCGAGGTTGCGCAGCAGGCCCTGGACGCCCACGTAGCCGGCACCGATCAGCGCCACGGCGAGCACGGCGACCACGACGCGGGTGGCCCTTCGTCGGGCACGCGACCGGGGGCGTTCCTCGGCGAGGACGACGCGTCCGCGCCTAGTCGTTGGCATGCAGCGCCGAGTTCAGGACGATGCCGTGCCCGTCGCGGGCGCGTGCCTCGACGGCGCCGGTGACGGAGTTGCGCAGGAACAGCAGGCTGTCCTGGCCCGAGAGCTCGCGTGCCTTGACGACCTGGCCGTCCGGCAGGGTGACCTTGGTGCCCGCAGTCAGATAGAGGCCAGCCTCCACCACGCAGTCGTCCCCGAGGGCGATGCCCAGGCCGGACTCGGCCCCGAGCAGGCAGCGCTCGCCGATGCGGACCCGCTCGGTGCCGCCGCCGGAGAGGGTCCCCATGGTGGAGGCGCCGCCGCCGATGTCCGAGCCGTCGCCCACGACGACGCCCTGGCTGATCCGGCCCTCGACCATCGAGGTGCCCAGGGTCCCGGCGTTGAAGTTCACGAAGCCCTCGTGCATCACCGTGGTGCCCGAGGCGAGGTGCGCCCCGAGGCGCACGCGGTCAGCATCGCCGATCCGCACCCCGGCAGGCACGACGTAGTCAGTCATCCGCGGGAACTTGTCGACGCCGAACACCTGGACCGGACCGCGGGACTGCATCCGGGCACGGGTCATCTCGAAGCCGTCCACCGCGCACGGCCCCTGCGTCGTCCACACCACGTTGGCGAGCGCCCCGAAGATGCCGTCGAGGTTGATCGTGTTGGGCTCGGCCACGCGGTGGGAGAGCAGGTGAAGCCGCAGGTAGGCGTCGGAGGCGTCCGCCGGGGGCGCGTCGAGGTCAATGCCGACCTGCACGAGCTCGCGGCGGACCCGGCGCACCTCGTCCTTGCCGACCAGCGCCTCGAGCTCGGCCGGGGCGGAGGCATCCGCCGGAGCGACACCCAGGGCAGGCTCGGGGTACCAGGTGTCGAGGGTGACACCGTCGTCGGTGAGGGTGGCCAGTCCGAATCCCCAGGCGCTGCGCTCGCTGATCATGGGGGCAAGCCTAGGCGAGGCGCCTCATCGGTCGGGAAACGGTGGCTGGATAGGGTGCTGCGCATGAGCTCTGTCACCGCAGCCCTGCCGGCCCTGGACCTCTCCGCCGACGTCACCACGTTGACGGCGGCACTGTGCGACATCGAGTCGGTCAGCCACAACGAGGCCGCGCTGTGCGACGCGATCGAGGCCGCCCTGCGCCCGCTCGGCCACCTCGAGGTGACCCGCATCGGCAACTCGCTGGTCGCGCGCACCGACCTCGGGCGGCCCGAGCGGGTCGTGCTGGCCGGCCACATCGACACGGTCCCGCTCACCACGGACCCGGCGAACCTGCCCACCCGGCGCGAGGGGGACGACCTGGTCGGTCGCGGCACGGTCGACATGAAGGGTGGCGTAGCCGTCCAGCTCAAGGTCGCCCAGCAGGTCCTCGAGCCCTCGCGCGACCTGACCATCGTCTTCTACGAGGGCGAGGAGGTCGACAGCCAGTTCAACGGCCTGCGGCTCATCCAGCAGGCCCGCCCCGACCTCCTGGCGGCTGACTTCGCCGTCCTGCTCGAACCGACGGCCGCCCAGATCGAGGGGGGCTGCAAGGGCACGCTGCGCGTCGAGGTCACCGCCCGCGGTATCGCGGCCCACTCGGCCCGGCCGTGGAACGGCCGCAACGCCATCCACGAGGCGGGCGCGATCCTCAGCCGGCTCACGGCATACGAGCCGCGCACCGTCACCGTCGACGGCCTCGAGTACCACGAGGCCCTCAACGCGACCGGAATCCACGGGGGCATCGCCGGCAACGTCATCCCGGACCGGTGCGTCGTCACGGTCAACTACCGCTACGCGCCCAGCCTGTCCGAGGCGGAGGCCGCCCAGCACATGGAGGAGCTGTTCGCCGGCTTCGAGGTGGCAGTCGTCGACAACGCAGGCGGCGCGCGGCCAGGGCTGCACCTGCCCGCGGCCCGCTCCTTCGTCGAGGCGCTGGGCCTGCAGGTGGTCGCCAAGGAGGGGTGGACCGATGTCGCCCGCTTCGCCGACCTCGGCATCGCTGCCGTCAACTTCGGCCCGGGCGACCCCAACCTCGCCCACCACGACGACGAGCGATGCCCGGTGTCCCAGCTGGTCGAGGCCGAGGCCGCGCTGCTGCGGTGGCTGGCGTAGGTTCGCGGCATGACTGACAGGGATCCCGGGCCCGACGAGGACTGGGAGTACCACACCGGGCCCGTGACGCTGCGGCGCTCGCGCATGCCCGGGACCACCACCGACCAGCGGCTGCTCGACAACAAGGGCCGCGCCGACTGGCTGCACACCGACCCCTGGCGGGTGATGCGCATCCAGAGCGAGTTCGTCGAGGGCTTCGGCGCCTTGGCCGAGCTGGGTCCGGCCGTGAGCGTGTTCGGCTCGGCCCGCACGCCCGTGGACAGCCCGCGGTACGCGCTCGGTGTCGCGGTGGGGCGGGCCCTGGCGACGGCCGGGTATGCCGTGATCACCGGCGGCGGCCCCGGCGCCATGGAGGCGGCTAACCGTGGCGCTCTAGAGGCCGGAGGCGCCTCGGTGGGGCTGGGCATCGAGCTGCCCTTCGAGGCGGGCCTGAACCCCTACGTCGACCTCGGGGTGAACTTCCGCTACTTCTTCGCCCGCAAGACGATGTTCGTCAAGTACGCCCAGGGGTTCATCGTCCTCCCGGGAGGCTTCGGCACCCTCGACGAGCTGTTCGAGGCGCTGACCCTGGTGCAGACGCAGAAGGTGACGTCCTTCCCCCTCGTCCTGGTCGGCAGTGAGTACTGGGGCGGCCTGCTCAGCTGGCTGCGTGACACCCTCGCCGACCACGGCATGATCAGCAAGGAGGACCTCGGGCTGCTCCACGTGACCGACGACGTCGACGAGGCGGTCCGCATCATCATCGAGTCCGACCCCCGGGTCGCCCCGAAACGGCCGGAATGAGCGCGGTCCCACAGATGTCCCGGGCATGATGACCTCGTGACTGTCTCGCCGCTGCCTCGCCAGGGCGACGTCCTGCTCGGCCGGGACGTCGACGGCCGCTGGCTGCGCGTCTCGGGACACCCGGAGACCGGGCGCGTGGTGCTCTCGATCTGGCAGGGCGACATCTGCCGGGCGACCTTCCGGCTGTCCCCGGAGGACGTGCCCGCGTTCGTCGAGATGCTCGGCCGCAGCGCCCGCCCGTCGGACACCGACGGGCTGACCGACGCAGGATGAGCGTGTCCTCGCGCCCGAGGCATGCGACGATCAGCCCGTGATCTGGGTTCTGTTCATCGTCGTCGCGGTGCTGCTCGTCGGCGTCTTCGCCGCGATGGTGGCCGGCCGGGTCTCCTACGACCCCATGGCCGCACCGGTGACGACCCAGCCGGACACGGGACTCACCGAGGACTTCGTCGCCCGCGACGTCGCCACCGTCCACTTCGACACCGCCCTCCGGGGCTATCGCATGGACCAGGTCGACGGCGTGCTCGACCGGCTCCAGGACCGGCTCGCCGAGCAGGAGCACGAGCTCGCAGCCCTGCGGGCCCCCACCGGTCGGCACGCCGCGGTCACGCCCGAGCCGCCGGCCGAGAGGGCAGCCGAGCCGTCGGCCGAGCCGGCCGCCCAGCCGCCTGCGGAGCTGGCCGCCGAGCCGTCCGTCGAGGTGGGGGCCGAGCAGCCCACCGAGTCGCGTGCCGGGGAGTCCCGCGGCTGACGATGGCTCCCTTCCACCTTGTCCGCACCTGCCCCGCCAGCCCCGCGGCGGTCTGGGCTGTGCTCACCGACTTCGCCGGCTACGGCTCGTGGATCCCGCTCACCACGATGCGCGTCGATGAGGGCACCCCGCGGGTCGGCTGGGGCTTCGCCGGCCTGAGCGGCATCGGGCCGCTGCACTTCAGCGACTCGATGATCCTCACCCGGTGGGACCCGCCGGCTGACGAGCGCGGCGCCGGCCGCTTCTCGGTCGTCAAGACCGGCCGGGTCCTCGACGGCTGGGCGGACGTGCGCGTCGACCCGGCGCCGGCTGGAACGGCGGTGCAGTGGGTGGAGCAGATCAGCCCGCGGCCGGCCGTCGTGGGCCGTCTGGCCCGCCCGGTCACCGACCGGGTGAGCGGTCTGATGTTCGCCCGCGCTCTCGACGGCATGCTCGGCGAGGCTGTCCGGCGCAGCACCCGGACGCGCTCGTGACCGGGGTGGTGCTCGGGGAGGACGGGCTCGCCCGCTGTCCCTGGGCCGGCAGCACCCCGGACTACCTCGTCTACCACGACACCGAGTGGGGCGTGCCGGTGCGCGGCGAGAGCGCCATCTACGAGCGGCTGACCCTCGAGGCGTTCCAGTCCGGGCTGTCGTGGCTGACGATCCTGCGCAAGCGCGCCGCCTTCCGTGCGGCCTTCGCGGGCTTCGACCCCGAGGAGGTGGCGCGCTTCGGCGACGCCGACCGCGCCCGGCTCATGGCGGACACCGGCATCGTGCGCAACCGGCTCAAGGTCGAGGCGGCGATCACGAACGCCCGGGCTGTGCTGGGGCTGCGCGACACCGGCGGTCTCGACGCCCTCTTCTGGTCGTTCGCCCCGCTGGAGCACCAGCGACCAGCAGACACGGCGAGCGTGCCGGCGACCTCGCCGGAGTCGGTGGCCCTCGCGCGGGCGCTGAAGCGGGCCGGTTTCGTCTTCGTCGGTCCCACGACCATGTATGCCGCGATGCAGGCCTGCGGCGTCGTTGACGACCACGTGCTGGGGTGCCATCGGGCCGGTGCCCGGTGACGCGCGGCCTCGTGGCCCGCGTGGCCACGGTGTACCTCGCGCTGCGAGCGGTGACGGCCGTCATCATCCTGTTTGCCGTCGACGACCAGGTGCCGGTCGACTCGTGGACCGGCCCCAGCGTCGACTACTTCGACATGACGGTTCTCTGGGACGGCAGCTGGTACCGCACCGTGGCCGAGCACGGCTACCCCCGGGTGCTGCCGCTCGACCCCACGAGCGGCCACCCGTCGCAGAACCCGTGGGCCTTCTACCCGCTCTTCCCGCTCGCCTCCCGGGGGCTGATGGGCCTCACCGGGCTCGGCTTCCCGGTCGTCGCCTCGATGCTCGCGCTGGTCTGCGGGCTCGGGGCGGCGCTGCTCATGGCCGCGCTGCTGACCGACCGGGTGGGCTCGCGGGTTGCGCTCGCCACAGTGGCCGTGTGGGCGGCGTTCCCGGCGGCGGTCTCGCTCCAGCTCGCGTACACCGAGTCCCTGGCCATGCTCGTGCTGTGCGGCTTCCTGTGGGCGGTCATCCGGCGACGGTGGGCCGTCACTGCGGCGCTCGCGCTCGTCCTGGGCCTGACCCGGCCCATCGCGCTGCCGCTGCTCGCGGTGGTGGCCGTGGCACTCTTCGTCCGCTGGCGGGGGCGGGCCGAGCAGCCCGTCGCGAGGGGTGAGTATGCCGCCGGCGCCGGGGCCATCGTGGCCTGCGGTGTCTCCGGGCTGGTGTGGCCGTCGATCGCCTGGGCGGTGACGGGCTCGCCCACGGCGTACACCGACACCATGGCGGCGTGGCGGGCCGGTGGCGAGATCGTGCCGCTCAAGCCCTGGCTGTGGATGTCGGAGTGGGTCTTTCGGGACCACGCGCTCGCGGGCTCCTTCGGCCCGGTCGCCCTGGCCGCGGTCGTGACGGTGATCGTGGTGATGGTCTGCGGGCCGTGGGCTCGGGCGCTGGGGCCGGAGCTGCGCGCGTGGTGCCTGGCCTACCCGGCATACCTGGGCCTGGTCCTCGACCCGTTCACCAGCATCTTCCGCTACCTGCTGCCGCTGTTCCCGCTGCTCGTCGTGGTCCTCGGCGGTGGCTGGGCCGACCGGCGGGTCCCGCGGTTCCTGTGGCCCCGCACGGCACTGCTGGTGGCCGCCGGTATCGCCGGCCAGGTGGCGTGGGTCTTCCACCTGCTCGTGTTCGTGCCGCCCTCGGACTACCCGCCGTGATGAGCGACCTGCTCACCGCAGAGCGCCGCAGCGAGCTTGCCGGGAGGGCGCTGCGCCGGCCTGTGCTGTTCCTGCTCGTCACCTATGGGCTCTCGCGCGTCGCCGTGCTCGTCGCCATGCTCGTGGCTGCGACGTGGTTCCAGACACCCGCGGGGGTGGGCCACCTGGAGCCCACGGTGGGCGACATCTTCAGGCTCTGGGACAGCAAGTGGTATGCCGAGATCGCCCAGGGCGGCTACCCGCTGCCACTGCCCGTCGACCCCGACACGTCGCGCCTGACCTACAGCGCGTGGGCCTTCTACCCCGGGTTCCCGCTGGTGGTGCGGGCGCTCATGGTCACCGGCCTGCCGTTCACCGTCGCGGCGGTCGGGCTCAACCTCGTGCTCGGCGCTGTCGCCGTGGTGCTGGTCTGGCAGGCGTTCCGCTTCGCCCTGCACGCCGCCCCCCAGCCTGCCCGTGAGCGGCTCTCGCTGGTCGCCGCGGCGCTGTGGTGCTTCTACCCGGCCACCGGCGTCCTCATGATGCCCTACACCGAGGCACTGGCCTGCGTGCTCGTCGCGATGGCCCTGCTTCAGCTCATGCGGCGCCACTATGCCGCCGTCGGGGCGATAGCCCTCGTGCTGGGCTTCACGCGCGGGGTGGCGCCGGCGCTGGCCGCTGCGGCGCTGGCACACCTGGTGATCCGGTGGCGGGAGGACCGGTTGGCCGGCGTCGCGCCGCTGCGCGGACAGCGGCTGACTGCGGCGGTCATGCTCGGCGCCACCGCCGTCTCCGCGGTGGCCTGGCCGGTGCTGGTCGGTGTCGTCAGCGGCCTGCCGCGCGCCTTCTTCGACGTGCAGGCGGCCTGGGGTCAGCAGCCCGACCGCGGCCCCTTCGTCCTCTGGGTGACCTGGGCCTGGGACGAGCGGGGCCTGTTCGGCGTGGCCGTGCTCGTC
>DASULG010000281.1:0-2559 GCA_036278335.1 Pedococcus sp.
GCCTGCGACGGCCAGTCAGCGCCCCAGCCACCCCACACGACGTCGGACTTGTTGTTGGCGGGGTTCTGGATGACGTCGTAGTAGGTGTCGGTCAGCGGGTCGAGGGTGACCTGGAAACCTGCCTTGTCCCAGGCCGCCTTCATGCCGGCCGCGGCGTTGTCCACCTCGGTCGTGCCGCCGTTGTAGGTGTACCTGATGGGGTACGGCATCGCGACGCCGGCTTCCTGGAGCAGCTTCTTCGCCGCAGCCGGGTCACCGCTCGGCGGGGCCGTGAAGTTGGGGTTGTCCTTGTAGCCGATGAGGGCCGGGCTCACGATCGACTTGGCGGGCTTGCCGTACTTGTCGCCGCCCTGGGCGGTGATGTAGGCGTTCTGGTCGGTGGCCACGGCCAGGGCCTGCCGCACCTTGAGGTCCTTCATGCGGTTGAAGTTCGGCAGCACGTAGTCGATGAACGGCGCGTCCACGAGGGTGGCGCGCGACTGCACCGCCGGGTTGCCCGTGACCTGGCTGAACAGCGCGGCCGGGATGCGGCGGTCGGTGACGGCGAACTTGTCGTTGCCGCTGTCCGCGATCAGCCGCTGGGTGATGATCTCGTTGGTCAGGCCCTCGATGAACACGATCTTGTCCGGAAGGGCCCTGCGCACCTTGTCGGAGTCCGTCTTGGGGTCCCAGTTCGTGTTGCGCACGAAGGTGCCGCCCACGCCCTTCTTCCACGTGCCCTCGATCTTGTAGGGGCCGTCGGAGAAGATCGCGTAGTTGGACTGGTCGCCCTTGTCCTGGTCGGCGCGGTAGGGAGCGGCAAAGCGCAGAGACGCGATGGCCAGGGGGAAGTCGACCCATGGCTTGTTGAAGTGGTAGGTGATCTTCTTGCCCTCACACGTGACGGCCTTGTCGAACTCCGCCTGTCCGGCCTTCTTGTACGGGCCGTTGTAGACGGGGAGCCCGTTCTTCTGCGGCACGTCGAGGTAGGCAAGCGCGTAGTTCGGGCCACCGGTGAGCACGTCTACCGCGAAGCCGCGCGAGAACCCGTACTTGAGGTCCTCACAGGTGATGTCCTTGCCGTCCTGCCACTTGACCCCGTCGCGCAGGGTGAACGACCACACCTTCCCGCCCTCGGTGGACGTGCCGGTGTCGGTCGCCAGGTCGGGCACCGGGGTGGTGCCCTCCTTCAGGTCAGTGCTGATCGGCAACGAAACCAGGTCGCGGTAGACCAGCCTGTTCATGTTGGCGAGGTCGCGTCCGATGTAGATGCGCTGCGGGTCGAGGTGCTCCGCTGGGCGCTTCGTCAGGTAGTACAGCGTGCCCCCCTTGGTCGCGCTGGCACCACCACCACCACTCGTGCCGCCTTGCGAGGGCGCGGTCGTGCCGCTGCAGGCGGCCGTGGCGAGCAGGCCGCTGGACACAAGGGCAGTCAGCCCAGCCGCTTTCCTCCGAGTGATGATCATGTGATCTCCTTCAGGTTGTCCATCGCACGCGCGGTGCGCCGTCCCCCCGTCATGCGGGCAGGGGTGTCTGGTGGGGTGGTCCGCTGGGGACATCCGTGGCCAAGCGGAGCAGGCAAGCCACTCATCGATCCGCCTTGGGGTCGAAGGCGTCTCGCAGTCCGTCGCCGAGCAAACTGAACGAGATCACGAGGATGGCGATGATGAGGGCAGGGAAGAAGAAGAACGCGAAGTCGGCTGGGGCGTAGTTGACCGAGTACTTCAGGATGTTCCCCAGCGTGGGCGTGGGCGGCTGGATCCCGACCCCGAGGTAGCTCAGCGCCGCCTCTGCGGAGATGTAGGTCGGGAGCAGCAGCGTGAAGTAGACGAGGAGCGGCGCCCACAGGTTGGGGATGAGCTCCTTGGTGTAGATCCGGCTGTTCTTCGCGCCCAGGCTGCGGGCAGCCTCGATGAACTCGCGCTCCCGCAACGAGAGCACCTGGCCGCGGATGATCCGGGCGATGTAGGGCCAGCCGAAGAGGCCGAGCACCAGGATGATGTAGAGGCCGTTGCTCGCGTTGCCCTCGGGAACGCCCAACGAGGTGAGGCGGTCGATGAGCATGCCCGACAGCGCCAGCAGCATCAGAGTCTGGGGAAAGGCCAGCACGATGTCGATCAGCCGGGTGATCGTGAAGTCAGGCCACCGGCCGAGGAAACCCGAGATCAGCCCGAGGAGCGTGCCGAGGAAGACCGCGATGCACGTCGCCGACGTGGAGACGACCAGAGAGAAGGTGATCCCCAGGACGAGGCGCGAGAGGACGTCGCGCCCGGTGCCGGGCTCGACTCCGAGGGGGTGGGCGAGGCTGATCCCGCCCGCAGGCCCCTTGGGAAGGCCACCGGTGTTCGGGTCGATGAGCTCAGGGTGGAAGGTGTAGGGGTCGAGGACGCCGAGCTTGGAGAGGAGGGGTGCAGCGAGGCCGATCAGCACGGCGAGGACCACCACGCCGAGGAAACCCATCGTGATCTTGTCGCGGTAGAGCCGTGCCCGCGCCAGCTGCCACGGTGTACGACCCGCGATCACCTTCTCGGCAGTTTCCTCGGCAATGATCGTGTCTGCCTCCAGCGAGTCGACAGGCGC
>DASULG010000282.1:0-3341 GCA_036278335.1 Pedococcus sp.
CCAGCCACCGCCATGAAGATCGAGGGCACTACGGCCCAGCGTTGTGGCTGGTCGGTGAACCGTGTGGACAGCACCGCCAGCAGCGCCCACCCGAACGCAAAGCCGAACAACGTCATCGCGGTGGAGAAGTTCACATCCACCGTGCCGACTGGGACGAACGGAAGGATGACCGCCGCTACGAACCCGGCAGCCAGCGACCCGGTCACCACTCCGCCGAGATGCCTACGCCGTGACTCCGGCTCGGCGGCAACCTGATCAGGGTTCGAGGTCTCGGTCGCACTCCGCTGGGCCATGACAGACCACCTCGCCTTCCTTGGGGCCACTGCCCCCCGTCATCGAGCATGCGCCCGGCGGCGCGGACCCGGAATAGCCCGACCGGGCCCACGCGGTGCCATCCGGAACCATCGCCCGGATTTGCCGCTTCAGCGCAGCGGCGGGTGTACTGGGGTCACAGCAACGCCCGGGTCTGCCGTGGAGTGCGCGGTCGATCATGCCGATGAGCAGAAGCCGCGGGACTCAGCGCTCGCAGCGGCGTTCAGCCACGGCGACGCATCGGTCCCGACCATGACCCTCCGACAGAGCCCGTCTTTCTGACCCCCTGCCATCACGGTCAGTGAGGCAGGCCCAGTGAGCAGCAGCTCAGTGGTCCGGCCCGATGACCCAGGGTTCCACGCATGCCTCGCCGTCCACGGCCGTCCGGCGCGCGACCACCGGCCCCTCGGCCGACCCGGCATGGGCCACCAGCGCCCGCGCCTCGCACCGGTCAACGGCCCCCGCGCCGAAACCGCTCGACCCGGCGCCGATGCTGCCCAAGTAGCCCGAGCCGGTGGCGCCGGCGTCGGTGACGAAGACCTCGCTGTCGGTCCGGTTGTCGACTATCAGCCAGTCCTCGCTGCCCATGTCCTCCTCACACCCACCGAGGGCGACCGCCAGGAGGAGACCCGTGAGGGTGCGGAACATCGGCGTGGACGAGCCGCCTGCGAGGTGGTCGCGCGCCCCTCGGGCTTCGTCTGGGGGCCTGCCAGCGCGGCGGTGCCAGGCAAGGTGCACGACTGCGCCCGCGGCGGGGGATGCACGATGGGTGGGTTCGGTGAGGCGCCCGTCGTTCCGGTTCGCCTTGCGGTCACCCATCACGCTCCGACCTCGCTCATCTGTTGGTCTCGAGGACAGTAGCCGCTCGAGGGGTCCGTCAGTCGTGACCAGGGCCGTTCCCTCCGCTCAAACCGGCGAGATCCGCCATCGGTAGCAATGGGATCGACCGTACGGTCAGAATCGGACGCGCTCACGCTCGCCCGGATCTGCCGGGAAGCGCTCAGTCGAACCAAGCGTCTTCCACTGTCAGCTTCCAGTTCTGGGCGCGGAAGGCACGGGCCAGGCGATCGAGCACGAGCGCGCGAGGCCGCTCGCATAACCCTGGGCGTGCTGAGGCGATCCTCGAGCTTCTGCGACGAGCGCACGAGCCAGCTCGAGCGCCGTGAGCCACGATCACCTCGAAGGCCATGGTCATCACTGGCTCGCGACCACGAAGATCATTGGTAGGCATCCCCGCGATAGGCCAGCAGGCAGTCACCCGCTGCTCAACGAATTGCTCTGCCGCGCATTGCTCTGCCGCGGACGCTATGAAGGGACCGCGGCGGCCTCGACGCGGAGCGCCGGGAACTAGCGCAGGTGGACGGGACGGGCGCTCAACCCTGCGGCCAAGCGTCTGACTAGGCGTGTGGGCCTGCGCCCATCTGCGCGAGTGCCCCGGCCATGTCCATGACACCCCAGTGAGCGACGCACTGGTCACCGCGGAACTGGAGGATGTCGATGGCGTTGATGTTGACGGGGTTCCCGCTTGCGGGCACGCCCATGAACTCACCGGTGTGGGTGCCAACGAACGAGATCCGTGCGACCACTTTGTCGCCTTCTTGGAGCAGGTCGTGAACGTCGACGTGGAAGTCGGTGATGGCCGCGTGCATCATTTTGAACAGCTGCCGGGGAGTGTCCCGAGTGTTGCCCATCCCGGGGATCTCCTCATGTTCGATGAAATCCTCGGCCACGTACTTGTCGACGACTGCATCGACGTCTCCGCCAGCGGCTATGCCTTTGAGCATCTCCCGCACAAGTGCCTTGTAATCGGACATTGCCCGCTCCACTTGCTTCCCGGCGCCTGACTCGGCGGGCCGGCTGTTTGACGCTAACACTCGCAGGACCACACAGCCAGGGTCGCTCGAGGCCCCACTGAGCAGCCCGAAGCGGCGACTCCGCGACGCGGCGCCGACACGTCCGGCTCGCGATCCGCACTGGGCGACCCCCCGGCCGGGGCTGGCGGATCCCACGGGTTGTCTGCGCGACCGGGTCGACGGCCCCGGTGCGCGGGTCAGCGGAGGCTGAAGGGTGGGTAGGAGTCGGTGAGGAGGAGGAATGCGTAAGCCTGCACGCGCAGCGCCCACCGGCCGACCCCGACGACGTAGTCGAACAGTCCACGCGGGTAGCGACCGGTGAACAGGATCGCGAACCACGCGATCACCACTGCCACGACGGCACCCACCCCGAGGAACAGCAGCACGACGTAGTGGGGCAGAGCCAGGAGCCACTTGACCAGCGGTAGCCATCGGTTGAGGCCCTCGCGCGCATCGGGGTAGTCCAGGTCGAGGTGGACGGACTGCTCGTCCTCGGTCGAGGGGTAGCGGTCGGTGAGCAACGCGAGGTAGGCGACGACGCGCGACCCGAAGCGGCTGAGCTGAAGCAGGAAGTCGAACCACCAACGCGGGTAACGCTGCCGGAAGACGATCATCAGCGCCGTGGCGGCGAACAGCCCACCGGCGATGCCGCCCCCGGTGCTCGTCGTTCGCTCGACCACCTCGCCCGACTTGTAGATGACCGTGCTCGAGGTCGCGTCAGCACTCACCAGCGACAGCACGATGGCTATGGGGATGATGAGGAAGACGCGGAACAGCGTGGTGACCCGGTCCAGCCGGTCGGGGTAGTCGATCTCGAGGCGAGCGGCATATGTCTGCTGTGGCGCAACCATGACGTCCCCTTCTGTCTGCCCCATGCTTACTACCTGATCCGCGGCCGCGCCAGAGCCCACCGTCTGGCGGGATGGGGCCGTCACACGCGCGGCACCAGGCCGAGTTCGGAGGGATCCGCATCAGCATTGGTGACCCCCCGATCACACCGGCTCGGAACGCACCGACACACCTCGCTCGACGGCGGCCCCTGAACCGGGAAGCTGTCGGGTGTCATCCCCCATCTGCCTCCAACGGGGCTGGCACGCTAGGTCCACAGCACCACACCCGTCGGCAGGGGTCGCCCGACGCGAACTTAAGGCGCCGAATGGAAACTGGGGCTCTGTT
>DASULG010000283.1:0-11216 GCA_036278335.1 Pedococcus sp.
AGCCGATCCGAGCCGGGAGCCAGCCTGCAGCTCGTGGTCAGTGACATCGAGGCCGCCCGCGCCCAGCTCGTCGAGCGAGGGGTCGAGGTGACGCCCATCCAGCAGCTGGACCCCCGCGACGGCGGGAAGTTCGCCTTCTTCCAGGACCCCGACGGCAACAACTGGGCGGTCCAGGAGATTCGCGACCGCGTCGGGGCCGAACCGCCCGCGGCCCCAAGTGGCTAGATCCCCAAAGGGTGGCCACGCGGCCTACGCCAATCAGGGGGACCGCTCCGCAACGAACGGCGCCCAGAATGGTGCTCTTCCGGCAATACCGTTGAGGATCGGGGGCGCTCACGCCTGACACCGAGGGGCACCCCAGGAGCATCACGACCGTGCTGGCCGCCATGGAGGCGCGACGCGACGCACTCCCCGCCGGACTCGCGTCGCGGCGCCCCTTCCTCGAGACCTACCGACGGACCACGGTGGCTGTGGGTTCCGCGATCGAGCGTGGCTACTTCGAGGACCCCGCGTGGGTGGAGGCCTGGGACGCCGTCTTCGCCGATCTCTACCTCGAGGCCCTCGATGCGGACCTCGCCGGCGGCGCTGGGGTGCCGCGGCCGTGGCGGCTCGCATTCGATGCGCCGCCGTCGCTGCCACCTCTCCGGCAGGTGCTGCTGGGCATCAACGCGCACATCAACTTCGACCTGCCCCAGGCGCTTCTGGCCGTGATCTCCGACGAGGAGTTCCGCGACCCTCCGCTGCTGGACCGGCGTCGCCGGGACCACGAGCGAATCGACCGCGTGCTCGCCGGCCGCGTTGCCGCCGAGGACACCGTGCTGGCCACCCACTCAGCCCGCAGCCTGCTCGACCGGGCGCTCACCCCGCTGAACCGCCTGAGCTCACAGCGCTTTCTGCGCGAGGCACGACAGAAGGTGTGGCACAACACGATCGAGCTGCAGCACGCCCGCGTGGCAGGCCCTGCGCCGTATGCCGTGCGGCTGGGGGAGCTCGAGGTGCTCAGCGCCGCCCGGGTCGCGGACCTGCTCGCGCCCGGACAGGTTCTGCTGCGGCTGGCCGTCGCCGGGTTCGGTGTGACCCTGCCTCCACCTGCGTGACGCTGCTCAGATCGGCTGGGCCGTAGGCTCTCCGCCTGTAGTGGTGACCGGTCGGGTTCGCCGAACCTCTGCGTCGGGGCATGCCCTGTCGAAATCGGGCGCCCGGCGGGTCAGCAGGTAGCCCGCGACCACGACCATGATGCCCATGGTCGCCAGACCCGTCTCGGTGGTGACGTACGCCATCGTCACCGGCGAGGTGGCGATGGCTGCGCCGCCAACGGTCTCCACGATGTTGTTGAAGGCGCTGTGCGAGAGCGACACCGGCCAGATGCTCCCAGACCACAGGCGCAGCCACGCGTACCAGACGCCGGCCAGCGTGAGCGTGACCATCACCGTCGGCACGACGATCCACCGGCTCCCCGCGCTCTGGTAGGTCGTGGTCAGCAGCAGCAGCGGCAGATGGAAGGCCGCGTGGAACGCCCCGGTCAGCAGCGCGGCCCGCCGCCCCGACGTGACCTCGGCAAGTCGGAAGAGCAGGTAGCCGCGCCAGCCGATCTCCTCACCGAGGAAGACCACGGCGAAGACGGCGATCGTGAGCGCAAGCTTGGCCAGATCTGTTCCGACTCCCCCCTCCAGCGCGGAGAAGCGGACCACGCCGAAGGCCGCGGCGACGCCGAAGCTCAGGCCGATGATCACGGCGGGACCCAGGACGGCGGCGACCAGTCCGCGGCCCCCGAGCCGCCCCAGACCGACCCCGGCCCACACCGCACGGCGCTCCCCGCGGGGGACTGCCACGGCGACGGTCAGCACCACCGCCGTGACGGGCACGAGGATGCTGATCAGAGGCGCTATGCCGGCGTGTGGGAGCACGAGCGCGATGGTGAGCGCCAGCCCATAGGCGATGACCAGGAATACGGTGATCTGGCGCCGGGGGTTGCTGGTGGGCTGCGGTGACGTCACTGGTTGGATCCGCATGCGCGGCATGGGCTTTCCTTCGCTCTGCCCCGCTCGTGAATGAACCAGCGCGTGGGGACGTGCTCGGCCAGCAGGCTTGTCCGCCCAGTGGCCGCTCCGCGCCGGAGGTCACCGGTCGCGGGCCGGGCCTCTTTCGAGACTCCGCCGCGGTCCGCGCGCTGTCAATGGCGCCGGCGCTGGTCCAGAGCGCGACCCCCAAGCAACGAAAGGCCGGACGAGGAACGAGGTATGCGGAGCACCGCGGAACCTGCCGCCCGTCCCGGGCGTCGCACCGGGTATGGGAACGTCGCGATCGCGCTTCCGACGGCTGATGGTCCTGGGCTTCGGGCTCTCGATGCTCGTGACCGCCTGCGGGGAGTCCGGGTCCCCCGGGGGCTCGGGCAGCGCCACCGGGTCGGGTCCAGCCAGCCCGGGCCAGAGTCCCGGTGCACCCACCCCACCGTCCACGCCGACGCCACCAGCGCCGGGCGCCCAGATCACGGTCTCGGGGGTCCTCATCGAGGGGCTGCGGCCCACGTGCCGTGTGCTGCAGACCGACCAGCGACGCTACGCCCTCGTGGGGCCGGGCACCCAGGGCCTGAAGGAGGGCGACCACGTCACCGTGACCGGGGCCGAGCGGCCGGACCTGAGGAACCCGTGCGGCCTCACCCTTGTCGTCTCCACCATCATCTGAGGCCGCACCGGGGCGGGACCCAGCTGATGCCGGACCCGACGACGCCGCGGCCTGTGACGCTGGACCCCTCTGACGACGGATAGCACGCCTCACCCCTTTTCTACGCATTCTTGTGGACGTACAAGTCCTACGGACGTCGTTAACGTGGTCATGCCTTTTTTTGAGGCGCACACCTGTTGGACGTGAGAGATGGGGCCGGGGCTATGCAACGACGCATGACCGCAATTTCGCTCGCCACCGCGACGGCAGCGATCGCTGCCAGTCTCATCGCTGCTCCCGGCGCAGGGGCCGCGCCGGCCGCCAAGGACGTGCAGAACACCCTCCCCAGATGGGTCGAGAAGGTGAAGAGTGCCGGGCGGGCGAGTGCGGCAGCACCGGTCAACGTCCGGATCTACCTTGCCCCCAACGGCGGCGTCGACGCGCTGAAGTCCGCCGTGGCAGCGGTGTCCACCCCGGGGAGCCCCTCGTACCGCGCCTTCCTGTCTGCCTCCGACTTCCACAACAGGTACGACCCCAGCACGTCAACGGTGAAGGCCGTGTCCACCTGGCTGCGCCAGAACAGGTTCACCGTCACAGGCGTCGAGTCGCACCGCCGGTACGTCTCGGCGCACGGCACGGTGGCGGCCGCCCAGAAGGCGTTCGGCGCAGGCATCAACCGGTACACGCACAAGGGTCGGCAGGTTCAGGCCAACAGCACCCCGCTCAAGGTCCCGGCAGCCTTGGCGCCGTCGATCCTGACCATCAGCGGCGTCGACACCACGCCCAGGCTCGTCAAGCACAGCTCGGCACCGCCGCCCCCCGGGTTCGCGAACGCGCGACCGTGCTCGCACTCGTACGGCCAGGTCCTCGCCAACAAGCAGGCCGACCACGCCACACCGCTGCCGAAGTTCCGCGGCGAGACCCTCCCCTACGCCGTGTGCGGCTACACCGGTCCGCAGCTGCGGGCGGCATACGAGGACAGCCTCTCGGCCGGCACCGACGGCAGCGGGGCGACGGTCGCGATCACCGACGCCTATGCCGCCCCCACGATCGTCGCTGACGCCAACCGCTACGCGAAGCGCCACGGCGACGGCGCCTACGACCACGGCCAGCTGACCCAGATCCTGCCTGACTCGTTCAACAGCGAGGACATCTGCGACGCCTCCGGCTGGTACGGCGAGGAGACGCTGGACGTCGAAGCGGTCCACGCCATGGCCCCCGGCGCCAAGATCCGTTACTACGCCTCGTCGAGCTGCTTCGACACAGACTTCCTGACGACCCTCGAGAAGGTGGTCGACGAGAACAAGGCCTCGATCGTCACCAACTCCTGGAGCGACGTGGAGGCCAACGAGAGTGCCGACAACGTCGCCGCCTACGAGCAGGTCTTCCTCCAGGGCGCCATGCAGGGCATCAGCTTCATGTTCTCCTCCGGCGACAACGGCGACGAGCTCGCCAACACGGGGCTGAAGCAGACCGACTACCCGGCATCGGACCCCTACGTCACCGCGGTGGGAGGCACCTCCGACGCGATCGGCGCCGACGGGTCGTTCGAGTTCCAGACCGGCTGGGGCACCAACCGCTACGACCTGAACACCGCAGGGACCGCCTGGGTCTTCACGACGTTCCTGTACGGCGCCGGTGGCGGGTCGTCCGCCCTGTTCGACCGCCCGGCATACCAAAAGGGCGTCGTGCCGTCCAAGGCTGGTTCGGGGCGTGCGGTTCCCGACGTGGGCCTCGATGCCGACCCCACCACCGGGATGCTGGTCGGCGAGACCCAGACCTTC
The DNA here is from genome assembly GCA_036278335.1 of Pedococcus sp. Lineage (GTDB taxonomy): Bacteria > Actinomycetota > Actinomycetes > Actinomycetales > Dermatophilaceae > Pedococcus_A. The sequence goes on from DASULG010000283.1 coordinate 4,449, forward strand.
CCCGACGGTGTCCGCTACGGCGAGTTCCGCATCGGTGGCACCAGCCTGGCCTCGCCGCTCTTCGCGGGCATGACGGCCAACCTGACCGAGCACGCCGGCGACCGCATCGGCTTCCTGAACCCCAAGATCTACCGGCAGGCCGGCTCCGAGGTCTTCACGGACATCAAGGGCACGCCGGATGACGTGGGCAACGTCAGGGTCGACTTCGTCAACGGCGTGGACGACGCCGATGGCCTGCGCTACACCGTTCGCACCTTCAACGAGGACTCCTCACTGCGGATCGCGCCCGGGTGGGACAACGTCACCGGTGTCGGCTCACCGAACGCGCGGTGGATCACCAGCATCAACGACTAGCACCGTCGTGCCGGCCGCCGGGGCTGTCCACACCCCGGTGGACAAGCCGGGGCTGTCCACACCCCGGTGAACAAGCCGGCGCCGGGCCGCCGTGGTCGGCCTAGCGTCACGGCCATGCGCCTGCAGATGACGGTCGTGCGCGTGGACACGGCCAGCGAACCGCTCGAGGTGGAGGTCGCGTGCGCGCGGGGCGCGACTGCCGCAGACCTCGAGCCCGCGCTGCGGGGAGCGCTCGGCGTGGAGGCGCTGGGTGGCGTCCGCGTCGGTGGGCGCCGGCTCGCCGGGTCGGAGCCGGTCGGCCGCGGGCCGCTCGTGGACGGTGCCGTCCTGGCGGTCGGCGGCGCGAGCCGGGTGGCGGACTCACCCGGCGACGTCGCCGTGCACACATCAGCGCTGTCACTGGCTGTCGTCGGCGGCCCCGACTCCGGCCGCTCCTTCGACATCCGCGCGGGCACGCTGCGGATCGGCCGCGCTGGGGACGCGGACCTCGTCGTCGACGACCCCGACCTCTCTCGCGTCCACGCGGAGCTGGCCGTCGGCCCTGACGGCGTGACCCTGCGGGACTGCGGTTCCACCAACGGCTCGAGCATCGACGGCCGTCGGCTCGGTGGCGAGCCGGAGGCCATCACCACCGCGAGCCTGGTCACCCTCGGCTCCAGCCGTTTCCGCCTGCGGGCACCGACGGCTCGACCGGCAGCGGTGTCGTCGGCCAGGGACGGGGTGCGGCAGGTCAACCGCAGCCCACGGATCCACCGCGAGGCCGCACCTGTGACCCTCACGCTGCCGCCCCTGCCTGACCCGCCCGCGCGGGGCCGAATGCCGTGGGTGGCGATGCTGGCCCCGCTGCCGGCGGGCGCCATCCTTGCGGTGCTCTTCAGCCCGTCGATGCTGGTGTTCACGCTGATGACACCGCTGCTCATGCTGGCCAGCGCGGTCTCGGACCGGTTCACGGGCAGACGCTCGTATGCCGCGCGGCTGGCCGAGCACGCCGCCGCCGCCGAGCGGGTGGCGACCGCTGCGGCCGCGGCGATTGGCGAGGAGCAGCGCCGCAAGCGCTGGGCCCTGCCCGACAGCGCCGAGCTGCTCACCTTTGCGGCGACACCGTCCACCCGCCTCTGGGAGCGCCGCCGGAGCGACCCGGACATGCTGCTCGTGCGGGTGGGCACGTGGACGTCGCCCTCGCAGACCAGGGTCGTCACCCTGGGCTCGGACACGCCCCCGAGGCAGCCGGAGGCGGTCGATGTCCCCTGCCCGGTGTCGCTGGCCCAGCTCGGCGTCTTCGGCGTCGCCGGCCCCCGTGAGGCCACCGTGGCGGTCGTGCGCTCCGTGCTGGGGCAGGTCGCCACGCTGCACTCCCCCCAGGACGTCCGCCTGTGGGTGCTGGCCGCAGACGCATCCAGCGCGCAGGCCTGGCACTGGGTCTCCCGCCTGCCACACAGCCGGGTGGTGTCTGGGGACGCGTCTCCCCCGACTCAGGCGGCCGTGCTGGACGGATCCGAGGAGGAGATGGCCGCCGCCGTGCGCCAGCTGCAGCGCGTCGTGGCACACCGACAGGCTCTGCGAGGCCCCGGCCAGGGAGCGTCGCCGGGCGAGCGCATCGTGGTGCTGCTCGACGGCGTGCGCCGGTTGCGGGCCGTGCCCGGGCTGGCGGCCTTGCTCGAGGAGGGCCCGGCACTGGGCATGGCCTTCATTGCCCTCGACCTCCGCGCCGACCGGCTCCCGGCCGAGTCCGGTGCGGTGCTGGAGGTCTCGGACGAGCCGGACCGGTGCCGCCTGCGCAGCCGCACTGGTGACGAGGGCCATGGCCTGGTCGTCGACCGGGTCGGCCCCTGGTGGTCCGAGCGGCTCTCACGCGCCCTGGCACCGCTGCGGGACGCCACCCCAGAGCCTGACGGGCGCAGGCTGCCGCCGACCGCCCGGCTGCTCGACCTCATGCCGTTCGACGCCCTGGACCCCGCACAGGTTGCCCAGCGCTGGCAGGCCTCTGCGAGCGCCACCCGCGCCGTCGTCGGGGTGGGGCTGGAGGGGCCGCACCACATCGACCTGCGCGCCGACGGCCCGCACATCCTCGTCGGCGGCACGACCGGCTCCGGCAAGTCAGAGCTTCTGCAGAGCCTGATTGCCTCCCTGGCGGTGCTGAACCGGCCCGACCGCCTCTGCTTCGTCCTGGTGGACTACAAGGGAGGGGCCGCCTTCAAGGAGTGCGCCGACCTGCCACACACCGCTGGACTCGTGACCGACCTCGACGCGCACCTCACGCAGCGAGCGCTCACCTCCCTGACGGCAGAGCTGCGGAGGCGCGAGTCGCTGTTCGCGGCCGTGGGCGCCAGGGATCTCGACGAGTACGAGGCGTCCCTCGCCGCTGAGGCCCGCCACCCCTCAGTTCCCCGGCTGGTCCTCGTCGTCGACGAGTTCCGCGTCCTGGCCGAGGAGCTGCCCGCCTTCCTCAGCGGGCTCGTGCGCATCGCCGCCGTCGGCAGGTCGCTCGGCGTGCACCTCGTCCTCGCGACCCAGCGGCCTGCGGGCGTCATCAGCTCCGACATCAAGGCGAACGTCAACCTGCGCATCGCGCTGAGAGTGCGTGACCGGGTCGACTCCGAGGACGTCGTTGACGCCCCTGACGCCGCACGCCTCAGTGAGCGCACACCCGGCCGGGCCTTGGCCCGCACGGGCGGGGGCGACCTGGAGGCCTTCCAGTGCGCGCGGATCGGGGGCGTGACCCCCGAGCGGCACGGTGCTGTGCAGCTCACGGTCACGCCACTGCGCTGGCCACACCCACCGGTGGGGCGCACCACCTCCGCTACCTCTGGGTCAGGAGCCCCCGGGGCGGGCTCGACACCGTCCGACCTGCAACGCCTGGCGGCCAGCCTGGCACGGGCGTGCGAGCTCGCCTCAGCGAAGAAGCCGCGCCCACCCTGGCTGCCGCCGCTGCCAGAGCGCCTGCCCCGGCACGCCCTCACCGAGCGGGCCGGGCAGGCAGGGCTGGGCAAGCAGGTAGGGCTGGGCGAACAGGCAGGGCTGAGCGAGCAGGCAGGTCGTACTACGCCGCCCACGAGTCCGTGGCAGCTGCCGCTCGGTCTTGCCGACCGGCCGGGCGCGCAGGTCCAGGACCTGCTCTGCTGGGACCTTCGCGAGCCCGGCCACTGGGCCGCCATCGGCAGCGGCGCAAGCGGGAGGACCAGTCTCGTGCGCCTCGTCGCGGTCACCGCGGCAGAGCGGCTCAGCCCAGCGGAGATCCACCTGTATGCCGTGGATGGGGGCGGCGGGGGTCTGCGGGCTCTGGAGCTCCTCCCCCACACCGGCGCTGTGGTCGGTCATGACGACCGGGACCGGCTGGCGCGCCTCCTGCGCAGACTCTGCGCCGAGGTGTCACGCCGGCAGCGGTCCCTTGCCGAGCGCGGGTCCGCCTCCCTGGCGGAATGGCAGGGGTCCCCTGCCAACGGCCCTGCCGGCTCGGTGCCCGCCCACCTCCTGCTGCTGGTCGACGGGTGGGAGCAGGTCGCCCAGAGCCTGGATGCCCACGACCACGGAGCCCTCACCGACGAGCTGCTCCGGCTGGTGCGGGACGGTGGCTCTGTGGGACTCCGCGTGCTCCTCACCGGCAGCCGCGACGTGCTCCTGGGTCGCACCGGCTCGCTGTTCGCCCAGCGCCTGCTGCTGCATCAGGACGACTCGACCGCAGCGGTCATGGCCGGCCTGACCCCTGCTTCCCTGCCTTCCCACCAGCCACCCGGGAGGGCGATGCTTGCCGGCGAGGGCACGGAGGTGCAGCTGGCGTGGCTCGGCGTCGGGCCGGAACAGGCGGCGGCGCTGCAGCGGGCAGGGGCGGCCAGCGCGGCCGACGCTGCCCGGCTGGACGCTGCCCAGCTGCCGCTTCGCGTGGACGAGCTCCCTTGCGAGGTAGGCCTCTCCGCGATGGTGCCGCCAGCGGGTGGCGCTGACGGAGTGCTCGTCGGGCTCGGCGGCGACGAGCTCGTGCCGTTGACGCTGCGCCCGGACCGCGATGGCAGGCGGTGGCTGGTGGCTGGCGGCTCGCGCAGCGGCAAGTCCACGGCCCTTGCCACACTGACGCAGTCGCTGCTGGACGCGGGAACTCCCGTGGCGGTCGTCGCCGACCGCCCCGGCCCGCTCGACCGGCTTCGCGACCACACCCACGTGGTGTGCTGGGCGCGGCCCCACGAGCCCTCCGACGTCGCATCGCTCGTGGCGGCCCGCCAGTCCCACGCTGGGCTGGCCGTCATCGTCGACGACGCGGACCAGACGCTGGACTCCCCGGCGGACCCGGTGCTCCGTGAGATCGCGCGGCTGGTCGAGCGCGACGCGGGGCTCGTGGTCTGCTCCGCCACCGCGTCGATCGTGATGACGCAGTACCGCGGCGTGGCCGTCGAGGTCGCGCGCCACCAGACAGGCATCCTGCTCGGGCCCTCAGGCCCGGCCGAGGGGGAGCTCTTCGGCACGAAGGTCGCGCGTGTCCGGGACCGCATACCCGGGCGCGGCCTGCTGATCGCCCGTGGCGCGACGACCCCTGTGCAGGTCGCGCGGGTCGAGCCGACCGACACTCCTGGTCCGCGGTCGTGAGCCTGCCGGGCTCAGCGAGCCGATGAGGTGTCGGCGAGCACCGCCGCGCCGATGCCCACGAGCGCCACGGCCCCGACGACGAGACCGACGGCAGTGCGCCCGCCCTGGACCAGGCCCCAGGCCACCGGAAGCAGCAGCGCATTCCAGACGATGGTGGGGGTGTTGGGCCAGTTCGCACCCCTCACCCAGAAGTGTCCGAGCGCCAGCAGGCCCGCGGCGAAGACGGCGACGAGGAGGGCCTCGGTGACCACGCGCACCGCGTCGTCGGAGCCGTGCTGCGTCAGCTCGTAGAGGGAGAAGATGCAGAAGCCGAGCAGGAAGACCGCCTGTACGACGCTCACACCGCTGGCGACCAGCCGGGCGCGGTCCACAGGTTGGGATGAGGGTGTCTCGGGAGGCAGCAGGCTGGGCACGGCGTCAGGCTAGCCGAGCGAAGGATCCTCGCTCCAAGGCCCGCCTGTGACCAAAACCTCAGGACCGGCCTCGGATTTGCCGAACGAAAACCCTGTTGGAAATCACCGCGGCATGTGAGGCTGGAACAGAAAAGCCCCCCGACCCGTTGGCACAGTCGTGTGCTGTGCTCGACAATGGGCGAGGCTCAGCGTTTCGCCCCCGCACCAACACCACCCCAACGGCTAGTATGGCCGGTCGGCTGCGCCACAGCGCAGCGCGCACTTACTGCTCGACGCAATGACGCGCCCTGCCCGCCCCCGGCCCCCCACCGGACGGCGTCCCCCTGCGAGACCCCCGCAACGACAAGGAGCACGATCTTCATGGACTGGCGCGACCGCGCTGCCTGCCTCGACGAGGACCCCGAGCTGTTCTTCCCCATCGGGAACACCGGCCCGGCGATCCTGCAGATCGAGGAGGCCAAGGCTGTCTGCCGACGCTGCGAGGTGATTGACACCTGCCTGAAGTGGGCGATCGAGTCCGGGCAGGACGCCGGCGTCTGGGGCGGCATGTCCGAGGACGAGAGGCGTGCCCTCAAGCGCCGCAACGCCCGCGCCCGCCGCGCCGGCTGACACCAGCACCACCAATCCCCCAACCCCCGCGATCCCGCTCTAGGCAGGGTCGCGGCTCAGAGGCCGAAGCCGCGCCAGGAACCGCACCCGCGTTCCGCGCGGCTTTGCTGCTTCCCACGTGATCTTCCCCCGCAGGTCCTGCACCAGGGACTGCACGATCTGGGTGCCCAGCCCCGAGCGCCCCGGGCTGAAGTCGGCAGGCAGGCCTGTCCCGTCGTCGGTGATCGTCACCTCGAGCAGCTCGTCGTTCCCCGTGCCGGTGCGCTTCACCGACACCTCGACCGTTCCCCCCGACTCGGCCAGCCCGTGCTCGGCGGCGTTCTGGATCAGCTCGGACATGATCATCGCCAGGGCAGTGGCGTCCTCGGCCCGCAGCTGGCCGAACCTGCCCGCGATGTGCGCGTGGACCGGGTGCTCGCCCCGGGCGACCTCCACGACGGCGTTGAGCCCGCGGCTGGCGATCTCGTCGAACTCGACGCGCTCGTCGAAGCCCTGGCTCAGGGTCTCGTGCACCAGGGCGATCACCCCGACCCGCCGCACCGCCTCCTCCAGCGCCGTGCGCCCCTCGCCCTCGGGCAGCCGGCGCCCCTGCAGCCGCAGGAGGGCGGCGACGGTCTGGAGGTTGTTCTTGACCCGGTGGTGGATCTCACGGATCGTCGCCTCCTTGGTCAGCAGCTCCCGATCGCGCCGACGCAGCTCGGAGACGTCGCGCAGCAGCAGGAGCGCGCCGACCCGCTGGCCCCCTTCGGTCAGCGGGATCGCCCGCATCGAGACGCTCGCGCCCGCGGAGGAGACTTCCGTGCGCCACGGGGCG
>DASULG010000284.1:0-3916 GCA_036278335.1 Pedococcus sp.
ACGGCGACGGCGCCGGAGTCCTCCAGGATCCAGTGCACCTGCTCGGCCGAGGAGGTCTCGTAGATCGGCACCACGACGCCGCCCGCGGTCCAGATGGCGAAGTCGGCCAGTGTCCACTCGTAACGGGTCTTGCTCATGATCGCGACCCGGTCGCCCGGCTGGACGCCAGCGGCAACCAGTCCCTTGGCGACCCGGCGCACGTCGTCATGGAACTCGCGCGCCGTGACGTCGACCCACCTCTCGCCGGCCTTGCGCGCGAACAGCACGTTCGCGGGGTTCCGGGCGGCGTTGCGGGCAGGCAGGTCGGCCAGGCTTCCCTCCGTCGTGGGCTCGACGAGTGGGGGAACGACGTGGTCCTGCACTGTGTCTCCTTCGACGCGGTTCGGCGGCTCCACGCGAAACTCTACCCAGCGGTAGCCTGAACGGGGAGGCCGGCGTCCTTTCTCACATCCCGCACCCGCCGGCGACGTTGCACATGCCGCAGACCAGCGTCGACATCATCGACGAGACGTATATCCGTGCCGACCCCTTCGACATCCGGGCGCACTTCGACGACGAGCGCCGGCTGGCGCAGATCTGGCCGCACCTGGCCCTCGAGCTCTCGCGTGACCGCGGCATCAAGGGTCTGCGGTGGCGGGTGGCCGGGGCCGTCGTGGGGGAGATGGAGATCTGGATCGAGCCGTTCTGGGATGGCGCGATCGTCCACCACTACGTGCGCGGTGCCGCTGCCCGCTCCGCCCCCGCGGATCTGAGCGCCCGGCACCGGCTGCGCTGGAAGCGGGCGGTGCACGCCCTCAAAGACTCCCTTGAAGGCGCTTCGTTGTAGCCTTCGGCCCATGGCCGACCGCACCGAGTCCAGCATCGACATCGCCGCCAGTCCCGGCGAGGTGCTCGACGTCATCGCCGACTTCCCGAGCTACCCGGACTGGGCCACGGAGGTCAAGAAGGTGACGGTGCTGACCGAGGAGGGTGACGGCTGGGCCGACCAGGTCGAGTTCACCCTCGACGCGGGCGCCATCAAGGACACCTACGTCCTCGACTACGACTGGGACGTCAAGACCAACGGCACGGGAGTCGTGTCCTGGTCGCTCGTGCAGGCCAACGTCCTCAAGGCCATGAACGGCTCCTACACCCTCGCCTCCAGCGGCAAGGACCAGACCACCGTGACCTACCGGCTGGCGGTGGACGTCAAGATCCCCATGCTCGGGATGCTCAAGCGCAAGGCCGAGAAGGTCATCATCGACACCGCGCTCAAGGAGCTCAAGAAGCGCGTCGAGGGCTGACGCCGGGTTTCCGGGCGTCACGGCGAGCCGCGCATGCGCGTCATTCTCTTCACTGGCAAAGGTGGGGTCGGCAAGACCACCACCGCCGCGGCCACCGCCGTCCGGGCCGCGCGCTCGGGGATCAAGACCCTCGTCATGTCCACCGACGCCGCACACTCCCTCGGCGACGCGCTGGACGTCGACCTCGCCGCCTCGGCCTGCCTGCCCGATGAGAGCGGTCCGGCGCGCACCGTGGAGGTCGAGCCCGGGCTGTCCGCGATGCAGATCAACGCGCCCCACTCGCTCGGCAGCTCGTGGCGGGTCGTGCAGGAGTACCTCCTCTCGGTGCTGGCCACCTTGGGCATCGACGCCGTCGTGGCGGAGGAGCTGACCTCCCTCCCCGGGGCGGAGGAGATCGCCGCGCTCCTCGAGCTGCGCTCGCAGGTCGAGTCGGGCCCGTGGGACCTCGTGGTCGTGGACTGTGCCCCCACCGCCGAGACGCTGCGCCTGCTCGCCCTGCCCGAGGCCCTCGCCTGGCACCTCGACCGGCTGCTCCCGGGCCAGCGGGGGCTCATCCGCAGCCTGCGACCCGCGGCGGCCGCGGCCGCCGGCGTGCCGCTGCCCGGGCCGGAGGTCCTCGACATCATCACGGGCTGGAACCGTCACCTGCGAGCCGTGCAGCGCCTGCTCACGGGCGAGCACACGTCCGTGCGACTGGTCCTGACGCCCGAGCGGGTGGTCATCGCCGAGTCGCGGCGCACGTGGACCTCGCTCAGCCTCTACGGCTTCGTCGTCGACGCGGTCGTCGTCAACCGGGTGTTCCCGGACGCGGCGCAGGAGGCAGGCTCCGACGGGCTTCCGGACGCGTGGCGCAGCGGCTGGAACGCCGCGCAGCGCACCGGGCTGGTGGAGGTGCGTGAGTCGTTCGCCGGCCTCCCGGTGGTGGTCTCGCCCTACCTCGCCAGGGAGCCCATCGGCCCCGATGCGCTGGAGGAGCTTGCGCTCGCCCAGGACCCCGACGGCGTGTATGCCGCCGGCCTCCTCGAACCGGTGGCGCACCGGGGCATGACGGTCACCCGCACGGACGACGGCTTCACGCTCTCCCTGCCGCTGCCGCTGGTGAGCGCCTCGGACGTCGGCCTGCAGCGCCGCGACGACGAGCTGCTCGTGGCCGTCGGCGACCACCGCCGCGTTCTCACCCTGCCGGCGGCCCTGCAGCGCTGCGAGGTCCGGGGCGCCTCGGTGCGCGAGGGTCTGCTCAAAGTGCGCTTCGTCCCCGACCAGGAGGTCTGGCCCCGTGGCTGATCACCGCATCCGCACCGAGCCGGTGGGCACCGTCGCCGAGGAGACGGCGCGCCTCGTCGAGGCCCTCGGCGACTGGGCCCGCAGCGCCACCGCAGGCGAGGCTGCCCAGCCCGAGCACTCTGCCCAGCCCGACCAGGCTTCCCCGGACCAGGCTTCCCCGGACCAGGCTTCCCCGGACCAGGCTGCCCCGGACGAGGCCGACCACGCCGGTCGAGGCGACGATGCAGCGGACGCCGCCCAGCCGGACGGGGGAAGCACGGCAGCGGATCGGGCGGGCACGCGGCATACCCCCGGGTGTGAGCGGTGTGAGGGCACCGGGCCGGCGGCCGGCGAGGCCATCACCTGCCAGCTGTGCCCCGTCTGCCAGGGCATCGCGCTGCTGCGGGCGGTGCGCCCCGAGACCGTGGAGCGGCTCGCCGACCTCGCCGGCGCGCTGTCGGGCGTGCTTCGGGACATCGCCGCCGAACGGGCCGGGCAGGCCGCGCCAACACGCCCCGAGCCGCCTCCACGACGTGGACAGCGGGTGCAGGACATCAGCGTCGATGACGAGGATGACCACCGCCCCCGCGCCGCCCGCGCGCACAACGAGCAGACCACCTCCAGCACCCAGAAGAGGGCAGCACCGTGACGGCCACGATCGGACTCGACATCGGCGGCACCAAGATCGCCGCAGGACTGGTCTCCAGCACAGGGGAGATCATCACCGAGACGCGCCGGGACACCCCAGCCCATGACCCCGACCGCATCGCCCATGACGCGGCGGAGCTCGTGGCGGAGCTGGCGCTGGGGGCAGCGGAGACGGTTGTCGGCGTTGGTGTTGCCTGCGCGGGCTTCGTCAACCGCACCGGCTCGCACGTCCTGTTCGCCCCCAACCTGGCGTGGCGCGACGAGCCCCTCAAGCAGCGGCTCGAGGCGCTGGTGGACTACCCGGTGACCATCGAGAACGACGCCAACGCTGCGGCCTGGGGCGAGTTCCGCTTCGGCGCCGCCCGCGAGGCGGACGACATGGTGCTCATCACGGTGGGCACCGGCGTGGGCGGCGGCATCGTCAACGACTCGAGGCTGCTGCGCGGCGCCTACGGCGTCGGCGGCGAGCTCGGGCACATGCGCGTGGTGCCCAACGGCATCCGCTGTGGCTGTGGCAACCGCGGGTGCTGGGAGCAGTACGGCTCCGGCAGTGCGCTGCTGCGGGAGGCCCGCGAGCTGATCGCGTCCGGGACGCCGCTCGGCGCGGCGCTGTCCGACGCGTGCCGCGGCGACGTCACGAAGCTCCGGGGGGCGGACGTCACCACCGCCGCGCAGGCCGGTGACCCGGCGGCCGTCGAGCTGCTCGCGGACCTCGGCACCTG
>DASULG010000285.1:0-3257 GCA_036278335.1 Pedococcus sp.
GGCGAGCTACGACGCCATCCCGCGTGATGCCCACGTGCGCCTGGCCAAGCGGACCTCGAACCTCTTCCGGGCGCGCGACCGCTCGCGCACTGCGGGCCTCGACGTCAGCGGTCTCGACGGCGTCATCATGATCGACGCCGAGGCCAGGACCGCCGACGTGGGGGGCATGTGCACCTACGAGCACCTCGTCGCGGCCACCCTCCCGCACGGCCTGTCGCCGCTCGTCGTCCCCCAGCTGAAGACCATCACCGTCGGCGGCGCGGTCACGGGGCTTGGCATCGAGGCCGCCTCGTTCCGCAACGGCCTGCCCCACGAGTCCGTCGTCGAGCTCGACATCCTCATCGGGGCGGGTGAGGTGGTCACAGCCCGGCCTGAAGGCCCCCACGCCGACCTCTACCGCGGATTCCCCAACTCCTACGGCACGCTGGGCTACGCGACCCGGCTGCGGATCGAGCTCGAGCCCGTGAAGCCCTTCGTCGAGCTGCGCCACGTGCGCTTCCACACCGTCGAGGCGCTCGTCGAGTGCCTCGAGCGCATCGTCCTCGACAGGTCCTTTGACGGCGAGCGGGTGGACTACCTCGACGGCGTCGTGTTCAGCGCCACCGAGTCCTACCTGACCCTGGGGCACCAGAGCGCCGAGCCCGGCCCCGCGAGCGACTACACCGGAATGTCGGTCTACTACCGCTCCCTGCAGCACGACGGCGACGCCCCGAAGCGTGACCGCCTCACCATCGAGGACTACCTGTGGCGCTGGGACACCGACTGGTTCTGGTGCAGCCGGGCCTTCGGCGCCCAGAACCCGTGGGTGCGCAGGCTGTGGCCCCGGCGCTGGCGGCGCAGCAGCGTGTACTGGAAGCTGGTTGCCCTCGACCGCCGCTGGTCGGTCGCCGACCGGCTGGAGGCCCGGAAGGGCCGGCCCCCGCGCGAGCGGGTGGTCCAGGACGTCGAGATCCCACTAGGGGAGTGCGCCGCGTTCGTGCACTGGTTCCTGCGCGAGATCCCGATCGAGCCGATCTGGCTGTGCCCCCTGAGGCTGCGCGAGGACGGGCCGTTCCCGCCGCAGCCGGGTGACCAGCCCTGGCCGCTGTATCCGCTGCGTGCCGGCGAGACCTATGTCAACGTCGGCTTCTGGTCGAGCGTGCCGGCGGACCCCGGCGGCGACCCGGGTGCGGCCAACCGCCTCATCGAGCAGGAGGTGACCGCGCTCCACGGCCACAAGTCGCTCTACTCCGACTCCTTCTACGAGCGCGCCGAGTTCGACCGGCTCTACGGCGGCGACGCCTGTGCCCGCCTCAAGGCCCGTTACGACCCCGATGCCAGGCTCCTCGACCTCTACTCGAAGGCGGTGCAGCGCAGGTGACCATCCTCAAGCAGACACGGCACGACGCCGAGACCCCCCGGCGGCTGAGCATGGCGGAGATCTTCGAGTCCGCCACCGAGGGGCCGCAGCCGCTGCGGTTCACCGCCTTCGACGGCAGCGCCACGGGACCCGAGGACGCACCCTGCGGCCTGCACCTGAAGAGCCCCCGGGGCGCCGCCTACCTCGCCACCGCCCCGGGCGACCTCGGCGTGGCCCGCGCGTACATCTCCGGCGAGCTCGACCTGGTCGGGGCGCACCCCGGCAACCCGTACCCGGTCCTCGCAGCCATGGGCGACGTGCGGTTCCGGGTGCCGCCGCCGCGCACCCTGGCGCTGGTCGCCCGCACGCTCGGACCAGACCTGCTCCACCCGCCGCCTCCGCCTCCCCAGGAGGTTCTGCCACGGTGGCGGCGGCTGGCCGAGGGGCTGCGCCACTCGAAGATCCGCGACGCCGGGGCCATCAGCCACCACTACGACGTGTCCAACGCCTTCTATGAGCACGTCCTCGGCCCCTCGATGACCTACACCTGTGCCTGCTACCCGCACGAGGGCGCGACCCTGGAGGAGGCCCAGGAGAACAAGTACCGCCTCGTGTTCGACAAGCTGCGCCTCACGGAGGGCGACCGGCTCCTCGACATCGGCTGCGGCTGGGGTGGGATGGTCCGGTATGCCGCGCGGCGCGGTGTGCGGGTCATCGGCGTCACGCTGTCGCGCGAGCAGGCCTCGTGGGCCCGGGCCGCCATCGAGCGCGAGGGCCTCAGCCACCTCGCCGAGGTGCGGTTCAGCGACTACCGCGACGTGCCCGAGACCGGCTTCGACGCCGTCTCCTCCATCGGGCTGACCGAGCACATCGGGGTGCGCAACTACCCCGCGTACTTCCGGGGCATCAGGGACAGGTTGAGGGTGGGCGGGCTCCTGCTCAACCACTGCATCACCCGGCCCGACAACCGCATCCGCTCGACGGGCGCCTTCATCGACCGCTACGTCTTCCCCGACGGGGAGCTCACCGGCTCGGGCACGGTCATCACCGCTGCCCAGGACGTGGGCCTCGAGGTGCGCCACGAGGAGAACCTGCGCGAGCACTACGCGCTGACCCTGGCGCAGTGGTGCCGCAACCTCGAGGAGCACTGGGACGCCTGCGTGGCCGAGGTGGGCGAGCCGACAGCAAAGGTCTGGGGCCTCTACATGGCCGGCTCCCGCTTTGGCTTCGAGCGCAACGTCGTCCAGCTGCACCACGTCCTCGCCGTGAAGCCGGACCCGCACGGGCACGCGGCGCTCCCGCTCCGGCCCTGGTGGGATGCCTGAGTGGAACAGCGACTCAGCCTGGTCACCCTGGGAGTGGCCGACCTCGACCGCTCCCGTAGGTTCTACGAGGCGCTCGGGTGGCGGCGCGGCGACGACAACGAGGACGTCGTCTTCTTCCAGACCGGCGGCATGGTGCTCGCCCTGTGGGACCGTGCCGCGCTGGCCACGGACAGCGCGGTCGAGGACGCCGGCGGCTGGGGCGGGGTCACCCTGGCCCTGAACGTGCGTTCGCCCGACGAGGTCGATGAGGTCCTCGAGGAGGCCAGGGCGGCCGGGGCGGTCATCGGCCGGCCCGGAGCCGAGACGTTCTGGGGCGGCTACTCGGGGGTGTTCGTCGACCCTGATGGCCACCCGTGGGAGGTGGCGCACAACCCCTTCTGGACCGTCACGCCGGACGGCCGCACCCTCCTGCGCGAGCTGTAGGCGCACTGCGCGGCTGAGCCGGGCGCGCAGTGGGGAGAACGTCCCTCGTGCCTCATCCGTTCGGCTGAACCTTCACGGCCAACGGCCGACGCGGCTTCTGCGGGCCGGGGAGCCGGGATAGGTTCCTGCCGCGCGCCGGCGCCGGCCGCACAGGCCGGGCCCGGCGCGCC
>DASULG010000286.1:0-16903 GCA_036278335.1 Pedococcus sp.
CCTTTCAACATGGTCGTAGGGGTCAACCGTGGGTGTGCCGGAGCCATTCCCTGACCGCCTCGACCACGTCGTCGGGCTGCCGGCCGAAGCTGTGCGACCCCTTCGCCGAGCTGACGACCTCCGGGTCGGGCAGCACCGCCCTCACCTCGTCCGGGGTGCCGAACGGGTCCCGCTCCCCCTGCACGACATGCACGGGCAGCCCGGCCCGCACCGGCGCCAGCAGCTCCTCCGCACGCGAGGACTCCGGCTTCCCCGGCGGGTGCAGCGGGAACGAGAGGCACAGCACGGAGTTGGCGCCCACCTCGACCGCCGTGCGGCAGGCCACCCGGGCCCCGGCGCTGCGGCCGCCGACGACCAGCGGCCGAGGCAGGGCGGCCCGGCCCGACGTGAGGCTCGCCAAGATCGGCACCCAGGCGGCGTCGAGCGCTCTCGGGGGCGTGGCCACCCGGCGTCCGGCCACCCGCCATGGCTGGTCGACGAGCGCCACCGCCCACCCGTCCCCGGTCAGCGCCTCGGTCAGCGCGACGATCTCGACGGACCAGCCCTGCCCGCCGGCGCCGTGCCCCAGCACCACCGAGCCGCGGGCGTTGCGCGGCCGGCGGATGGTGACCCGTCCCGGGCCCTGCGGGGTGTCGACCTCGCGGACGGCCGTGGGCCTCACTCCCCCTCACCCCCGATGACCTCGCCGGTCATCGGGTCCACCACGCCCTTGAGCTCGGACTCCGGCACCGGCTCGATGAGCTGGGGGCCGTTGTTGCGGGTGGCGTTGACCGAGGTGGAGATCGGGTAGGCCTCGAACCGGCCGGGCTGGTGGAACCCCAGGATGCGGCGCACCTCGTCCAGGTCCTGGTTGCGCGGGTCGAGCCAGGCGTCCCAGTCCTCGCGCTCGAGGATCAGCGGCTGCCGGTCGTGGATGCGGTCCAGGCCGGGCTCGGCGGTCGTGGTGATGATCGTGAAGGTCGTCAGCCAGGCCTCGGGGTCGTCGGGGTCCTTGACGGTCTTGTCACGCCAGAACTCGTAGAGACCCGCCATCGCCACCGGCTGGCCGTCGGCCCGGTGGGTGAAGAACGGCTGCTTGCGGGGCTTGCCCTTGGCGTCCTTGACCGTCGGGGACTTCTGCCACTCGTACCAGCCCTCCGCCGGCACCAGGCAGCGCCGGGTCGCCGCGGCCTTGGCGAACGACGCCTTCTCCAGCACCGACTCGGCCCGGGCGTTGATCATCTGCATGCCGACCTTGGTGTCCTTGGCCCAGCTCGGCACCAGGCCCCAGGTGAGCAGCCGCAGCTGGCGCACGGGCGGTGCGCCCTCGGCATACCGCTCCTTGGTCTCGGCGTCCCTGGGCACCCGGCTGAGCACGATCGGCGCCTGCTTCGTGGGGGCCATGTTGTAGTCCGGCGTGCCGGGCGGCGGGGTCTGCGGGCGGGCCATCACGCTGCGGGCCGGCTCGGCCGTGCGGTCCTGCTCGACCTCGAACTCCTCGATGAGCTCGTCGGGGTTGGCAGTTGCCGCGTATCGACCGCACATGCTGGACAGGGTACGCAGGGCAGGGGGTCAGCGATTACGGTAAGACTGTCGTGACACCAGCCCACAAGGAGTGCTCATGAGCCTGATCCGCCGCGTCGCCCGACCGATGATGGCCACCATGTTCGTCGTGGGCGGCCTCGACCAGCTGCGCCACCCGGCCAAGCAGGCGGCCAAGGTCGCGCCTCTGGCCGAGAAGGCTGCGCCCTCCCTCCACCTGCCCAACGACCCCGAGCTCCTCGTGCGCGCCAACGGCGCCGCCATGGTCGGCGGGGGCGCCCTGCTCGCGATGGGCAGGATGCCGCGCACGGCGGCGACCGTGCTGGCCGCGTCGCTGGTGCCGACCACCTACGTGGGGCACCCGTTCTGGGCGGAGCCGGACGCGACCAAGCGCGGCCAGCAGCGCACCGCCTTCCTGAAGAACCTCGCGGTCCTCGGCGGCCTGCTGCTCGCGACCGTCGACACCGAGGGCCGCCCGGGCCTGGCCTACCGGATGCACATGGCCAACCAGTTCGCCGGCCGCACCGCGAGGACGACCAAGCGCGAGGCCAGGCACGTTGCCCGGGCTGCGCGCCGCGAGGCCAAGCTGGCCGCCAGCCAGGCGCACGATGCCCTCACCTGACTGGCCCGCGCCGGTGGTCGATGAGCGCATCGACGCCGACGTCGCACTTCCCGGCAGCAAGTCGCTGACCAACCGCTTCCTCGTCCTCGCCGCCCTCGCCAACGACACGTCCCGGCTGCGGCGCCCGCTGCGCTCGCGCGACACCCTGCTCATGGCCGAGGCGCTGCGCTCGCTGGGCGCCCGCGTCGAGGACGGCGCCCCTGACCCGAGCGGCAGCCCCGACTGGATCGTCACCCCCGCCACCCTGAGCGGCGACGTCAGCATCCACTGCGGGCTGGCCGGCACGGTGATGCGCTTCCTGCCGCCCGTGGCCGCCCTGTGCTCCGGGGCGGTCGCCTTCGACGGCGACGAGCAGGCCCGGATCCGCCCGATGGCGCCCGTCCTGGAGTCGCTGCGCACCCTCGGGGCCACCATCGACGACGGCGGCCGCGGCACGCTGCCCTTCACCGTGCACGGCACCGGGAGTATGCCGGGCGGCACCGTCGAGCTCGACGCCTCCGCCTCCTCGCAGTTCGTCTCCGCCCTGCTGCTCGCCGGGCCCCGCTACGAGGAGGGCGTCACCGTGCGGCACATCGGGCCCCCGGTGCCCTCCGAGCCGCACATCGAGATGACGGTGGAGACGCTGCGGGACGCCGGCGCCATCGTCGACGACGCGGAGCCCGACGTCTGGCGGGTGGAGCCCTCCGAGATCAACGCCGTCGACGTGCAGGTTCAGCCCGACCTGTCCAACGCCGCGCCGTTCCTGGCGGCCGCGCTGGTCACCGGGGGCCGGGTGACCGTGCCCGGGTGGCCGCAGCACACCACGCAGGCCGGGGACGCGATCCGCGACATCCTCGACGCGATGGGCGCCGACGTGTCGCTGGCCCGCGAGGGCCTGACCGTGACCGGCACCGGCGAGGTCTCGGGTGTCGACGTGGACCTGCACGACGCGAGCGAGCTGGCCCCCGTGGTGGCCGCCATCGCCGCCCTGGCCGACTCCCCCACCATCATCCGCGGCGTGGCCCACATCCGCGGCCACGAGACCGACCGCCTGGCCGCCCTGGCCCGCGAGCTGGGCGCACTGGGCACCGAGGTCGCCGAGACCCACGACGGCCTGCGGATCCGGCCCCGCCCGATGACCGGCAGGCTGTTCCGCACCTACGCCGACCACCGGATGGCGATGGCCGCCGCCGTGCTCGGCCTGCGCGTGCCGGGCCTGGTCATCGAGGACGTCGCCACGGTGGGCAAGACCCTCCCCGACTTCGTGGGTCTGTGGCAGTCCATGGTCGGCCAGTCCCGCACCGCCAGCGGCGCCAACCGCGCCAGCCGCGCCAACCGCGCCACGGGCCTCGCCAGCGCATGAGCCGCAAGGCCAGCAGCTACGACGAGAGCGACGTCCGGGTCCGGCCCAGCCGGCGTGGCTCGCGGCCCCGCTCCAAGGACCGTCCCAGCCACGAGGACGCCGTCCCGGGCTTCGTCACCGGGGTCGACCGCGGCCGCTACGCCATCCTCGTCCGCGCTGGGGTCGGCGGCAGGAAGATGCCCGAACGGGTCGTCGTCGCCATGAAGGCGCGCGAGCTCGGGCGCAAGGGCATCGTCGTCGGCGACGACGTCGAGCTCGTCGGCGACACCTCGGGCAGCCCCGACGCGCTGGCCCGCATCGTCAGGCTCTCGCCGCGCCGCTCGGTGCTCCGACGCACCGCCGACGACACCGACCCGGTCGAGCGGGTCATCGTCGCGAACGCCGACCAGCTCGTCGTCGTCTCCGCCCTGGCCAACCCCGAGCCACGGCCGCGGCTCATCGACCGCTGTCTCGTGGCGGCCTACGACGCCGGCCTCGACCCGCTGCTCGTGCTGACCAAGGCCGACCTCAAGGACCCGGCCGAGTTCCTCGGCGCCTACGCCCCGCTCGAGGTTCCCTGCGTGGTGACCTCGACCGAGGGCGACGGGTTCGACGGGCTGGAAGCGTTGCAGGACAAGCTGATTGGCCGGGTCAGTGTCTTCGTGGGCCACTCCGGCGTCGGCAAGTCCACCTTGGTCAACGGCCTCGTGCCCGAGGCCCACCGCGCGATCGGCATCGTCAACGTCGTGACCGGGCGCGGGCGGCACACGTCGAGCTCGGCGGTCGCGCTGCGCCTGCCGGGCGACCAGGGCTGGGTCATCGACACCCCCGGGGTGCGCTCCTTCGGTCTCGCCCACGTCGACCTCGACCGGATCATCGACCACTTCCCGGACCTCGAGCCCGGCACCGCCACGTGCCCCCGCGGCTGCTCCCACGACGAGGAGGAGTGCGGCCTCGACGCCTGGGTCGCCTCCGGGCAGGCCGGTCCCGCCGGGGTCTCCCGGCTGGAGTCGCTGCGCCGGCTGCTGCGGGCGCGCTCCGGCGAGTCCGGCGACTGACGGCCCCCAGGCGACTGAGGGTGGAAGGGTTGCTGCCGCGTGGACTGTGAGTACGCCGTCATCGGCGGCGGCATCGTCGGGCTGGCCACCGCCCTGTCCCTGCTCGAGCGGCGGCCGGGCGCTTCGGTGGTGGTGCTGGAGAAGGAGGACCGCCTCGCAGCGCACCAGACCGGCCACAACTCCGGTGTGATCCACGCGGGCATCTACTACGCCCCGGGCTCGCTCAAGGCGCAGCTGTGCCGCGCCGGCGAGAAGGCGACCAAGGACTTCTGCCGCGCCCACGGCATACCGTTCCAGACCCCCGGCAAGCTCGTCGTCGCCACCACCGACGCGGAGGTGGCCCGGCTGAGCGACCTGCGAGGCAGGGCGGCCGAGAACGGCATCGACACCGAGCCCGTGAGCGCCGCCCGGCTGCGCGAGCTCGAGCCGCACGTCAGCGGGCTCGAGGCCCTGCTCGTGCCGGCGTCGGGCATCGTCGACTACCGGCAGGTCGCCACCGCCATGGCCGAGGACGTCCGCGCCCTCGGAGGGCTGGTGCTGACCGGGACCGCCGTGACCGGCATCCGCGAGGACGCCACGTGCGTGCGCGTGCTCACCGACCGCGGCGTCGTCACGGCCGCCCGGCTGGTCGCCTGCGCGGGGCTGCAGGCCGACCGCGTGGCCCGGCTGGGCGGCCTCGAGACCGACTTCCGGATCGTGCCGTTCCGCGGCGAGTACCACCAGCTGCCGCCGTCGCGGGCCGGTCTGGTCAGGCACCTGGTCTACCCCGTCCCCGACCCCGCCCTGCCCTTCCTCGGCGTCCACCTCAGCCCGACGATCGACGGCCGGATCACGGTGGGGCCCAACGCCGTGCTGGGCCTGGCCCGCGAGGGCTACGGCAAGGCCGAGGTGTCGGTGCGCGACGTCGCCGACTACGCCCGCTTTCCCGGCATGTGGCGGGTCGCCAGCCGGCACCTGCGCACCGGGGCCCTCGAGGTGCGCAACTCCCTCTGGCGTCGTGGCTACCTCGCCGAGTGCCGCAGGTACTGCCCCGAGCTGACCGCGGAAGACCTGCTGCCCCACCCCACGGGCATCAGGGCCCAGGCCGTGCTGCACGACGGGACCCTCGTGCACGACTTCCTCCTGCGGGCGAGCCCGCGGCAGCTCCACGTCGCCAACGCCCCATCCCCGGCTGCGACCTCCGCGCTGCCGATCGGCGCGATGATCGCCGACCGCGTGTGCCGCACGCGGCGTACCTAGCGACGACCTCGCTGCGTCAGACGTCGGTTGCCCGGAGCCCCCGACACTACGGCGGATGCTCGATCTGTCTGCGAGCACGGCGCTCCTAGGGTGGAGCGCATCTGGCAAAGGAGTCCCCCGCCATGAGACCCAGCAGAGCTCGGGCCGCCGTGGTCCTCTGCGCCGCGGTCCTCGCCGTCGGCTGCGTGACCGCCTCCTCGCTACCCGGCGGCCCGAGCCCCGTTGACGCGGCGACTCGCAACACGGTCCCGGCGCAGACGACGGCGTCCACCGCGGTCGGCGCGGCGGTGTCCGGCGAGTACGTCCTCCTGGCCGCCGGGGACATCGCCGAGTGCACCAGCACCGGTGACGAGGTCACGGCCAACCTGCTGGCCCTCTCCCCGGGTGCCGCGGTGGTCACGCTGGGAGACCACGCCTACAACAACGGAACCGCCGCGGAGTTCGCCAGCTGCTACGCCCCGAGCTGGGGCAGGGCGAAGGCGCGCACCCACCCCTCCCCGGGCAACCACGACTACAACACCGCCAACGCCGCCGGCTACTTCGGCTACTTCGGCGCCGCGGCCGGCTCACCCGCCACCGGCTACTACTCCTTCGACTGGGGCAGCTGGCACATCATCTCGCTGAACTCGAACTGCTCGGAGATCGGCGGCTGCCAGACCGGGTCGGCGCAGGAGCGGTGGCTGTGGGCCGACCTCGCCGCCCACCGCCGGACGTGCACGCTGGCCTACTGGCACCACCCGCGGTTCAGCTCGGGCGAGCACGGCAACGACGCTGACGTGGACGGCCTGTGGCGGGCCCTGTACGCCTGGCGCGCCGACGTCGTGCTCAACGGTCACGACCACGACTACGAGCGGTTCGCCCTCCAGAGCCCCGACAACGTCCTGGACACCGTGCGCGGCATACGGGAGTTCGTCGTGGGCACCGGCGGCGCCGAGAAGCGTGTCTTCAAGACGATCGTCCCCAACAGCCAGCTCCGCGTGGCCGGGAAGAACGGCATCCTGAGGCTGGGCCTGTGGTCGAACAGCTACACGTGGATGTTCATCGGCGACGGCGGCCCGGGGGTACACGTCGACACCGGGCGCTCGTACTGCATCTGACCCGCAGAAACCACGCCCCGCACAGCACGGCGCCGCCCCCCACGTTGGGGGGCGGCGCCATGACGGTATGCCGGGTGGCCGGCTCAGGCGGTCGGCTGACCGACCTGGGAGACGTCGACGGTCTCGATGATCTCCCGCGGCGAGGCGAAGTGGCAGGCCGACAGGTGCGCGCTCACGCCGTCCGGGCGGTGGATCAGCTCGGGCACGTCGACCGAGCACCGCTCCTGCGCCTTGAAGCAGCGGGTGTGGAACCGGCAGCCCGACGGCGGGTTCGCCGGCGAGGGCACGTCGCCCGTGAGGACGATCTGCTCGCGCTTGTCGCGCAGCGTCGGGTCCGGCACCGGCACCGCCGACAGCAGTGCCTGGGTGTACGGGTGCGTCGGCCGCGAGTACACCTGGTCCTCGTCGCCGAGCTCGGCCATCTTGCCGAGGTACATCACGCCGACGCGGTCGGAGATGTGGCGCACCACGGACAGGTCGTGCGCGATGAAGATGTAGGACAGGCCGAGCTCGTCCTGCAGCTTCTCCATCAGGTTGACGACCTGCGCCTGCACCGACACGTCGAGCGCGGAGACCGGCTCGTCGCAGATCAGCACCTTGGGGTTCATCGCGATGCCCCGGGCGATGCCGATGCGCTGGCGCTGGCCACCAGAGAACTGGTGCGGGTACCGGTTGATGTGCTCCGGGTTCAGGCCCACGAGGTCCAGGAGCTCCTGGACCTTCTTGCGCCGGCCCTGCCGCGGCACCACGTCGGTGTGGATGTCGAACGGCTCCCCGACGATGTCGCCCACCGTCTTGCGCGGGTTGAGCGAGGTGTAGGGGTCCTGGAACACGATCTGGATGTCGCGGCGCAGCCTGCGCATGGCGCGGCCGCGCTGCTTGTACATGTCGACCCCGTCGAAGACGACCGACCCGGAGGTGGGCTCCTCGAGGCGCATCAGCAGTCGGCCCAGGGTCGACTTGCCGCAGCCGGACTCGCCCACGATGCCCAGCGTCTCGCCCTTGTAGAGCTCGAAGGAGACGCCGTCGACGGCCTTCACATGGCCGACCGTCCGCCGCAGCACGCCACCCCGGATCGGGTAGTGCTTGACCAGGTCGGTCGCGGTCAGAATGGCCTCAGCCATTGAGGACCTCCTCGGAGAAGTGGCAGGCCGCCTCGCGGCCGGGGATGACCTCGCGCAGCTCGGGCCGGTCCGTGGTGCAGATGTCCTGCGCGTAGCGGCAGCGCGGGTTGAACGCGCAGCCCGGCGGGATCCGCATCAGGTTCGGCGGCAGGCCGCCGATCGCCGCGAGGCTCTGGCCCTTCTGGTCCAGGCGCGGGATCGACTCGAGCAGGCCCTTGGTGTACGGGTGGGCCGGCGCGCGGTAGAGGTCGTAGACGTCGGCGCGCTCGACGATCCGGCCGGCATACATGACCGCGATCTTGTCGGCGACGTCGGCGACCACGCCCAGGTCGTGGGTGATCAGGATGAGCCCCATCTGGCGCTCCTCCTGCAGCTCCTGGAGCAGCGCCATGATCTGCGCCTGGACGGTCACGTCGAGGGCCGTCGTGGGCTCGTCGGCGATCAGGACCGCCGGGTCGAGCGCGATGGCCATCGCGATCATGATGCGCTGGCGCATACCGCCCGAGAACTGGTGCGGGAAGGCCTTGACGCGCTCCCTGGCCGCGGGGATCTGGACCCGCTGCATG
Source organism: Pedococcus sp. (assembly GCA_036278335.1). Classification (GTDB taxonomy): domain Bacteria; phylum Actinomycetota; class Actinomycetes; order Actinomycetales; family Dermatophilaceae; genus Pedococcus_A. The sequence goes on from DASULG010000286.1 coordinate 8,549, forward strand.
AGCTTGATCGCCCGGTCCATGGCGTCGGACTTGTTCATGCCGCGGTGCTGGCGGAACATCTCGGCGATCTGCCAGCCCACCGGGAAGACCGGGTTGAGCGAGGACAGCGCGTCCTGGAAGACGATCGAGATCTCCGGGCCGCGGGTCTTGCGACGCTCCTCCTCCGGCATCGTCAGCAGGTCGTGGCCGCAGTAGCGGACCTGACCGTGCGGGACGCGCGCCGGGGGCACGTCGAGGATGCCCATGATGGCCTGCGCCGTGACGGACTTGCCCGAGCCGGACTCGCCGAGGATCGCCAGCGTCTCGCCCTGGTACAGGTCGAAGGACACGCCGTTGATGGCCTTGGCCACGCCGTCGTCGGTGTGGAACTCCACGAAGAGGTCGTCGACCTCGAGGAGGAGCCCGTCCTTGGGCTTGTACTTGGAGTCGGCCGTGGCCTGTCTGCGCGCCTCGCCCCGGGTGGTGGCAGTCGTGCTGCGTGAAGTGGTTGTCATGTGTGTCTTTCCCCCGGGCTCAGCGCGTCTTCGGGTCGAAGGCGTCACGCACGGCATCGCCGAGCATGATGAACGCCAGGACCGTGAGGCTCAGGAACAGGCTCGGGAACAGCAGGATGTGGGGCGTGGTGCGCAGCGCGACGAGGGCGTCCGAGATCGAGACACCCCAGGAGATCGCCGGCGGCGTCAGGCCGATGCCCAGGAACGACAGGGTGGCCTCCACCGAGATGTAGACGCCGAGGTTGATCGTCGAGACGACGATCACCGGGGCCATCGCGTTGGGGAGGATGTGCGAGCGGATGATCCGCAGCGGGCTCGCACCCAGGGCGCGGGCCGCCTGCACGTAGTCGTTCGGCTTGACCTGCAGGACGCTCGAGCGCATCAGCCGGGCGATGCTCGGCCAGCCCAGCAGGCCCAGCGCGAGGACCACCTTGCCCACGACGACCAGGTAGGGCGAGTCGACGGTGTTGGGGAAGGAGGCCATGAACAGGATGCCGCCGAGGAGCAGCGGGATCGCGAGGAAGACGTCCGTGATCCGCGAGATCAGCGTGTCGCCCCAGCCGCCGTAGAAGCCGGCGATGACGCCGAGCAGTGCGCCGATCACGACCGTGCTCAGGGTGGCGAACACGCCTACGAGGATCGAGGCGCGCGCCCCGTAGACCGTGCGGGCGTAGATGTCGTAGCCCTGGATGTCGCGCCCGAACCACGCGTTGCCGTTCGGCCTCTCGCGGGCGTTCTTCAGGATCGCCTCGGCCGGGTCCGTCTGGGTGAACAGCTGCGGGACCGCGGCCATCACGACGAAGATCAGGATCAGAACGACCGAGACCCAGAAGATCGGGTTCTTCTTGAGCTGGCGCCAGGCGTCGGAGGCCAGGGAGCGGGCCCCGCCCTCGGCGGCCTGGGTGGTGCCGGTCTCGGCACCAACGGCAATGGTGGTGGCCTCAGTCATGGCTGATCCTCGGGTCGAGCACGCCGTACAGAAGGTCGACGATTAGGTTGGCGAACAGGTACACGATGACCAGCGCGGTCACGGTGCCGACGACGGCCACACCGTCGCGGGAACCGATGCTGCGGAACAGGAATCCGCCCACACCCTGGATGTTGAAGATGCGCTCCGTGACGATCGCACCACCGAGCAGCGCGCCCACGTCCACACCGATGTAGGTGACGACGGGGATCAGGGAGTTGCGCAGCGTGTGGATGCCGACCGCACGGCGCCGGGTCAGGCCCTTGGCGATGGCGGTGCGGACATAGTCGGCGCGCAGGTTCTCGACCATGTTGGTGCGGGTCAGGCGGGCGATGTAGGCGATCGAGGCGGAGGCCAGCACGAAGGAGGGCAGCAGCAGCTCGTAGAAGGTCGCCTGCGGTGACACCGTGACCGGGAAGAGCCCGGCCCGGACGCCGAGGAACATCTGCAGCGTCGCGCCGATGACGAAGATCGGGATCGAGATGACGAAGAGGGTGCTCACGAGCACGAGGTTGTCGATGAACTTGCCCTTGCGGATACCGGCCAGGACGCCGGCCAGGATGCCGATGAGCGTCTCCCACAGGACCGCCATCAGGGCGAGCTTGCCGGTGGTGACGTAGCGCTTCGCCAGCTCATCCTTGACGGGGATGCCGTAGTAGTTCGTCCCCAGGTCACCCTGGACGAGCTTGCCGACGTACTTGCCGTACTGGACCAGCAGCGGGTCGTTGAGGTTGTGCTCCTCGCGGAACTTCGCGACGTATGCCGGGGGGCATGGTCGCTCACCACACTTGCCGGCCGTGGGGTCTCCAGGCAGGGCGAAAACCATGGCGAAAATCAGGAACGTAGCGCCAAGAATCACCGGGATCATCTGGAGCAATCGCCGCACGATGTACTTGCCCACGTCACCTCCTCAGAATCTGACGCACCGGCGCAGGGGTAGGTACCGGGTGCGTGGTCGTGGGAACCATCCGCCGGATCGAACGGGGACCCCGTGGGGACCGGCTGGTGTCATTTCGGGACAACATACTCGTTCTGGCGGAGCTCAGCGTAAAGCAGGATAAGCCCTACACCGAGCAGGCCATCGGCCTGCCAGCAGTCAGCTGGCAGGCCGATGACGTACTGCGTGGGTCACCTGGGAACCAGGCGAGCCGGTTACTTCAGGGCGACCGACGAGAAGTCGATCGTGCCGAACGCGGTGATCTTCACGCCGGTGACCTTGTCGGACCAGCCCATGGTGGCAGTGGAGTACCACATCGGGATGGCCGGCATGTTGTCGGCGAGGAGAGCCTCGGCCTCCTGGTACTTCTTGTTGGCCGCGGCCGGGTCGGTGGCAGCAGCAGCCTCGACAAGAGCCTTGTCGAAGGCCGGGTTGCTGTAGTCGCCGTCGTTGCTCGAAGCACCGGTCTTGAAGATCGGGGCCAGGAAGTTCTCGATCGACGGGTAGTCCATCTGCCATCCGGTGCGGAACATGCCCTTCATCTTCCGGTCACCGATCTGGGTGCGGAAGGTGGAGAAGTCCACGACCGGGGTGGCGACACAGTCGACACCGAGGGCGCTCTTGATGGAGTTGCAGGTCGCCTCGGTCCAGCCCTTGTGGGAAGCGTCAGCGTTGTAGGACAGCGTGATCTTGCCGCCCTTGAAGCCGCCTGCCTCGGCCAGCTTGGCCTTGGCCTTCGCCGGGTCGAACTTGCAGTACTCGCCACACTGGTCGGCCTTGTAGCCGTCCACGACCGGGGAGACCCAGCCGGTGGCGGGCTTGCGGGTGTTGTTGAAGATCTGCTTGATGATGGTGTCGCGGTCGATCGCCATCGAGATCGCCTGACGCACCTTCGGGTCCGCGTAGTTCGGGTCGACCTTGACCGGCGGGAAGGTGATGGTCTGGATGACGCCAACGGCCTTCTGGGCGTTGCGGTCAGGCAGGTCCGTCTTGTACTTGTCGTCGATCTGGGCGCTGGACGGGACCTCGTCGGTCACGTCGAGCTGGTTGGCGATGACGTCGTTGTAGGCGGCGTCAGAGTCCTGGTAGATCTTGAACGTGATGTTGTCGACCTTGCCACCGAACTTGCCGGAGTAGTCCGCGAACTTCGAGAGCTTGATCTCGGTGTTCTTGGTCCAGGAGTCGACCTTGTAGGGGCCGGCGCCGATCGGCTTCTCGCCGTAGGCCTTCGGGTCCTTGAAGAACGCGTCCGGGAGCGGGGAGAAGGCCGAGTAGCCGAGGCGAACCGGGAGGTTCGAGACCTTCTCGGTGGTCTTGATGGTGAAGGTGTAGTCGTCGACGACCTTCAGGCCGGTGAGCTCCTTGGCCTTCGGCTTGGTCTTGCACTCGTCGTCGGCGCACTGCAGGTCACCGAAGCCCTCGATGGGCTCCATGAAGTAGCCGGAGGACTGGGCGTTGGGGCCGTAGGCGGCGTAGTTCCACGCGTCGACGAAGCTCTTGGCCTTGACCTCGGTGCCGTCGTGGAACTTGTAGCCCTTGACGAGCTTGACCGTGAAGGTCTGGTTGTCGTCGGTGTTGATGGACTCCGCGATGTCGTTCTCGGGAGCGGCCGTCTCTGGGTTGTAGTGCACCAGCTTGGCGGTCGAGGCGTCCAGGACGTTGCCGCCGCAGGTCTCGGTGGTGTTGCTGGGGACCAGCGGGTTCTCGGGGTTGCAGCCCCGGACCGTGATGGAGCCGCCGGTCTTGCCAGCTGCGGTGGTGTTGGCCGCTTCGCCGCTGTTACCGCCACCACAGGCTGCAGCAAGCAGCGCAGCGGCAGAGATGCCAGCGACCGTGGCCACCGTGCGAGCAGTTCCTCGCATGGATGTCCTCCTACGTAGGGTCAGCCGTCCGTGTCGAACGGTGTGCGGGGCCGTGCACCGGGTGGAGCGCAGCCCTGTAACGCCCAGGGCGTTGTTGTGTGGACCCCATGAAAGACCAAGGGCAGGTCAAAAACGACGATCTACGACAAGCCGAGACAAAAACGTGACCCTCTTGTATGCCAATCGCCGCCAAGTCTGTCGGCGCCGTGGCTTTTATCCGCAGAAGCGGGGGCCAACCGCCACTTCCACGCACAACCTCGACGTCAGTGGAGCGAAGCGCCTGCACCGAGGCGGAGGCAACCAGCACGACCGGCGCCAGGAAGGGCAGCAGCTCGGCGGCCTCGGCGTGCTCCTTGGCGACGGCCCCGCCCAGCCGGCCGCCCCGGGGCCACAGCCGGCGGCGGGGTGGCGGTGCGCCGCCCCGGCTTGCCGACGGGCTAGCGTGGCGGCGTGGCCACCTATGACGATGACCTCCGCCTCGCGCATGTGCTGGCCGACGCCGTGGAGCGGATCACCATGACCCGCTTCCGCGCCGCGGACCTCGTGGTCGAGTCCAAGCCCGACCTCACGCTCGTGAGCGACGCCGACAAGGCCGCGGAGGAGCTCGTCCGGATGCAGCTCAAGCGGACCCGGCCGCGCGACGCCGTCGAGGGCGAGGAGTTCGAGACCACCGGTCACGGACCGCGTCGCTGGGTGATCGACCCGATCGACGGGACCCACAACTTCGTGCGGGGCGTGCCTGCTTGGGCGACGCTGATCTCGTTGGTGGACAACGAGATGCCGGTCCTCGGCCTCGTTGCGGCCCCCGCTCTTGGTCGGCGCTGGTGGGCCGCCAACGGCTCCGGCGCCTGGTCGGGGCGAAGCCTGACCGCGGCCAAGCGCATCCACGTCTCCAAGGTCGGGCGCATCGAGGACGCGTCACTGTCCTACTCGAGCCTGAAGGGCTGGCGCGGAATCGACCGCTACGACGAGTTCCTCGCGCTCACCGACGACTGCTGGCGCACCCGGGCGTACGGCGACTTCTGGTCCTACATGCTCGTGGCCGAGGGTGCCGTCGACATCGCGGCCGAGCCGGAGCTCGCGGTCTACGACATGGCCGCTCTCGTGACCATCGTGACCGAGGCCGGGGGGCGGTTCACCTCCCTGGCCGGCAAGCCCGGCCCCTGGGGCGGCAACGCGCTCGCCACCAACGGCCTGCTGCACGACGAGGTGCTCGAGCGCATCGGCACCGCACCGGCACCGACCGCCTGACCCGAACAGGGGTCGGGTCAGTTGGGGACGACCGTCACGTCTCCCCTGCCCAGCTCCTTGAGCTGGTCGGCATACACGCTGGCGTCGCCCACCACGACGACGGTCCACTGGCCGTCGACCCACTGCCTGTAGGCGCTGACGAGCGCGTCGCTGTCGAGGTCCTGCATGGCCTGGAGGTTCTCGGTGGTGAACGCCGTCGTGAGCCCCTCGAGCGCGAGGCCCGCCGCCTCGTCGGCCACGGCGTCGGCGGTGGCGAAGCGCCCTGGCGCGGTCTTGCCGATGAAGTCGATCCCGGCGCGGACCTCGCTCTCGCTGAAGCCCTCTCGTCCCGACTCGAGGATGTCCAACAGCAGGCGCACAGACTCGACCGTCGAGTCGGCGCGCACCGACCCGTTGGTCAGGAACAGCCCGCCGCGGCGCCGGGGGCGGAAGCCCGAGCGGATGCCGTAGGTGAAGCCCTTCTCCTCGCGGAGCACCGCGTCGACGCGGGCGTTCGGAGACCCGCCGAGGACGAAGGCCAGCACGGGGTAGGGCGACCATCCGCCGACGACGCGCCGGTCCGGTCCCGCGCAGCCCACCGAGAGCTCGCTCTGCACCGAGCCCGGTCGGTCGACGAGCACGATGCGGGTGGCGTCGGCGGCCCGTGCCGCGGGCGCGTCACTGCCCTCGGCGACCTCCTGCCCTTCGTGGACCCACTGGCCGAGCGACTCGTCGGCCAGCGCGGCCACGTCGAGACCAGAGAGGTCGCCGGAGACGACCACGGTCATGCCGCGCGGGCCGATGAAGCGGCGATGGAAGTCGACGATGTCCTCGCGGGCGATGGCCGAGACCGACTCGTGGGTGCCGCCGCTGGGCCGCGAGGCGCGGTCGGCGGCGTCGAAGAACGTCGCGATGAACTCTCGGGCGGCACGCTGCGGCGCCATGGCCCGCTCCTGCTCGATCTCCGCGAGCCTGGTCTTCAGGTGGCGGGTGACCTCGGCTTGCGGGAACACCGGCTCCCCGAGGGCCTGGCGCAGCAGGTCGAGCGCCTCTGCGAGACGGCGCTTGGGCACGTCGAGGTCGACGCTCAGCCCGCTGTCGCTCATGCCCGCCCCGAGCGCGATCCCCTTGCGCTCGAGCAGCTCGGCGAACTCCTCGGACGTGTGCCGGGCGGTGCCCTCGTCGAGCAGCCGCGCCGTGATCGTCGCGATGCCCTCGCGCTCGCGCGGCTCGGCCGCCAGCGGGAGGGGCAGCACGGTGCGCACCGAGACGACGTACTGACCGGGGATGTCGTAGGCCAGCAGCGAGATGCCGTTGGCGAGCTCGTGCGGCTGCGGCTCGGGGAACGCCCACGGCTGCGGCGGGATGACGTCGGGGCGCGTGCTCACGCGGCCTCCTCCTCGGTGGCGACGAGATGGGCGACGACCGCTCGGCTGTGCGGGCGCAGCCACTGGTCGGCGGCGGCCTGGACCTGCTCGGCCGTGATCGCCATGAGCCGGTCGAGGTAGGTGTTGATGAACTGCGGGTCGTCGTGCAGGAGGGCGTGCTGGCTGATCGCGTCGGCCCGCTCCTCCTGGCTGGCCAGGGCGTGCAGCCAGGACCGCTCGGCCTGGGCGAGCGCAGACTCCATCTCGACCGCGGTGGGCCCGTCGTTGGCGAACCGCTCGAGCTCCTCGAGGGCGCGGGCCTCGACGGTGTCGGGGTCCTGCCCGTCGGCGATGTCGAGGACGATGAACCCGAGCGAGACGCCGTCGACGAAGCCCATGGCGTGGGCCTGCGCCGCGTTGGCGACCTGCTCGCGCCGCACGAGCCGCTGGACCAGCCGCGAGGTCGCCAGCCCGCCGATGATGTCGAGCGCGAGGTGGGCGGCGAAGTACTCCTCGGTGTTGTCCACCGGCAGCCGGAAGGCGACGTGGAGCCGGTCGTTGGGCACGTCCTCGACGCGCTCGACCCGCACCGGCTCGGTGATGGGCCCGAGCTGTGGCAGGTTCTCCCGGGCCGGCTCGGCCGAGGCGGGGAGCTCGCCGAAGTAGCGCTCGGCCGCGGCGAACCCCTCCTCGGGGGTGAGGTCGCCGACGAGGGTCAGGACGGTGTTGTTGGGCCCGTAGTACCGGCGGAAGAAGGCGTGCACGTCCTCCACGCTCGCAGCGTCGAGGTCCTCCATGGAGCCGATCGTCGGGTGGTGGTAGGGGTGCTCCGGAGGGAACACCGCGGCATACGTCTCGATCAGCGCGTGCCCGTAGGGGACGTTGTCGTAGCGCTGCCGCTTCTCCTCCTTGACCACGTCGCGCTGGTTGTCGAGGTTCTCCTGGTTGACCGCGTCGAGCAGGTGCCCGTGCCGGTCGGCCTCCATCCACAGCGCGAGCTCATAGGCGCCCTTGGGCACCGTCTCGAAGTAGTTGGTGCGGTCGAACCAGGTTGTCGCGTTGAGCCGGCCGCCCTCGGCCATGAGGCGGGTGAAGTGCTCGCCGCTGGCGACGTTGCGCGAGCCCTGGAACATCAGGTGCTCGAAGAGATGGGCGAAGCCGGTGCGGCCGGGCGCCTCGTGCCGCGAGCCCACGTTGACCCAGAGGTTGACGGTCACGTTGGGCACGCTGGCGTCAGGGGAGACGATGACACGCAGCCCGTTGGGGAGGGTCTTCTCGTGGATGGGGTAGTCCAGCGGCATGACGACACCCTAGGCGACCGGCTCCCCCGGCGCCGCTCACCTTTGGTCAGAGGGAGCGGGACGCCTGGTCCCGCGCCTGGGCCACCGAGCGCGGGGGGCCCTGCCGGTCGGAGGCCACCCTGGGCAGGGAGGGCGCGAACCCCTCCCCCAGCTGGTCGATCGCGTTGCGCGCGAAGGTCTGCTGCTCGGTGACGGTG
>DASULG010000287.1:0-13183 GCA_036278335.1 Pedococcus sp.
GGCAAGGCGGGCCTGCTCGCAGCCCTGGCCCTGCGGGCCAGCGCCGACCTGACCGCCAACGAGGTGAGCCCGCACCGGGCCGACCTGGTGCGCCAGACCTTGCGGCCCGCCGCCGACCGAGCGGCCGAGCAGGGACGAACGCTCGAGGTGCGCACCGGTGACGGGCGCACCGTGGGGGAGGACGAGCCGGGCCGCTACCAGCGGGTGCTGGTCGACGCCCCGTGCACCGGGCTGGGCGCGCTCCGCCGCCGCCCGGAGGCGCGGTGGCGCCGCACGCCGGCGGACCTGGCCGACCTCGGCCGCCTCCAGCGGGACCTGCTCGCCTCCGCCATCGACGCCACGGCGCCCGGGGGAGTGGTCGCCTATGCGACCTGCAGCCCCCACCTGGCCGAGACCCTGTTCGTGGTCGGCGACGTCACCAAGAAGCGCGACGACGTGGAGGCGATCGATGCCCGCGACCTCGTCGTCGACGCCGAGGGGTCACCGGTCCCGGACCTGGGCGACGGTCCGTCGGCGCAGCTGTGGCCCCACGTGCACGGCACCGACGGCATGTTCCTGGCCCTGTTGCGCAAGCGGGGCTGACCCGCCGGCCTCGCGAGGGGCCCCATGTCGCGCGCTCAGTGGGATGGGGGGAGCAGCCCCGCGCCGGGGATGACCTCGAACACCAGCTGGGTCTCGGTGTGGCGGACCGCCGGGTGCACCGTGATGTGCTCGAGCACCAGGTCGCGAAGGGCGGCGGCGGACTCGACGGCGACGTGCACCAGGTAGTCGTCCTCGCCGGCGACGTGGAAGATCGTCAGCGCTCCCGGGATGTCCGCGAGCGTGGCGTGGAAGCTGTTCACGTGGTTGCGGTTGTGGCTGCCGAGCCGGACCTTGATCACGGCCTGGATCCCCAGGCCGAGGGCTTCGGGGTCCACCTGGGCGGTGAAGCGGGTGATCACGCCGGCCTCGCGCAGGGCGCGGACGCGCTGCACACAGGTCGACTCGGCGATGCCCACCCGCGAAGCAAGCGCCGCGTTGGTCAGCCGGCCGTTCTCGCTGAGCTCGGCGAGGATGGCCAGGTCGGTCCGGTCAAGAGCTGAGGGCCGAGGTTTCTTCGGCGCAGGGACACCCGCCACCCCTTGAGTCTGCAGGAAACTTCAGGATCGCGGGAGGAAGTGCCAGATTCTTCGGCACTTCTTGAGCAGGTGCGCGGAAAGCACGAGCATCCAGTCATGAGCGACGATCTCGCCCCCGACTCCCTCGCTGTCCACGCCGGCCGTGATGACCTGGCCGCGCTGGGCGTGCACGCGCCGCCGCTGGACCTGTCCTCGACGAACCCGCTGCCCGGCGTGGACAGCGGTGGCTCCTCCTACGAGTCCATGGCGTGCGGCGGTCACCCGACCGACGGCGGCAACGTCTACGCCCGGCTCTGGAACCCCACCGTGGCGCGTTTCGAGACCGCCCTCGCCGCCCTCGAGCACACGCCTGAGGCGGTCGCCTTCTCCTCCGGGATGGCGGCCATGACGGCCTCGGTCCTGGCGGCCGCAACCCGGCACCGTGAGACCAGCGGATCGCGCGCGGCGCACGTCGTGGCCGTCCGGCCGCTCTACGGCGGGAGCGACCACCTCCTGGCGTCGGGTCTGCTCGGCGTCGAGACCACCTTCTGCGCTCCCGCCGAGGTGGCCGGCGCGGTGCGCGAGGACACCTGCCTCGTCGTGCTCGAGACACCGGCCAACCCGACCCTCGAGCTGGTCGACATCGCGGCCGTCGTGGCCGCGGCTCAGGGGCGCCCGGTGCTGGTCGACAACACGTTCGCGACGCCGGTGCTGCAGAACCCGGCGGACCACGGCGCGGCGCTGGTCCTGCACAGCGCCACCAAGTACCTCGGCGGCCACGGGGACGCGGTCGGAGGCATCGTGGCCGGCGCCGCGTCGTGGGCGGCGGCCCTGCGCCGGGTCCGCGCGGTGACCGGGGGCATCCTGCACCCGATGGCCGCCTACCTGCTGCACCGCGGGCTGCCCACCCTTCCGGTGCGGGTGCGCGCGCAGCAGGCGTCGGCGGAGAAGATCGCCACCTGGCTCCTGGAGCACCCCGCGGTGCGGCGCGTGTTCTACCCGGGCACAGCCGAGGGCGACCCGGCCGGGCTCGTGGGCCGGCAGATGCGGGGCCCGGGAGCGATGCTCGCGATCCAGCTCAGCGGGGGCCACGCGCAGGCGGCACAGGTGGCCGAGCGGGTCGAGCTGTTCACGCACGCGGTGTCGCTCGGCGGCGTCGACTCCCTCATCCAGCACCCGGCCGCGCTCACCCACCGGCCCGTCGCGCTCGCTGCCCGCCCCAGCGCCGACATCCTCCGGCTCTCGATCGGCCTGGAGGACCCTGCAGACCTGCAGAAGGACCTCGGGCAGGCGCTCGGCTGACGAGGTCTGACATCGGGTCGCCTAGGGTGTGCCCCGTGCAGATCTCGCCCAGCATCCTCTCCGCCGACTTCGCCAACCTCGAGTCCGAGCTCAAGCGCATCAGCAACGCCGACTGGGCCCACGTCGACGTCATGGACGGCCACTTCGTCCCCAACCTGACGCTGGGACTGCCTGTCGTCGAGGCCCTGGCCAGGGTCAGCCCGATCCCGCTGGACTGCCACCTCATGATCGAGGACCCGGACCGCTGGGCACCGCAGTACGCCGAGGCGGGGAGCCGCTCGGTGACCTTCCACATCGAGGCCGCCCGGGACCCGCGGGCGATCGCCCGGGACCTGCGCGCCACGGGAGCCCGTGCGGGCATGGCCATCAAGCCCAAGACGGAGTTCGCGCCCTACGAGGGGCTGCTTCCCGAGCTCGACATGGTGCTCGTCATGACCGTCGAGCCCGGCTTCGGCGGGCAGTCGTTCATGGCCGACCAGATGCCCAAGGTGGCGCAGGTCCGCGAGGCCGTGCGACGCCACGGCGGTGAGATCTGGGTGCAGGTAGACGGAGGCGTCTCGGCGCAGACCATCGAGCAGTGCGCGCAGGCCGGGGCTGATGTCTTCGTCGCCGGCTCCGCGGTCTATGGCGCGGAGGACGCGGCCGCCGCCGTGGAGGAGCTGCGCGCCCTGGCCGCGCGCCACCAGCACTAACGCAGCCGCCCCACCAGCACTGGCGAGGCCGCCTGACAAGCACTGGAGCAGCCGCCCCACCAGCACTGGCCGCCCGGCCCGCGGTGCGGCGTGAGGACCATCACCCGGACGCCGCGTCCGTCGGGATCCGACGGGGTGCCATACTTGATGCACGTGCTCCGGGGTCGGTGCAACTCCGAACCGGCGGTGACAGTCCGCGACCCGACCGCATCCAGCGGCCGGTTGACCTGGTGGAACTCCAGGACCGACGGTGAAAGTCCGGATGGTAGGCAGCACGAACTGAGCGGGACCGGAGTGGTCTCGTGGTCGACAGGGTCGGCCGCGTCCACCCTCCACCCGATCTGCACGTCCCCCGGAGCTCGACGGCAACCGTCTAGAGCACGAGGGCAGGACATGACGAGCAGCGAGCAGCAGGCGATGGACGTCGCCCTGATGCGTCGTGCGCTGGAGCTCGCCACGCGCGGCCCGGCCGCCGACGCCAACCCCCGCGTGGGCTGCGTCATCACGGACCGGCTCGGGCAGGTCGTCGGCGAGGGCTGGCACCGCGGGGCGGGGACCGCCCACGCCGAGGTCGATGCCCTGGCCCAGGCCGGCGAGGCCGCTCGGGGCGGAACGGCCTACGTCACCCTCGAGCCCTGCAACCACACCGGCCGCACCCAGCCGTGCAGCAGTGCGCTGTATGCCGCGGGGCTGGCGCGCGTGGTCTACGCCCAGAGCGACCCCAACCTGCACGCGTCCGGAGGCGCCGACGCCCTCCGGGCGGACGGCGTCGCGGTGGAGGGCGGCCTCCTGGCAGACGAGGCGGGCGCGCTCAACCGGTCCTGGGCACACCTGGTCACCACCGGACGCCCCTGGGTGACCTGGAAGCTGGCCGCCACCCTCGACGGCCGCAGCGCCGCCGCCGACGGCACGAGCCAGTGGATCACCGGCGAGGCGGCCCGCGCCGACGTCCACCGGCTCCGCTCCCAGTGCGGGGCGATCCTCGTCGGCACGGGTACCGCGCTCATCGACGACCCGCAGCTGACCGCACGCCAGCCCGACGGCAGCCTCTACCCCCAGCAGCCGCTGCGCGTGGTCATGGGCGAGCGGGACCTGCCCGCCACGGCCCGGGTCCTCGACGACGCGGCCCCCACCTGGCACCTGCGCACGCGCGACCCCAAGACGGTGCTGGCGGCCGTGGCCGAGGCGGAGGTGCACCGGCTGTGGGTCGAGGGCGGCCCGACCGTGGCCGCCGCGTTCCTGAGCGCTGGCCTGGTCGACGAGGTGGTGGCCTACGTCGCGCCCGTGTTCCTGGGCCGGGGGCGCCAGGCGGTGACCGACCTGGGCATCACGACCGTCAACGAGGCCCTGCGGCTGCACCCCACCGACATCACCCTCATCGGGCAGGACGTGCGCATCACCGCCACCGTCAGGGAGGAGCCCTGATGTTCACCGGCATCGTCGAGGAGCTGGGCACGATCGCGAGGCTGGATCGCGGCACGGACTCCGCTCGGCTGACCGTGCGCGGACCGCTGGTCACCAGTGACGCCACCCACGGGGCGTCGATCGCGGTCAACGGCGTCTGCCTGACGGTCGTGGAGCACGCCGACGGCGAGTTCATTGTCGACGTCATGGCAGAGACGCTGAGCCGTTCCAGCCTCGGGTCGCTGAGGGCGGGGGACCGGGTCAACCTCGAGCGGGCCCTGGCGGCCGGTGGCCGGTTCGGCGGCCACGTCGTACAGGGGCACGTGGACGGGACCGCCCAGATCCTCGAGCGGGTGCCCGGTGACCGGTGGGAGATCGTGCGCCTCAGCCTCCCAGCCGGGCTCGCCCGCTACGTCGTCGAGAAGGGCTCCATCACGGTCGACGGCGTCAGCCTCACCGTCGCCTCCGTCGACGACACCAGCTTCACCGTCTCGCTGATTCCCACCACGCTGGACCTGACCACGCTGGGACACAAGGGGGTTGGCGACCTCGTCAACCTCGAGGTCGATGTCCTGGCCAAGTACGTCGAGCGCCTGATGAGCGCCCCCACCGCAAAGGATCCCGGATGAACATCCTCAAGTGGCTCTACGAGGCACAGCTGACCATCGGCGGCCATGCCATCACCTGGCGGGAGATCATCGGCAACGCCTTCGGCTTCGCCTCCGCCATCGGCGGCCTGCGCCGTCGCGTGTGGGCCTGGCCGGTCGGCATCGTCGGCAACGTGCTGCTGTTCACGGTGTTCATCGCCGCGACCTTCGACGCCCAGGCCCAACAGCCGCTGTTCGGTCAGGCGGGGCGCCAGGTGTTCTTCATCATCACCAGCGTGTACGGGTGGTGGCGCTGGAACGAGCACCGGAAGGCCCGCCACGACAGCAGCGGCCACGCGATCACGCCGCGCTGGGCCACGGCCGGCGAGCGCACGGCATACCTGCTCGCCTCGGCCGCTGCCGTCGTGCTCATGCAGTGGGTCTTCTCCGTCGTGGGGGCGGGCTGGCCTGCGCCGCGCTGGTACTACTGGTGCGACGCCTGGATCTTCGTCGGCTCCATGTTGGCGACGTACGCCATGGCCCGCGGCTGGAACGAGTTCTGGCTGGCGTGGATCGCCGTCGACCTCGTCGGCGTGCCGCTCCTCTGGCACTCGCACTACTACCCGACGGCCATCCTGTTCATGGTCTACGGCGGGCTGGTCATCTACGGCTTCTTCGTCTGGGTCCGCGCCTCGCAGATCGAGCGGGAGCCCGACCGCGAGCTGGAGGAGGCGCCGGCATGAGCCGCCTGTCGACCATCGAGGAGGCGCTGGAGGCCCTGCGCGCCGGGCGCCCGGTGCTGGTCACCGATGACGAGGACCGCGAGAACGAGGGCGACGTCATCCTCGCCGCCGAGACCCTCGCCGACGAGTGGATGGCGTGGACCATCCGGCACTCCTCCGGCTACATCTGCGCGCCCATGCCCGAGGCGGTCGCCGACCGTCTCCGGCTGCCCCTCATGGTGACCGAGAACCGTGACCCGCTGCGCACCGCGTACACCGTCACCGTCGACGCCGCTGACGGCATCACCACGGGGATCTCCGCGGCTGACCGCGCCCACACGGTCCGCCGGCTCGCCGACCCCGAGGCCACGCCGGAGAGCCTGATCCGACCGGGCCACGTGGTGCCGCTGCGGGCCAAGGAGGGCGGTGTCCTGGTCCGGCCGGGGCACACCGAGGCCGCTGTGGACCTGTGCCGGCTCGCGGGGCTGGCGCCCGTCGGCGCGATCGGCGAGCTGGTCAACGACGACGGCACGATGATGCGGCTCCCGCAGGTGCTGGCCACCGGCGAGACCCACGACCTGCCGGTCATCACCATCGCCGCGCTGGTCGCCTGGCGGCAGCGCCACGACCGCGTGGTCCGGCTCGCCGAGACCACCCTGCCCACCGAGCACGGCACGTTCGCGGTCACCGGCTACCGGGACGTCATCACCGGCGACGAGCACCTGGCGCTGGTCAGCCCGCGGGGACCGCAGGGGCGCACGCCCCTGGTGCGGCTGCACTCCGAGTGCCTCACGGGCGACGTCCTGGGCTCGCAGCGCTGCGACTGCGGCCCCCAGCTGCACCGGTCCCTGCAGCGGGTGGCGGCGGAGGGCGGTGTGGTCGTCTACCTGCGCGGCCACGAGGGCCGCGGGGTGGGACTGCTGGCCAAGCTCCAGGCGTATGCCCTGCAGGACCGCGGCTTCGACACGGTCGACGCCCAGGTGGAGCTCGGCCTGCCCATCGACGCCCGCGAGTATGCCGCGGGGGCCGCGATCCTGACCGATCTCGGCATCACCAGCGTCCGGCTGCTGACCAACAACCCCCTGAAGGTCAAGGCCATGCGTGAGCACGGGATCGACGTGGTGGCCGTCGAGCGCATCAGCATCGCCCCCGTGGCCACGAACGCGGGCTACCTCAGGACCAAGCGCGACCGCATGGGGCACAACCTCATGCTCGGGGCCGAGGACTCTGGGGCCACCGCGTGAGCGGCAAGGGTGCCCCCGTCGTCACGCCCGACGGCTCCCGCCTGCGGGTGGCCGTCGTCGCGGCCTCCTGGCACACCGTGGTGATGGACGGACTCATCGCCGGCGCGCAGCGCGCGCTCACGGAGGCGGGCGTCGTCGACGCGCCCCTCGTCCGCGTGCCCGGCACCGTCGAGCTGAGCGTTGCCTGCGCGCGGCTGGCGCCGGCATACGACGCGCTCGTGGCGCTCGGCGTCGTCATCCGCGGCGGCACCCCCCACTTCGAGTACGTGTGCTCCGGGGTGACCCACGGCCTGACCGATGTCAGCACCCGCACCGGAGTGCCGATCGGGTTCGGAGTGCTGACCTGCGACGACGACGCGCAGGCCCTGGACCGTGCCGGCCTGCCGGGCTCGAGCGAGGACAAGGGCCACGAGGCCGCCATGGCTGCGGTGGCCACGGCGGTGACGCTGGCCCCCCAAGCGCCCCGTACCCTTGTGCCGTGAAGACTTTCGACGACCTGTACGCCGAGCTGACGGTGAAGGTGGCCACCCGACCGGACGGGTCGGGCACCGTGGCCGCGGTGGACGCCGGCGTGCATGCCATCGGCAAGAAGATCGTCGAGGAGGCCGCCGAGGTGTGGATGGCCGCCGAGCACGAGGGCAAGGACCGCGCCGCGGAGGAGATCAGCCAGCTGCTCTACCACCTGCAGGTCCTGATGCAGGCCTGCGACATCACCCTCGACGACGTCTACGCCCACCTGTAGGAAACACCCCACATGCTGCGAATTGCCGTGCCCAACAAGGGCTCCCTCGCTGAGGCCTCCGCCGAGATGCTGCGCGAGGCGGGCTACCGAGTCCGCCGCGACTCCAAGGAGCTCGTGATCGTCGACCCCGAGAACGAGGTCGAGTTCTTCTACCTGCGCCCGCGGGACATCGCGGTCTACGTCGGCTCCGGAACGGTCGACTGCGGGATCACCGGCCGCGACCTGCTCCTCGACTCGGGCAGCGCCGCGATCGAGGTCATGCCGCTCGGCTTCGGCGCCTCGACCTTCCGGTATGCCGCGCGGCCGGGGGAGTGCGCGTCGGTCGCCGAGATCTCGGGACACCGGGTTGCCACCAGCTACGCCGGCCTCGTCGAGAAACACCTGGCCGACCAGGGCATCTCGGCCCAGGTCGTGCGCCTCGACGGCGCGGTCGAGACGGCGATCACCCTGGGGGTCGCCGATGTCATCGCCGACGTCGTCGAGACCGGCGCGACGCTGCGCAACCAGGGACTCGAGGTCTTCGGCGACCCGATCCTGCGCAGCGAGGCAGTGCTGATCCGTCGCGAGGGCAGCCACGAGACGGCCTCGGTAGAGGTCCTGCGCCGCCGGCTCACCGGCGTCATCACGGCCCGCCACTACGTGATGCTGGACTACGACGTGCCCGCCGGGCTGGTCGACGACGCCTGTGCGATCACGCCCGGTCTGGAGTCCCCGACGGTGTCGCCGCTGCAGAACAAGGACTGGTGCGCCGTGCGCGCCATGGTCCCGAGGCACGGGACCAACGCGATCATGGACCAGCTGTACGACCTCGGGGCCCGGGCGATCCTCGTCACCGACATCGCCGCCTGCCGGCTCTGACCCGTGGCGCAGGGACACCCAGGACACCCCGGACACCCGGGGCCCGAGCCGCAGGCGGCGTTCGCGACGTTCCGGCCCCGGCGGGGGCGGGCCGTCTCGGGAGTCTTCGCCGCACTGACCGTCGCCGTCTTCGGCCTGATCGCCGTGCTGCTGCCGGGCTCGGAGGCCGGCGGGCAGTGGCGCGTGGGCGACCGCCTGTTCTTCCTGGGTGTGGGGCTGGCGATCGCCGGCCTGCTGTGGCGGTACGCGACCATCCGTGCCATCCCGACCCGCGAGGGCCTGACGGTCCGCAACCTGTTCACCACCCGCACCATCGGGTGGCGCAGTGTCGTCGACGTCCGCTTCGCCGGGGGCGACCCGTGGGTCACCCTCGAGCTCGAGGACACCGACACCCTCGCCGTGATGGCGGTCCAGAAGGCCGACGGCCCCTTCGGGCGCGCGGAGGCGAGCCGCCTTGCGGCGCTGGTCCAGGCGCTCGGGCCGTCGGCGCAGAGCCCGGACGTCGAGCCCGACTGAGCGCCGCGTCGCCGCGT
Source organism: Pedococcus sp. (assembly GCA_036278335.1). Lineage (GTDB taxonomy): Bacteria > Actinomycetota > Actinomycetes > Actinomycetales > Dermatophilaceae > Pedococcus_A. The sequence continues at coordinate 9,182 of DASULG010000287.1, forward strand.
CGCCGAGCCGCTCAGGCCACCTGGCGCAGCCCCGGCCGCAGCGACCAGACCAGCCCCAGCTGCACCAGCATGAGCAGGGCCAGCGACATCCACACGGCGGTGAAGCTGCCGGTCGCGTCGCGCAGCGCCCCCATCGTGGTGGGGCCCAGCGAGGCCACCGTGTAGCTCATGAAGAACGCCATGCCGGCCAGGCGGCCGCTGCCCGACGGGGTGGCGCCGTAGTCGACGACCAGGACCAGGGCGAGCGAGAAGGCCGCCCCCTGGCCCAGGCCGAGGACGACCGCCCACAGCCAGGGCGCCGCTGCGGGTGCCAGCCACAGGCCGAGCTGACCCACCAGACCGAGGAAGCCGGCGATGAGCAGAAGTAGCCGGTGGTCGTGGACCCGGTCGGTCAGCGCGGGGCCGAGCAGGCCCGAGACGACCTGGGCGAAGGAGAAGACCGACAGCAGGTAGCCCGCGTGGGTGGGGTTCCAGCCCTGCGCGACGTAGGTGGGGGCCAGCCAGGCGAGGGAGGAGTAGAACTGCCACGACTGGATGGAGAGGTACGCGGCGATGAGCCAGGCCGTGGCATGCCGCCAGGGGAGGCGGTGGTCGATGTCAACAGGGGGGCTGGCGGCGCGGAAGCGCCCAGCCCCTCGGGCCACCGGGTACCACGCGGCCAGTCCGACGATGCCCAGCAGGGCCCACGAGGCCAGCGACCCCTGCCAGCTGCCCAGCGCCTGCATCAGCGGCACGGCCAGGGCCGATGAGGCGGTGGCCCCGCCCATCATGGCGAACATGTACAGCCCGGTCACGAGGCCGGAGCGGTGCGGCGGGAAGAGCTCCTTGACCAGGCCGGGCAGCAGGGTCCCGCCCACGGCGATCCCCACACCGGCAAGGAAGGTCCCGGCATACAGCGGCCACACGTACCCCCCGAACAGGCGCAGCCCGGTGCCCAGGGCGAGGCAGGCGGCGGCCACCTCGACGGCACCCGCCGCCCCGATGCGCGCCGAGAGCCGCTGGGCGACGGGGGCGAAGACCCCCATGCACAGCACCGGCAGCGTCGTGAGCGCCCCCATGGCAGCGTTGGAGACGCCGAGGTCCAGGGCGATCGTCTGGACCAGCGGGGGGACGCTGGCCATGACGGTGCGCAGGTTGGCGGCGACGGCGACGAGGCCGAGCCCCATCACCCACAGGGGCGGCAGGTGGTGCCGGGCGGTGGTCATCGTGCGCCAGTCTTCCTCAGAGCTCGCGCAGCTCCTCGTCGGGGTCCTCGGGCTCCTCCCCGCCCATGGACTCCGGCACGAACTCCCGCGCCTCCTCGTAGGGCAGCCCGGTGAGCATGAGGAGGTCGACGACCATCGAGCGGATCTGGGCGCGCATGACCTCGCTGGAGAGCCCTGCCGAGGGGTCGATCACCGCGCTCACCTCCGCGATGGCCGACAGGCCACGCCGCGAACCGGTGGGGAGGCGCCGCTCCTGCAGCTCGCCCGCGATCTCGTCGGTCACCTCGGCCAGGCTGGACAGCAGGCCCAGGTATGCCGCCGGCACGCGTTCGCCGCGCCACGTCGCGATCGCAGCACGGCGGATGAGGACCCGCAGGTTGCGGATGGCGCGGTCCAGCGGCTCGAGCAGGCCCGCGATGACCTGCACCGACGGCAGGTGGCGCCTGCGCAGGGGGGAGAGGCGGACGACGGCCATGCCCTCCTCCGAGGCGTCACGCAGGTCGCGCAGCATGCCCTCCGACGCCCGGGCGCGGGCCAGGGTGCTCGAGGCCAGCTCCGCATCGCCCTCGCGCAGGGCGGTGACGGTGTCGCGCAGCATCTCCGAGAGCTCGTGCACGACGGCGGCCGCCCGCTGACGGGGCCGGCGGATGGGGGCTGCAGGGGCCACCAGGGTGAGCACCAGCGCGATAGACCCGCCCACCACGGCGTCGATCCAGCGGGAGAACGCCTGTCCCGGTTGGGCGACGAGGGTGGTGACGATGACGGCCTGGAGCCCGGCCTGCGTGGTCAGCATGAGCCGGGCGCCGGACAGGGTGGCCACGCCCATCGCGATGACCGCCACCAGAACGATCTGCCAGACGCCGGAGCCGAAGTAGTGGATGAACACGTCGCCGACGAACACCCCGATGGCCACACCGAGCATCACATCGGCCACGCGCCGCAGCCGCTGCCCGTAGGACAGGCCGAGACAGACCATGGCCGTGACGGGCGCGAAGAACGGCTGGGGGTGGTTCAGCACGCTGCCCGCCACCCACCAGGCGGCCGCCGCCCCCACGCCGCACTGGAGGATGAAGTAGGACCGGTGCCACAGGCGCAGCAGCCGCGACCGGATCTCGCGGCGGGACCAGCGGGCCGCGCGCGGAGCCAGTGCCGTCGTGCGGGGCAGCGGACCGTCCGCGCCTGGCACGCTCAGGCGTTCTGCTCGTAGGCCGCCTCGAGGAGCGGCTCGAGCGAGCGCAGGTCGTCCTCGTCGGCGTCCGCGGGCAGGTGCAGCCAGTGGGTCGCCTGCGCGAAACCCGTGGCAGGGGAGAGCCGCTCGTCCTCCGGCGGGGCCGTCCGGAAGCGGAAGCCGACCCTCACCGTGTTGCGCGGCCCGGGCGCGACGGCGACGAACTGCGTCCTGCGGACCACTGGTATGTAGCTGCTTCGGCCCTCGCGGTGGGCATCCTCGCCCAGGCCCTCGGCGAGGGCGATGATCGCGTCGTGGACCGGGCGCAGGTTCGCCTTGGCGCCGGCATACAGGGCATCGGTGTAGGCGTCCGGGTCGGGTCGCACCCATCCCGCGTTGCGCGCCGCCGCATCGGCGATCGCCCACTGGGAGTTCTGCGGCACACCGTGAACGTCCTTGAGCCAGGACCGCACCGCCTTCTGGTCGAGCGGGTCGAGACCGGCCCGGTGGACCTCCTCGACCCACTCCTCGAGGCTGCGACCGGTGCGCTCCCTCATCGAGGCGGTCACCGCGGCCATCATCTCTGCCGGTTCCATGGCCTGATTATGGCGGGCTGGTGTTTCCTCCGTGTGACCCGGCGATGGACTCGCGTCCGGTCGTCGGGAGTCTGGCGCCATAGCCTGAGGTCGTGACGCGCGTCGACGACTACCGGGCCGTGCTTCGCACCCTCGCCGAGGAGGAGTGGCCCGGCTACCTGACCGACCACTCAGGGCTGCCCGGCCCTCGCGGCAACATCGAGCTCGCCCAGGCAGTGGCCGACGAGGCCAGCCCCGAGTGCCTGGACGCCCTCGTCGCGACCGACGACGAGTACCTCCTCTTCTGCGGGGTCGTGGGACTCGGCAGGCTGCTGGCCGAGCGGCAGGCAGACACCGTGGTCCAGCGTCTGCGCTCGCACGCGGGCGACCCGCGCTGGCGGGTGCGGGAGGCCGTGGCGATGGCGCTCCAGCGTCTGGGCGACCGCGACCTGCCGCGCCTGCTGGACCTCGCCGCCGAGTGGGCAGCCGACGAGAACCCGCTGGTCCAGCGTGCCGCGGCCGCGGGCCTGTGCGAGCCGCGGCTGCTTCGGAGCCCCGACGCCGCCTCGGCCGCAGTCGACGTCTGCGACCGGGCAACCCGGGCGCTCGCAGCGCTGCCGCTGGAGACCCGACGCGACGAGGACGTCCGGGTCCTCCGCAAGGGCCTCGGCTACTGCTGGAGCGTCGCCGTCGCCGCCGACCCGGTCCACGGGCTGCCGCGGTTCCGGGCCCTGGCCTCGTTCCCCGATCCCGATGTCGCCTGGGTCGTCCGCGAGAACAGCCGGAAGGCGCGGTTGGCAAGGCTGCTATAGCCGACAGCCGGGCGTGCCGTCACCCGCGACCGGCGGCGCGCAGCACTGCCAGCGCGTCAGCGGTCACCAGGGGTTCATCCGTGTGGCTCTGGCCGGGTGTGCCAGCGCGGCCGGTCGGCGATGCGCTGTCGGCCCTCGTGTGGGTCGACGCTGAGGAACGGGTGCGGCACGCGCGCGCGATAGCCCGCGACCCGGCATACGAGGCGTTCTGGGCGCGTTGGGCGGCCCAGGAGCGCGAGCTG
>DASULG010000288.1:0-2588 GCA_036278335.1 Pedococcus sp.
CCTTGAGCTTGCCTTCTGTGATCGTCGTGACACCGCTCGAGTTCGTGGCAGCGGGGGTGTCCCCGTCACCGGAACCGCACGCCGCAAGGGTCAGGGTGGACATGAGCGCGGCGGCAGCGAAGGCGCTGGCGCGGCGGATGCGTGAGGTGGTCACCGGGGTACTCCTTGGGGGTAGTGGACGTGGTCGACCGACGTCTGACTGTCGCTGACCCTACCCAGCGGTGGGCCGCATACAGCGCCTTGCCTCCATGAGACCCCCGAATCGTGACCTGTGCATGTGTTGCCTGAGTCAGGCGGTGCAGGCGATGAAACGGGGGTTCTCGCGACCAGAATCTTTGATGGTCGGGACCGCCCGAGGTTCTGGTTGACACTTGTGGTGGGTGGTTCTCAGGCCGCGTCTGCGGCCGAGTTGAGGATCTCAGACTCGATCGAGGTCAGTCTGCCCAGGGCGAATGAAGCGACTGCTCTGCCTCATCGAGGGTCACCGGTACAACCACAAGCTGGAGCCCACGGGCAGCGTGACCGTCACGTGCAACCGGTGCGGCAGGACCATCAACCCGACGGCCCTCGGGAGCTGAACAACACGCGGGAACGCAGGAGGCCCATTACCTGCGGCTGCGCCGACGGCTACTAGTGAAGTCAGGTTGTGCTGAGCCCCTTTCTCTGGGTGTTCGTGTGCGGGAACTAGAGCGCTGGAAGGGCGAGCCGAAGCCCAGAATCGCCCGGAACCCTGCGGGCTGCCGCGCTTGAGCTGGTGAAGAAACGCCCCGCCCGCACCGTGTCCATGGTGCCCAGACGTCGTGTGGCCAGGATGGCTCTGGCTGCGTGGTCGGGTTGGTGAGCAGGGTTGACGTGAGCGTCCCAATGCGCCAAGCGGATCCGGATGACGTCGTCGTGCACAGCGGCTCCGAGCGCGGCCTCCGGGCCTTCCACAGCACGCTGCTGCGGCATCGGCTGGCAACCGCTCGCGCGCGCGTGGTGAACTCGGATGTCGGGTGGGGTTCTTCGCCACCTTGGGGTCGTATCGGCGGCTGGGTGGGGCGGCCACAGTTGTCGGCAAGCGACCACAGGGGTCGCACCAAACACAGAAAGGCCACTGCTATGTCGACCTCCCACCGTCTCGCCAAGAGCGTCCGCAACGTCTTCGCCCGCACCGTTCCCGGGCCGCCCCCGGCACCGAGCAACACCTCCGGGAACACCGTCGCCCTTGACTCCCCCACCGCGCGAGGCCGCCAGCGGCTGCTTGCCACCGGAGCCGCGGTGGCGGCCGTGACCGCCGCCGTGGTGGCCACGTCAGCGCCGGCGCACGCCGATGTCACCGTGATGCGGGCAGGGCTCGCCTGCGGCTACAACCGGGTCTACGCCTATGCACCCTCGCCCGACTACACCCGCAGCACGCTGGCCGGTGTCGAGCTCGACACCAGGGCCGAGCTGTACCGGTGGGACCGCTACTCCTCCACGTGGCAGCGCGTCGCCCAGAGCGGCTGGTGGGCCTACACGATCACGGACTACGCCGGTCGCCCCGGCACTCCGGTGCCCAACGCGCACTGGGCCACCTACGGCAACCGTGGGACCTCCTACTACCAGTTCGCCGCGACACCGGGCTACGCCTACGCCGTCAAGAGCTACGTCTACGACCGCGGCGACCGCACGACCCGCTACACCTGGAACTACACCAACGTGACCAACACGGCGTCCAGCAAGTCGTGCTGGACCGGCTGACCCCGCAAGAGGCGGGTATGCCGGGTTCCACCCGGCATACCCGCCTTCGTCACCCCTTGGTGACCCGGCAGTTCAGGAGCCACCCCGCTCGCCGTGACTAACCGTCCATTCTGCCGACCGTCGAGGGCCGACGGGTCAATTAGCCGACACGGACGGTCGAAGGTCACGGACCCACAGCCGCGGCCGGTGGGTCTGCTTCCTGGGATGCGCCCTTCGCCGGACGGATCGTCGCGCCGGAGCGGGTCGCCGAGAGGGTGCGACCGCGCAGCGACTGGCCGCAGGAGTCCCGGCGCTACGGCCTGGGGTTCCACCTCCACGCCGCCGGCGACGGCGTCTGGCTCGAGGGCCACGACGCAGGCGTGTCGTTCACCAGCGCGCACCAACCCAGGTCATCGATCATTTACACCGTCATCTCGAACTGGCCAAAGGGGTGTCTGGCCGATCATCGCGCTGCTCGAGGACTAGCTCGGAACCTGAAACACGTCCTAGCGCTCGACTCGGCTAGGAGCCTGGCCCGGCCCTCCGGACGTGAGTGGTGTGGTGGTCGCTGCCGCGTGAGGGTTCGAACGTGTCGCCACAGGTCATGTCGCCGTGGCCCATGAGTTGACCTCTTCCGTGCATGGGAAGTGACAGGGACCGGGCCGACCGTCTAGGCACGTCAGGGGACCCTCAGGGACTGCAGGCGGGGGCGAAAACCACGCCGCGTCGGCTCGCTCGCGTGAACACCTGGTCGCCAGCGGCAGATGACTTTCACACCAATCGCGGCGGCATCGAAAAGGACGCGGTCACTTGTTGGCGGCCTTGCGGTTCTGCGCTTCGCGGGCTGCTCAGCGCTCACGACCTCGTCAGCCGCTTCGACTTCGTGG
>DASULG010000289.1:0-13296 GCA_036278335.1 Pedococcus sp.
GTGCTCCTTGTCGTGGCGGGCATGCGGCGCGTGGTCGGTGGCCACCGCGTCGATGGTGCCGTCCGCCAGCGCCGCGCGCAGGGCCTCGGCGTCCTCGCGGGGCCGCAGCGGCGGGTTCACCTTGAACGTGGGGTCGTAGCCCGCGACCAGGTCGGTGGTGAGGACCAGGTGGTGCGGGGTCACCTCGGCGGTGACCGCGATGCCCTGCTGCTTGGCCCAGCGGATGACCTCCACGCTGCCGCCGGTGGAGACGTGGGCGATGTGCACCCGGGAGCCCGTGTGCCGCGCCAGCATGACGTCCCTGGCGACGATGGTCTCCTCGGCGATGCCCGGCCACCCGGGCAGGCCCAGCCGCCCCGACAGCTCGCCCTCGTGGCAGCAGGCAGCGGGGCCCGCCAGGTGCGGGTCCTGGGCGTGCTGGGAGACGACGCCCCCGAAGGCACGGACGTACTCCAGCGCGCGGCGCATGAGCCGGGAGTCGCTCACGCACCTGCCGTCGTCGGAGAAGACCCGGACCCGCGCCCGCGACCGGGCCATGAGCCCGAGCTCGGCGAGCTCCTCGCCGGCCAGGGCCTTGCTGACCGCCCCCACGGGCTGGACGTCGACGAGGCCCGCCGCACGGCCCAGGTCGAGGACTCGCTCGGCGGCCTCGGCCGTGTCGGTGACAGGGGTGGTGTTGGCCATCGCCAGCACCGCGGTGAAGCCGCCCACCGCGGCGGCGGCGGAGCCGGAGGCGATGGTCTCGGCGTCCTCACGGCCGGGCTCGCGCAGGTGCGTGTGGAGATCGACCAGGCCGGGAAGCGCCACGAGCCCGTCGGCGTCGAGGACGTCGGCGCCCCTGGCCGAGCGCAGGGCGCCGACCTCGGTGATCACCCCGTCCTCGATGAGGAGGTCCTGGCGGCCGCTGCCTGCGAGGTCCGCCCCGGTGATCAGCAGCGCGCTCACTGGGAGCTCCCTTCTCCTGCGAGCAGGTGGTATAGGACCGACATCCGCACGGCCACTCCCGCGGAGACCTGCTCGAGGATGAGCGACTGGGCCGCGTCCGCGGCGTCAGCACCGATCTCGAGCCCGCGGTTCATGGGCCCGGGGTGGCAGATGACGGCGTTCGGGTTGGCGTCGACGAGGGCGTCCAGGCGCTGTCGGGTCAGGCCGTAGCCGACGGTGTACTCGCGGGCGGTGGGGAAGAAGCCGCCGCTCATCCGCTCGCGCTGCACCCGCAGCATCATCACGGCGTCCGCGGTCGGCAGCACCTCGTCGAGGTCGTGCGAGAGGGCGAAGCCATCGGCCTCCGCCCAGGCCGCGATCCCCGCCGGCATCAGCGTCGGCGGCGCCACGAGGGTGACGCGCGCCCCGAGCTTGCCCAGGCAGATGAGGTTGGAGCGCACCACCCGCGAGTGGGTCAGGTCCCCCACGATCACGACGTGCCGGCCGGCAAGATCACCGAGCCGCTGCTGCATCGTGTACGCGTCGAGCAGGGCCTGGGTGGGGTGCTCGTGGGTGCCGTCCCCCGCATTGATGATGTGCGCGTCGACCCACTGGCTGACCTGCTGGGCGGCGCCGCTCGCGCCGTGCCGGATGACGAGCGCGTCGACGCCCATGGCGGCGACGGTCAGCGCCGTGTCCCGCAGCGACTCCCCCTTGGAGGTCGACGAGCCCTTGCCCGAGATGTTGATGACATCCGCCGAGAGCCACTTGCCGGCGATCTCGAAGGAGCTGCGCGTGCGGGTGGAGTCCTCGAAGAAGAGGTTGACCACGGTGCGACCCCTCAGGGTCGGCAGCTTCTTGACCTCGCGGTGCTGGACCGTGTGCATCTCAGCCGCGGTCTCGAGGATCTCGCGGATCTGCGCGGTCGAGAGGTCGTGCACCGAGAGCAGGTGCCGACGGGTCTGCGTCGACGACGGCTTTGCGGTGCTCGAGATGGCGCTCATCGGCGCTCCCCTCCAGAGATGCGGACCTCGTCGTCGACCCCGTCGTGCTCGCTGAGCCGGACCTGGACGCGCTCGGTGCTCGACGTCGGCAGGTTCTTGCCGACGTGGTCGGCGCGGATCGGCAGGTCGCGGTGGCCCCGGTCGACGAGCACCGCGAGGCGCACCGCGCGGGGCCGGCCGAGGTCGGACAGGGCGTCCAGGGCGGCACGCACCGTCCGGCCGGAGTACAGGACGTCGTCGACGAGCACCACGACCTTGTCGTCGATGCCCTCGGCCGGGATGTCCGTGTGCATGGGCGAGCGGGTCGGCTGTCGCCGAAGGTCGTCGCGGTGCATGGTGACGTCGAGGGCGCCGACCGGGACGGGGCGGCCCTCCACCTCGCTCATCACGGCCACCAGCCGATTGGCCAGGTCGACCCCGCGGGTCGGGATGCCGAGCACGACGAGGTTGTCGGCGCCCTTGTTCCGCTCGAGGATCTCGTGGGCGATGCGGCGCAGGGCCCGGGAGACGTCACCGGGGCTCATCACTGCGCGGGAGGCGGCGGGTACGGGAACAGCGCTGCCGGGTACACCAGAGTCAGGACGCATACGCGTCAGGACCTCCTTCCCTGCCTCACAGGACAGGTCGTTAAAGGATGTCTAACGGACCGCACTCTATCCGCCCTGCCGACCGCCCCGCACAGCGCCCCGCCGTCGCCCGCTGGCCACTGCGCTCACGCCAGGGTCGGCTTGACCTCCGCGAGGCGCGCCAGCAGTCCGTTGACGAACTTCGGCGAGTCGTTGGTGCTCAGGCTCTGCGCCAGCTCGACGGCCTCAGCGATCGCCACGCCCTCCGGCACGCCCTCTCCGTAGAGCACCTCGAAGGCGCCCAGGCGCAGGATCGCCCGGTCGACGCTGGGCATCCGCTCGAGCGGCCAGCCCTGGCTGTAGGTCGAGAGCAGCTCGTTGATGTCGGTCCAGTGCTCCACCACGCCCTCGACCAGGTCGGCGGTGTACTGGTTCAGCGGCGCCTCCGTGACCGGCTTGGCCAGCCGCTCGGCGAGCAGGTCGCGGGCGTTGATCCCGCGCTGCTCGGCCTCGAAGAGCAGGTCGATCGCGCGCTTGCGGGCTTTGCTGCGAGCGGACAAGTCAGCTCACGCGGCCAAGGTACGAGCCGTCGCGGGTGTCGACCTTGACCTTGGTGCCGGTCTCGAGGAACAGCGGGACCTGGATCTGCGCGCCGGTCTCGAGCGTCGCCGGCTTCGTCCCTCCGGTGGAGCGGTCGCCCTGGAGGCCCGGCTCGGTGTAGGTGATCTCGAGGACCACGGACGTCGGCAGCTCGACGTAGAGCACGGTGCCGTCGTGGGTGGCGACCTGGGCGGTCTGGTTCTCGAGGAGGTAGTTGGCCGTGTCGCCGACCGTCGCCTCGGGGATGTGGATCTGGTCGTAGGTCGTACCGTCCATGAAGACGAAGTCGGTGCCGTCCTTGTACAGGTACTGCATGTCGCGGCGGTCGACGTTCGCGGTCTCGACCTTCACTCCGGCGTTGAACGTCTTGTCGACGACCTTGCCCGACAGCACGTTCTTGAGCTTGGTGCGCACGAAGGCCGGGCCCTTGCCGGGCTTGACGTGCTGGAACTCCACGACGGACCACAGCTGGCCCTCGAGGTTGAGCACGAGTCCGTTCTTCAGGTCGTTGGTCGATGCCACTGTGCAAATCGCTTTCGTATGCCGGGTCGGGCCCGCGCGGGCAGGCGCCAGATCCGGGACATTGGTCTAGGGAATCGTCGTTCATCCTAACGGCCGGAGCACGCGCCCCGGAAAACGCTCGTGCCCTGGGTGATGGCCGCAGAAACACACGTCTCCCGCCGACAGTGAAACGAAACACCAGCAGCCCGCCCATATGGTACTTTTTGCCCGGGAACGATCCCGTCGACTTTTCTTGCAGGGGAGAAACACATGCGCGCTTTCAAGGTGGCTGCGGCCACCATCGGTCTGTCTGCGGCACTCACAGGCACGGCCGTTGGCCTTGCGGGGCCCGCGAGCGCCGCGTGCCAGGGTGGCTACCCGGCCGCTCAGTGCACCGTCTCGGTGAGCGACAGCCGCGTTGTCGTGGGCCAGACGGTGAGCTTCCGGGCCACCGGGTACGCCGCCAACGAGATGGTCACCGTCACGATGACCAAGGGCGGCACCGTCGTGGTGATCGGCCAGTTCCGCGCCGACGGGGATGGTGTCGTCACCGGCAGCTTCACGGTTGGCCAGGTCGCGTCGGGCCGCTACGCCCTCACGGTCACCGGGAACACCTCCGGCCTGGCCCAGTCCGTGGCGCTGACCGTGGTGCCGAACGCCGCCGCCGCTGGTACGCACGCCAACGCCGCTGGCCCGAGCTCACTGGCCTTCACCGGCACCGACGCGGCCAAGACTGCCGGCGCCGGCGCCGTGCTGCTCCTCGGCGGTGGCGCACTCATCGTCGCTGCGCGTCGTCGCAAGAGCGCCCACGCCGCAGCCTGATACAGCTTCTTGCAGGGTCGTCGGCGCCGCATTCGCCTCAGCGCGTATGCCGTCGCCGCGGCCCTGCTGCTGTACGGCCTGGCTCTCGGGTACAGCGCTTTCCAGACCCACCGCCACCTGCTTGACGCGCAGGCGGAGGTGGGTCTGCTGCGTGCGGCCATGGTCCGCCAGGACGCTCCTGCCGCCGAGGTCGACCAGCGGCTGCGGAACCTGCAGACGCAGGCCGACGCGGCCCGGTCCCTGACCGACGGTCCCCTCTGGGGGCTGCCTGCCTCGGTGCCGTGGCTGGGACGCCCGTTCGAGACGGTCAGGGGCGCATCAGCCGCGGTGAGCAGCATCGCCCACGACGTCCTGCCCCCGGTCGGCACGGCCCGTGACGGACTCGTCGGCGTGGACCTGAAGAACCCCAAGGGCGGCATCGACCTGCGCCCGATTGCCGCGGCGGTACACCCCCTCGGCCAGGCGTCCTCGGCCAGCGACGCCGTGCTGGCCGACGTGCGAGCGCTGCCCGTGAGCGGCGTCGGGCCCGTGGACCGGGGCCGTGCCGACCTGCTCGACCAGGTCGAGGCCCTCAGCCGGCAGCTGCGCTCCGCGCACGAGGCCGTCACCGTCCTGCCGCCGATGCTCGGCGCCGACGGGCCCCGCCGCTACATGGTCGCCTTCCAGAACAACGCCGAGGCCCGCGGAGCCGGGGGCCTCCCGGGCGTCTACGCCGTGGTGAGGGCAGATCGCGGGCGGCTCTCCTTCGAGCACTACGGCGTCAGCGGCGACTTCGCCGGCATCGAGGTGCCGCTCACGGGGCTGAGCGAGGGATATGCCGGCCACTACCAGGGTGCTGCCCCAGGGGCCTTCTTCGGCAACGCCACGGTCAGCCCGCACTTCCCCGACGGCGCCACCCTGCTGCTGCGGTACTGGAAGGCCAAGACCGGCGAACGGCTCGACGGGGCGATGGCGATCGACCCGACCGCCCTCTCGAAGCTGCTTGCCGTCACCGGCCCCACCTCTCTCGAGGACGGCACCCGGGTCGGGGCGGCCAACGTGGTGGCGCTGGTCGAGCGTGACGCCTACGAGCGGTTCGCCGACCCCGCGGTGCGCAAGCTCTACCTCATCGAGGTCGCCAAGGCGGTCGCCGACGACGTCCTCGAGCGGGGGCCCGAGAAGGGCACCCAGCTCGCCGGGGCCCTGGGCAAGGCCGTCGCCGAGCGCCGCCTCCTCGTGTTCAGCACCCACAAGGTCGAGCAGGGGGTCCTGGAGCGACGGCCGGTGGGCGGCGCGGTCAGCGGCACGGACGGACTCTTCTCCGGCGTCGTGATCAACAACGGCGGCGGCAACAAGCTCGACTACTACCTCGAGCGCGAGGTGACCTACGAGGCGGCGCCGTGCTCCTCGCCCACACCCGACAACGCGACGGTGACGATCAGGCTGACCAACCGGGCCCCCAGGTCCGGGCTCACCGACTATGTCGCCGGCCGGGCCGACCGGCCGGTGGTCCCGGTGAAGAGGGGCACCAACCGGCTGCTGGTGGGCTACTACGCCACCAAGGGTGCGGCGTTCTCCGACGCGACGCTCGACGGGAAGCCCGAGCTGCTCTCCGTCGACTCCGAGCGCGGACGGCCTGTCTTCACCTCGACGCTGGAGATCGCCCCCGGGCAGACCCGCGTGCTGCGGATGACCATCGAGGAACCGCCCGGGGCGAAGGGCCCGGTGACCACGCTCGTACAGCCCCTCGTGCTGCCGCAGAAGACGACGGTCACCGCACCGGCCTGCTGAACCCGGCTGACCCGGCTGGGCGGCCGGCCCGGGCGGGTGCTACCCCAGCGCGATGGCGCCGCCACGGACATCCGCGCTGATCTCCGCGTACGCGGCCTGCAGCAGCGCCGGGTCGGGGCCCTCGAGGCGCACCGGGCGGGCGAGGCCGCTGAGGACGACGAACCGCAGCATCGAGCCACGGGACTTCTTGTCCAGGCGCATGGCCTCGAGCAGCCTCGGCCACCGGTCGCCCCGGTAGGACACCGGGAGGCCGACGCTGGTGAGCACCGAGCGGTGCCGGTCCACCAGGGCGTCGTCGATCTTCCCGGCCAGCCGCGCGAGCTCGGCGACGTAGACCATCCCGATGCTGACGGCCGCCCCGTGGCGGAACTGGTAGCGCTCGACCTGCTCGACGGCGTGGCCGAACGTGTGCCCGTAGTTGAGGATCTCGCGCAGCGAGGACTCCCGCAGGTCCTGTGCGACGACGTCGGCCTTCACCCGGACCGCCCGCTCGACCAGCTCGCGCACCGGCGCGCCGCCGACCGTGCGCGCCCCCTCGGGGTCCGCCTCGACGAGGTCGAGGATGGCCGGGTCGGCGATGAAGCCGCACTTGATGACCTCGGCGAGCCCGGCCACGAAGTCGTGGGAGGGCAGGGTCTCCAGCGTGGCAAGGTCGCAGAGCACCCCGGCCGGCGGGTGGAAGGCGCCCACGAGATTCTTCCCCTCGGGGGTGTTGATCCCGGTCTTGCCGCCGACCGCCGCGTCCACCATGCCGAGCAGGGTGGTCGGCACGTGGACGACGCGGATGCCGCGCAGCCAGGTCGCGGCCACGAACCCGGCGAGGTCGGTGACCGTTCCGCCGCCCACGCCCACGATGGCGTCGCTGCGGGTGAACCCCGCCTGCCCGAGGACACCCCAGAGGAACGCGGCAACCTGCGCGGTCTTGGCCTCCTCGGCGTCCGGGACCTCCGCGGCATACGCCTCAAAGCCCTTGGCGCGCAGGTCCTCTCGGACCGCTTCACCGGTGGCGGCCAGGGCGCGCGGGTGGATGACGAGCACCCGCTGGACGCCCTCTCCCACCAGGCCCGGCAGCTCGTCGAGCAGCCCCGTGCCGATCACCACGTCGTAGTCCCCGCCGACGCTGATCCGGGTCGTGCTCATCCCTGCTCCTCCAGCCACGCGACGATCTCCGCGACGACGGCGGCCGGCTCACGGCCGGCGGTGTCGACCCGCAGCGCGGCCAGGCGCTCGTAGGTGGGGCGCCGCTCGTTCATCATCTTGGTCCACTGGGCCCGCGGGTTGACGAGCAGCAGCGGCCGTGAGCCGTCGAAGCCGATCCGGCGCGAGGCGTCCGCGATGCCCACGTCCAGGAAGACGACGGCGTGGCCCGCCAGGGACGCCTGCGTGTCGGGGTCCATCGGCGCGCCGCCGCCGAGGGCGACCACGCCCGCGCACTCCCCGAGGGTCCGCGCGACCTCGGCCCGCTCGAGGTCGCGGAAGTACCGCTCCCCCTCGACCACGAAGATGTCGGAGATGCTGCGACCCTGGGCCCGCTCGATGGCCTCGTCCGTGTCGCGGAAGTCGGTGCCGAGGGCCTCGGCGAGCCGCCGGCCGACCGTGCTCTTTCCGGCGCCGGGCGGCCCGATCACGACGGCCCGGGGACCGGTCCGGCCCGTCACCACGTGCGCATCTCGGCCGGGATGGCAGCGAGGTATGCCGCGTGGTTGCGCGAGGTCTCGGCCACCGAGTCGCCGCCGAACTTCTCGACGCAGGCCTGCGCCAGCACGAGCGCGACCATCGCCTCGGCGACCACCCCGGCGGCGGGCACGGCGCAGACGTCCGAGCGCTGGTGGATGGCCTTGGCGGCCTCCGCGCCGGTCGTGTCGATGGTGTCGAGGGCCCGCGGCACGGTGCTGATGGGCTTCATCGCGGCCCGGACGCGCAGCACGTCCCCGGTGGACATCCCACCCTCGGTGCCGCCGGCTCGTCCGGTGCGCCTTCGGATGGTGCCGTCGGCCCCGCGCTCCATCTCGTCGTGGGCCGCCGACCCCCGGCGGGCGGCGGTGCGGAAGCCGTCGCCGACCTCCACCCCCTTGATGGCCTGGATGCCCATGAGGGCAGCGGCGAGCTGCGCGTCGAGGCGCCGGTCCCAGTGGACGTGGGAGCCCAGCCCGGGCGGCAGCCCGTAGGCGAGCACCTCCACGACCCCGCCGAGGGTGTCGCCGGCCTTCTTGGCCGCCTCGACCTCGGCGACCATCGCAGCGGACCCCTCGGGGTCGAGGGCCCGCACCGGGTCGGCGTCCAGCTGCTCCACCTGCCCAGGGATGGGCAGGGGCGCGTCCTCGCCGACCGCGGCGCCCCCGATCGCCACCGTGTGCGAGACCAGCTCGATCCCATAGGCCTGCCGCAGGAACTGGGCGGCGACCTCCCCGAGGGCCACCCGTGCCGCGGTCTCGCGGGCGGAGGCGCGCTCGAGGACGGGCCGGGCGTCGTCGAAGCCGTACTTCTGCATGCCGACGAGGTCGGCGTGCCCGGGCCGGGGGCGGGTGAGCGGCCGGTTGCGGGCGATCTCCCGCTCGGCGTTCACGTCGTCGGCGGCGGCGAGCGCCTCGTCCGACACCGGGTCGGGGGCCATGACGGCCTGCCACTTCGGCCACTCGGTGTTGCCGATGCGGATGGCGACCGGGGATCCCATGGTGGTGCCGTGGCGCACCCCGCCGAGGAACTCGACCTCGTCCTGCTCGAACGTCATCCGCGCACCGCGGCCGAAGCCGAGCCGGCGGCGGGCCAGGGCGGCCGCGACGTCCTTGCTGGTCACGTGCACGCCGGCCGGCAGCCCCTCCAGGGTGGCGAGCAGGGCAGGGCCGTGGGACTCACCGGCAGTCAGCCAACGCAGCATGCCGAGAATCCTCCCACGCGCCCCTCAGGTCACTGCGGTGAGCCCGTCATCTGGGCGGGGCGGCACGGCGTCACGGCTGCACGGCTGCACGGAGTCTCGGCGTCACGGGGTCACGGCGTCACGGGGTCACAGGGTCACGGGGTCACGGGGTCACGGCGTCGCCGCGCGCGCCGCCTCCAGCCGGGCGACCGGCACCCGGAACGGCGAGCACGACACGTAGTCCAGCCCGACCTCCTCGAAGAAGTGGATGGACTCGGGGTCGCCGCCGTGCTCCCCGCACACCCCGAGGTGGAGGTCGGGACGCACCTCGCGGCCCTTCCCCACGGCGTACCGGACCAGGGCCCCGACGCCGTCGCGGTCGAGGGTCTCGAACGGCGACGCCGCGAAGATGCCCTTCTCGAGGTAGGCGGAGAAGAACGAGCCCTCCACGTCGTCGCGGGAGAAACCCCATGTCATCTGCGTCAGGTCGTTGGTACCGAACGAGAAGAACTGCGCCGTCTTGGCGATCCGGTCTGCCGTGAGCACGGCACGCGGCAGCTCGATCATCGTCCCCACCGTGTAGGGGATCTCGCGGCCGGCCGCCTCCGTCACCTCAGCGGCGACCTTCTCGATCTCGGCCCGCACCAGCTCGAACTCCTCCGCGGTGGCGACCAGCGGGACCATGATCTCGGGCCGCGGGTCGCCGCCGGCCTCGAGCCGCGCGGCGGCCGCCTCGAGGATGGCCCGCGCCTGCATGGCGAACAGGCCCGGCATGGCGATGCCGAGCCGGACGCCGCGCAGGCCCAGCATCGGGTTCTGCTCGTGCAGGCGCTTCACGGCCCCGAGCAGCCGGTGGTGCCGGCTGTCGGGCTTGCCCGCGTCGTCCTCGTGGGCCACGAGGACCGACAGGTCGGTCAGGTCTGGCAGGAACTCGTGCAGCGGCGGGTCGATGAGCCGCACCGTCACGGGCAGGCCGTCCATGGCCTCGAAGATGCCGATGAAGTCCTCGCGCTGCTGCGGGAGCAGGGCGGCCAGGGCGGCGTCGTGCTCCTGCGTGGTCTCGGCGACGATGAAGTGCTCGACCAGCTCGCGGCGGTCCCCGAGGAACATGTGCTCGGTGCGGCACAGGCCGATGCCCTGCGCGCCGAAGCGCCTCGCCCGCGCCGCGTCGTCCGGGGTGTCGGCGTTGGCCCGCACCCCGAGGCGGCGGCGCTTGTCGGCGTGGTCCATGACCCGGGCCACCGCGCGCACGGCCGCGTCGTCGGTGCTGGGGTCGCCCTCGAAGTGGCGCACCACGCGGGACGCCATGACCGGGACCTCGCCCTCGAACACCTCGCCCGTCGTGCCGTTGATCGAGATCACGTCGCCCTCGTTGACGACGCGGCCCTCGGCCGTGGTGAACCGGCGGCCCTTCACGTCGACGTCGAGCGACTCCGCCCCGCAGACGCAGGTGCGCCCCATGCCGCGGGCCACCACGGCCGCGTGCGAGGTCTTGCCGCCACGGCTGGTGAGGATGCCCTGGGCGGCCACCATGCCCTTCAGGTCGTCTGGGTTGGTCTCGCGGCGCACGAGGATGACCGCCTCGCCGCGCTCGGCCCAGTCCGCGGCGGTCTGGGAGTCGAAGACCACCTTGCCGACGGCGGCCCCGGGTGAGGCGTTCATGCCCACGCCGAGGAGGCGGCGCTCGTGCTCGCTGTCGAACTGCGGGAACATCAGCGTCGCCAGCTGGGCCCCGTTCACCCGCTGCAGCGCCTCGTCCATGTCGACCAGGCCCTCGTCGACGAGCTCGACGGCGATCCGGAACGCGGCCTGGGCCGTGCGCTTGCCCACGCGGGTCTGGAGCATCCAGAGCCTGCCGTGCTCGATGGTGAACTCGATGTCGCACAGGTCGCGGTAGTGGCGCTCCAGCGTCGCCATGGACCCCATCAGCTCGTCGAAGGACGTCTTGTCGATCGTCTCGAGGTCGGCGAGCGGCACGGTGTTGCGGATGCCCGCGACGACGTCCTCGCCCTGCGCGTTCTGCAGGTAGTCGCCGTAGACCCCCCGGGCGCCGGTCGCCGGGTCGCGGGTGAAGGCGACGCCGGTGCCCGAGTCCATGCCGCCGTTGCCGAAGACCATGGTGCCGACGTTGACGGCCGTCCCGAGGTCCGTGGGAATGCGCTCGCGGCGGCGGTAGATGGTCGCCCGCTCGGTGTTCCACGAGTCGAAGACCGCACGCACCGCCATGCCCAGCTGCTCGCGCGGCTCCTGCGGGAAGTCACGGCCGGCGTGCTCGCGGATGGCCGCCTCGTAGGCCCGGGAGAGCGCGCGCAGGTCGTCGGCGGTGAGGTCGAGGTCGGTCGCAGCGCTGCGCTCTGCCTTCAGGCGGTCGATCCCGTCCTCGAAGACCTCCTTGCCCACGCCGAGCACCGTCTGCCCGAACATGGAGAGCAGGCGCCGGTAGGAGTCCCACGCGAACCGCTCGTTGCCACGCTGGGTGGCCAGCCCCACCACGGACCGCTCGTTCAGGCCGATGTTGAGGACGGTGTCCATCATCCCGGGCATGGAGAACTTGGCGCCCGAGCGCACCGACACCAGCAGCGGGTCCGCCGGGTCGCCGAGGCGGCGGCCCATCCTCTCCTCCAGCCGGGCGAGGTGCTCGTCGATCTCGGCAGCGAGCTCGTCCGGCTCGTGCCCGTCCCTGAGGTAGACCTTGCAGGCGTCGGTGGTGATCGTGAAACCCGGCGGCACCGGCAGGCCCAGCCGGGTCATCTCCGCGAGGTTCGCCCCCTTGCCGCCCAGCAGGTCCTTCTGGTCCTTGTTGCCCTCCGCGAAGTCGTACACATAGCGCCCCATGGGCAGATCATGGCCGAATCCGGCCCGGAGGGGAACGGGCCTTTGGGCCTCAGGCGGGGACGAGCTGGTACTCGAGGGCGAGCGCCACGATCGCCCCGATGAGCATCGCCGGGCCGAAGGCGATGTGCGAGCGCAGGCCCACCCGCTGCCCGACCAGCATGACCAGGGCGATCACCCCCCCGGCGACGAAGCCGGCGAGCAGCCCCAGCAGCGCGGTCCCCAGCCCCAGCCAGCCCAGCAGGAGGCCGATCAGACCTGACAGCTTGACGTCCCCGAACCCCAGCGAGGCCGGCGAGATCATGGCCATCACGAAGTAGAGGACGAACAGGGCGGCCATCGCGATGAGGGCCGCGAGCAGGCGCCGCCAGTCCCCGGAGCCAAGGGTGGCGCACAGCAGCAGGCCGAGCAGGGCGGGGTAGGCGGGCAGGACGAGGCCGTCGGGGAGGCGGTGGACGTCGATGTCGATCCACACCAGGGCGACCGTCAGCCAGCCGAAGAAGAGGTATGCCGGCAGCGCGGCCCAGCCGGCCGTGTCGCCGATGCGCCACGCCAGGAACGCCCAGAGCAGGGCGAGAGCCGGGGCGGGCCACCACGGGGCCCGGGGCAGGGAGGGGCCCGCCCCGTCCGAGTCGATGCGGTAGCCACCGGTCCCCAGGGTGCGGCCGGTCACCGTGCCCACGGCGGCCCCGGCCAGGGCGAACAGCAGGATGGCCCAGGCCTGGACACCTGAGCCCGCGGACAGCGTGATCACCGGCTGACCGCCTGGCGCCCGGCGGCGAGCATCGCCTGCAGCGGCGCCTCGCGCCCGGTCATCAGCCGCACCTGCTCGGCGGCCTGGTGGACGAGCATGTCCAGGCCCGAGACCACGGTGAGGCCGGCAGCCTCAGCGGCGGCGGCCAGCGGCGTCGGCCAGTCCGCGTAGACGACGTCGAGCAGGGTCCCCTCGAGCCGGTGGCCCTCGATCCGGTGACCCTCGAGCGCCTCCGCCGCGGCCGCGCCGGCCCCGGCGGGCAGGGTGCTCACGACGAGGCCGCCACGGTCGGCCCAGTCGGCCGCGTCGGCCGCGTCGGCCCAGTCGGCCCAGTGCTCGAGCGCGACCTGCTCGACCTGCAGACCGAGGTCGGCGGCCATCCGCGTGGTGGCCGGCCGCACCGCCGAGCGCACCGCGAGGCGCACGTGGCGCACCCCGAGCTCGGCCAGTGCGGCGATCACCGAGCGGGCCGTGGCACCCGAACCGAGGACCGTCGCCGAGCGCCGCGCAGCGCCCGCGCCCTGCGCGGAGGCGCCGGCGAGCGCCGCCACGACCCCGTGCACGTCGGTGTTGTGGGCGTCCCACTCCCCCGTCTCGCGGCGCACCAGGGTGTTGATGGCGCCGGTCGCCAGGGCCGTCGGCGAGATGTCCGCGGCGACCGCGAAG
>DASULG010000290.1:0-10342 GCA_036278335.1 Pedococcus sp.
GACCCGAGGGCATACTCCGCGCAGCAGGTGCAGCTGTACGCGGAGCGCATCGCGGCGCTGAACAACTCCATCAGCACTATTGAGACCACCGGGCAGGACGCGGGAAGCGTGGTCCGCAGCAGTGGAAAGCCCAGTGCTCCCAACGGAATCGACTCCTGGATGTTCGTGGCGGCGGGCCTCACTGTCGGCCTGCTGCTTGGCGTCGCCGCCGCGGTGATGCGGCGGTTCAGCGACGACCGCATCGACCCCAAGACCGACACGACCGTGGCCGGACAGCCGGTGCTGGCCCAGTTCCCCAAGCACTCTCGTCTGCCCCTTGCCGCGGAGGAGCTGTCCCCCACCGAGGACGAGTCGCTGCGCCAGGCTCGCACGGCCCTCGTGGCGATGGTGGGCCAACACCAGGCCGTGGCGCTCTCGCCGGTGGCCACGACTGCAGACTCGGCGCTGTTCGGCCTCAACCTCGCACGCGCACTCTCCCAGTCCGGGTACCGGGTCGCGCTCGTGGACGCCACTGTGGTGGACGAGCCACTCCTGCAACGACTCTCGGTCGAGGCGAGCACCGACCTGACGAGCAGCCTGGGCGACGGGCCGACGGGCGGGCTGTTCGACATCCAGAGCCTGGCGTCCGCCGGGCACGTCGAGAGCTGCAGCGACGTGGATGCCTTGGCGGGTCCCGGGTTCCGGCAGGCAGTCCTGGCTCTCAAAGCGCAGCACGACTACGTGCTCGTTGCCGGCTCGGCGCTGGGCACCGGTGCGGGCGACGCCGCTGTGGCGGCGGCTGACAGCACGGTGCTGCTCGCCCAGGCGGGCTGGACCTCTCATGACGAGGTGGCGAGTGCCGTGGTTCGGGCCGAGCGCCTGAACTCCCCCGTCGTGGGATCGATCCTGTGTGGACGGACCGCCCGCGGCCGGCACACGACGATGTCCGCGCGGCGGGACGGTGCGCGGGCTGAGGCAAGCGTTCTCGACCACGCCAGCGCCTGACCCCGACCTGGCATGTCGAGGGCCGGGCGGAAACCGCGACGCGAGGGTCTTGACCGCGCCCAGACGGCCGTGGCCGACCTGTGGCCCGCCCCGCACAGGGTCACCACGGGAGGACCTCTGGGCGGGCGCGACCTCGCCTTCGCCGTTCTGCCGCATGCGCGCAGGCCAACCCGACTCGTCCCGGTCTCGCCGGGGCCGGTAACCGCTCAGATCCTGTCGGGAGCGTTCCGGGGGACCGGTCCACGAGCGCGCGCCGGCCGGCGACTCCTGGACGCGGCCGCTCGGGCTGGAGTGCTCAGGCTGGTCCCGGCGCAGGTGCACGTGGCGGAGGGGGGCGAGTCCATCGCGAGCCACCTATCCGCGCTGTTGGGACAGCCCGTGCGGCTGGGCATCCACCTCGGGCCACCGCGGGCCAACCAGAAGCCGGTATTGCAGATCCTGACGCCCGCGGGCCGGACAGTTGGCTTTGCCAAGATCGGCGCCAACGTCCTGACACGCCAGCTGGTGGCGGCCGAGGCAAGGGCGCTGCAGGCCGTCGCGGCTGCTGGGATCACCGGGCTGGGAGTGCCCCCGGTCCGTCACCACGGCAGCTGGCGCGACCTCGAGGTGCTGCTCCTCGGTCCGGTGGAGAGCCGGTCAACCTCCTCCGTGAGGGGCGCCGAGCTCGGAGACCTCATGGCGCGGCTGAGCCTTGCGTGGGGCCACAGCTCCGGCGTGCTCGCCGACAGCGCCTTCTGGGCGGGCCTGCGGGCTGAGGCAGCCGGGGGCGCGGGCCCGCACGCACCCCGGCTGCGCCTGGCCCTCGACCGTGCCGCCGCGGCATACGGCGATCGTCAGGTTGCCTTCGGCGCCTGGCACGGCGACTGGACGCCGTGGAACATGGCCGTCCACGACCACGCGTTCGTCGTGTGGGACTGGGAGCGCTTCCAGAAGGACGTCCCTGTGGGACTGGACGCGATCCACTTCCACCTGCAGCGCGAGATGCGCCGTCAGGACCAGGAGCCGCTGCAGGTGGCTCGCGGGACCCTGGCCCGCGCGGACGAGCTGCTGGCGCCGTGGGGCCTGCAGGGCCCCGATGCCCGCTGTGTCTTCGTGCTGTACCTGCTCGCCATCGGCAGCCGGTACGCCGCGGATGACCAGCGTGGCGCTGGTGCTCGTCTTGGCGACCTCGACAGCTGGCTCTTCCGCGTCCTCGACGACGTGCTCGCCTCGGACCAACCGGCGGTGGCGGCTCCCCCGTCGGCGGACGGGGGTTAGCCGTGGAGCAGCGCGCCCTGCTGCATGATCCGCCGCGGGACGACTCCCACCTGAGCCGGGCGGCCCGGGGCGGGGTCCTCAACCTCACGGGTACCGCGGTGTCCGCGGTGGCGTCCTTCGCGCTGGCCGTTGCGATCACTCGGGGCAGCAGCAAGGTCGAGGCGGGCGCCTTCTTCACCGCGACCGCGATGTTCCTCCTCGCCACCAACATCGGCCAGCTCGGGACGAGCTCGTCGCTGGTGTACTTCCTTTCCAACGCCCGTGCCGCCCGCCGGCTGCACAACGCGCCCGTCTACCTCAGGCTGGCCCTGGTTCCTGTGCTCGGGCTGGCCGTGGTGATTGCCGCGGCCCTGGCCATCTGGGCCGAGCCGGCCGGCCACCTGCTCGGCAACACCCGAAACGGCTCCGACGGCACCCTGGGCACGTCGGTGGCGTACCTGGCCCCCTTCATCCCGTTCGCCGCGGCGCTGGGCGTCTACCTCGCGGGGACCCGGGGCCTGGGCACGATGAGGGCCAGCACCACGGTGGACCAAATCGGGCGCTCCACCCTGCAGCTGGCACTGGTCTTCCTGGCCCTCCTCGCGGGCCGCGGCGACCTCGCGCCGCTTGCCTGGGCCCTGCCCTACGCGCCCCTCAGCGTCCTGGCCTGGCTGGCCTGGCGCAGGCTGTGCCGCCAGGCTGCACGAGGACAGCGTCCAGAGCCCGGCTACCGCCCCACCGGCGTCTTCTGGCGCTTCAGCGGGGCCCGCGCCCTCACGAGCGTGGCCCAGGTCGCCATGCTGCGCCTCGACGTCGTCCTGGTTGCCTCCCTGGCCGGCCTGGCCCAGTCGGCGGTGTATGCCGCCGCCACACGCTTCCTGTCCCTGGGCCTGCTCGCCTCGGGTGCCATCTCACAGGCCGCGCAGCCCCAGCTGGGCGAGGCACTGGCCCTGCGGGACCGACGCGGCGCCCAGGAGCTCTACCAGACGGCCACGGCCTGGCTGGTCGTCCCGGCCTGGCCCGTCTACGTCCTGCTGCTGCTGTTCTCCCCCACGATCATGCGGCTCTTCGGCCCCGGCTACGAGGAGGGCTCGACCGTGGTGGTGGTCCTCGCGGCCACCATGCTGGTCGCGAGCGCCTGCGGCATGGTCAGCATGGTGCTCACCATGGCGGGCCGAGCGAGCTGGAACATGTACAACGTCCTGATCGGCGTGGCCGTCCAGGTGGGCCTGGACGTCTGGCTGATCCCGCGGATCGGGCTGGTGGGTGCCGCCATCGGATGGGCCAGCGGCATCCTGGTCACGAACCTCGTCCCGCTCGCGCAGCTCGTCGCCCTGCACCGCCTGCACCCGTTCGGCAGGAACAGCGTCACAGCCATGGGACTGGCGGTCGCCGCCGTCGGCGTCCCGGCAGCCGTGGCTCGGCTCGCCTTCGGGCAGACGGTCACAGCCCTGGTGATCGCGTTCTCGGCGGCTGCGGTCCTCTACCCCGCGGCCCTGTGGGTCACCCGGGACCGCACCGGCCTCGCGCTGCTGCTCAGCGCCGCCCGTGGCCGCACACGCCGACCGTCGCCCCAGGCAGGCTGAGCCCCGCGCCCGACCGTCCTCCGGGAACCGCCCGCGCTGGGCTCACCCGGCGCAGGAGTAGGCGATGCCGTCGAGGATGTCGTGCTCGGAGGTGATGACCGGGGTCCCCGACCCGGCAGCCACCCGCAACACCACCTGGTGCCAGACCAGGGCGCCGGCCCCGATCACGTCGACGCGCCCGGGGTGCATGAACGGCAGCGCCGCCCGCTGCTCCCGCGGCAGGTGCAGCAGTGACTGGCAGGCCTCGAGCACGACGGCAGGCTCGAGCGTGGTGAGGTGGATGCGGTGCGCGTCGTAGGCCGGCAGGCCAAGGGCGTGTGCGGTGACCGTGGTGATGCTCCCGGAGAGGCCCACGAGCGCCGCGATCCCCTCGAAGCCCACAGTCCGGGCGGCGGCATCGATGGCGGCGTCGATGTCACGGACGGCGCCGGCTGTCTCCTCCGCCGTCGGCGGGTCACTGCGCAGGTGCCGCTCCGTCATCCGCACGCAGCCGATGTCCACAGACCGCGCGGCCTCGACGGAGTCGGTGCCCCGCACGAACTCGGTGGAGCCGCCTCCGAGGTCGACGATGAGGTAGGGACCGGGGATGCCCCGACCGCGCAGCTCCACCGTGGCACCGCGGAACGACAGCTCCGCCTCCTCGGCTCCGCTGATGACCTCTGGCGCAATGCCAAAGTGCGCGAACGCCTTCTCGACTCCCGCGACGAACTCCCCGGCGTTGCCGGCATCACGGGAGGCCGACGTGGCCACGAACCGCACGGCCTCGACGCCCGCGTCCTCGCACTGCCCGGCATACTCCGCCGCCATCGCGACGGTGCGCCGCATCGCCTCCGGGTCGATCATCCCGGTGCGGTCCACGCCGTAGCCGAGCCGCACGACCTCCATGCGCCGCAACACGTCGGTGAGCGTTCCGGAGGAGGAGTCCACGTCGGCGACCAAGAGCCGGATGGAGTTGGTGCCGCAGTCGATGGCGCCGACCCGGGTCACGCCCTGGCCCCCGCCGACCAAGGTCACAGCCGTGCCCCCGCCGTCTCGGGCACGCAGGACCCGCTGGCCCACCAGTCGCCGAGCAGCGCCAGCGCCTCGTCGCCGAGGGGGTTGACGCCCGGGCCGGCGGCCAGCGAGTGCGCGACCAGCACGTGAAGGCACTTGACCCGCGTCGGCATCCCCCCTGCCGAGACCCCCTCGATCTCCGTGACCTCGCCCAGCACCGCCCGGCGGCGCAGATAGTCCTCGTGGGCCGCCGCATACCGGGCGGCGAGGTCGGAGTCCTGCCCGAGTCGCTCCGTCATCTCGCGCATCAGGCCGGAGGTCTCCAGCGTGCTGATGGCACCCGTGAGCTTGGGACAGGTCGCGTAGAAGGTCGTGGGAAAGGGTGTGCCGTCAGGGAGCCGCGGCTCGGTCGTGAGCACGTCGGGATGGCCGCAGGGGCACCGGTGCGCCACCGCTGCCACTCCCCGGGGTACCCGTCCCAGCTGGGCCCGGACGGCGTCGAGGTCTGCCTGGGTGGCGGCTTCGGGCCGCTCCGTGCTCATGCTCGTCCTACCTGTTGCTGGTTGGCGCGGGCGTCGCCGCCGCGGCGCCCCGGTCAGCCACCTTGGCCGACTCCCACACCTGGCCATACCAGGGGTCGTTCTGCTTGTTCCTCGGCGCGGACGCCACGCCGGGGGTCTCGGGACGCCTCGGGTCGCCGTCGATCACGGTGTAGGAGCGGTCGCCGACCTTGACGAACTTCAGCCGCTCACGGGCCTGCTGCTCGACATAGGCGGGGTCGTTCCAGCGAGCCTGCTCCTTCTGGAGCTCCTCGACGGTCACGCGTTGCCCCGCCACCTGCTCCCGCAGCGCCTCGATGTCGCCCTGCTGGCGCATGTACGAGCGCAGCGTCGGCACCAGGGTGATGGCGAGGAGCACGAAGATCGAGGCCAGCACGAGCATGCGTCGCAGCGAGCGGCCGGCGCGCCGGTCCTTGGCCGTGCGTGCCGCGGCAGCCGCCTGACGCAGTGCGTTCGTCTTGGGGGCAGGACGCGAGCTGCCCGCCCTGGCCTTGGCGCCGGGGCGTGCTGCAGCACCACGTCGCGCTGGTCTGCGCGGCGTGGTGCCGTGTCCCCCTGTGCCTGTGGCCATCGGTCCAGGTCTGTCCTGTCAGCCGGGTCAGCCCTGGGCAGCCGGAGCGAACCGCGGGAAGGCGGCAGCGCCGGCATACGACCCCGCCTCGTCGAGCTCTTCCTCGATGCGCAGCAGCTGGTTGTACTTGGCGCCGCGCTCGGAGCGGGCCGGTGCGCCGGTCTTGATCTGCCCGCAGTTGGTGGCGACGGCGAGGTCGGCGATCGTGGTGTCCTCGGTCTCGCCCGAGCGGTGGCTCATCATGCAGCGGTAGCCGCTGCGGTGCGCGAGCTCCACGGCGTCCATGGTCTCGGTCAGCGAGCCGATCTGGTTGACCTTCACGAGCAGGGCGTTGGCGGTGCGGCTGTCGATGCCGCGCTGGAGCCGCTCGGGGTTGGTGACGAACAGGTCGTCGCCGACGATCTGGACCCGGTCGCCGAGGCGGTCGGTCAGGGTCTTCCAGCCGTCCCAGTCGTCCTCGTTCAGCGGGTCCTCGATGGAGACCAGCGGGTAGGCGTCAACCAGCTGGGCGTAGTAGTCGACCATCTGCTCGGCAGTCCGGGTCGCGCCCTCGAAGGCGTAGGACCCGTCCTCGAAGAACTCGCTGGCGGCCACGTCGAGGGCCAGCGCGATCTGCGTGCCGGGCTCGTAGCCGGCCTTGCCGATGGCCTCGAGGATGAGGTCGAGGGCCTCGCGGTTGGAGCCGAGGTTGGGCGCGAACCCACCCTCGTCGCCGAGGCCGGTGGCCAGCCCGCGCTCCTTGAGCACGGACTTCAGGGCGTGGTACACCTCGGCACCCCACCGCAGCGCCTCCCGGAAGGACTCGGCGCCGATCGGGGCGATCATGAACTCCTGGATGTCCACGTTGGAGTCCGCGTGCGAGCCGCCGTTGAGGATGTTCATCATCGGGACCGGCAGCACGTGCGCGTTGGGCCCGCCGAGGTAGCGGAAGAGCGGCAGGCCGGACGACTCGGCCGCGGCCCGCGCGACCGCCAGGGAGACACCGAGGATGGCGTTGGCGCCGAGCTTGCCCTTGTTGTCGGAGCCGTCGAGGGCGAGCATCTCCGCGTCGACCAGACGCTGCTCGCTGGCCTCGAAGCCGAGAAGCTTCGGGCCGATCTCGTCGAGGACCGCGTCCACGGCCTTCTCGACACCCTTGCCGCCATAGCGGCTGTCGTCGCCGTCGCGGCGCTCGACGGCCTCGAAGGCGCCCGTGGAGGCGCCGGAGGGCACCGCTGCCCGGGCGAGGGTGCCGTCATCGAGGGCGACCTCGACCTCAACGGTGGGGTTGCCCCGGGAGTCGAGGATCTCGCGGGCGCCTACTGCCTCAATCGTGGCCACAAACATCTCCTAGGCAGGACGAATGGGGGTACGGGTCGAGGGTAGCCGCTGCCCGCTCCCGCGTCGGCGACCGACCCGCATCTGGCCTCCCGGCATACGGCTCCGGGCCCCGGACAGGGGGCCGTCTGGTCAGGCCAGCCGCTGGTACGCGAGCGCGAGAGCCGCGCCGAGCCGGGCGTTGCTTCGCACGAGGGCGATGTTGGTCTCGAGGCTGCGGCCGCCGGAGAGCTCGACGATTCGGCCGAGCAGGAAGGGCGTGATGTCCTTGCCACGGATGCCGCGCTCCTCGCACTCGCTCAGCGCCCGGGCGATCAGCGCCCCGATCTCGGGGGCGGGGATCTCGTCCTCGGCGGGGACGGGGTTGGCGATGGAGATGCCCCCGGCGAGCCCGAGGTCCCACTTGGCGCGCATCATGGCGGCCAGCTCCTCGACCGTGTCGACCCGCATCGGGGACCGGTGGCCGCTGGTGCGCGAGTAGAACGACGGGAACTCGTCGGTTCCGAAGCCGACCACCGGAACCCCCAGGGTCTCGAGCGACTCCAGCGTCAGCCCGATGTCCAGGATGGACTTCACGCCGGCGCTGACGACGGCCACGTCGGTCTGCCCGAGCTCGGTGAGGTCGGCGGAGATGTCGAAGCTGGTCTCCGCCCCCCGGTGCACGCCGCCGAGACCACCGGTGACGAAGACGCGTATGCCGGCCAGCGCGGCCAGGCGCATCGTCGCCGCGACCGTGGTGGCACCGTGCGCGCCCCGGGCGATGACGTAGGGGAGGTCGCGCAGGCTCACCTTCGCCACGCCGCCGTGGCTGGCCAGGGTCTCCAGCTCGTCGCGGGACAGCCCGATGCGCGGGACACCGTCGAGGACGGCGATCGTCGCGGGGACCGCTCCGGCGTCGCGGATGATGCCCTCGACCTCCAGGGCCATCTCGACGTTGCGCGGATACGGCATCCCGTGGCTGATGATGGTCGACTCGAGGGCGACGAGCGCAGCGCCGTCACGGAGTCCGGCGGCCGCCTCCTCCGACAGCGCGAGCATCGGGTGCGGGTTCATGCGGTGGCGTTCTCCTTGGCGGTGCGAAGCTCGGCGTCGATGAGCTGCGGGGTGAGGTCGGGGCGGACGGTGTCGGTGCTGGCGACGGTGAGCGCGGCTGCCATCTGGCCGAAGCGGGCGGCGTCCGCGGGGCTGTCCTGGCGCAACATGGCGTGCACGAAGGCCGCGGTCATCGCGTCCCCGGCGCCGGTGACGTCGACGGCCGTGACGCTGGGGGCGGGCAGGTGGGTCACGCTGACCCGGCCGGCGTCGTCCATCGAGCTGAGCGTGCTGCCGGCGAGGCCGCGGCGGACCCACACGTGGCGCACGCCGAACCCGTGCACCTCGCGGGCGGCCTTGGCGACACTGGCGCCGGTGCGGGGCACGGCGTGCCCGACGATGGCGGCCAGCTCGTCCTGGTTGGGGGTCAGGGCGAGCACCGGCCGCTGCGGGGTCAGCGCGGGCGCCAGCAGGGCTGCCTTGGTGACGCTGACGGGGTCGATGACGACCGGCACCCCGGTGGCGGCGGCGTAGTCCAGCAGCCACGTGGTCGGGGCCGCCGGGATGTTGCCGTCGAGGACGAGCAGGTCGCAGTGGGCGATGAGGTCGCGGGCCCCGGCGAGCTGGCGCACGGTGAGCCGGTCGGTCACGTCCATGCTGGAGACGGCGACGACGAGCTCGCCGTCGGCGTCCAGCATCGCGACGTAGGTGCCCGTCGCGTCGTCGGTGTGGACCAGGTGGTCGACGACCACGCCGGCGGCGCGGGTGTAGGCCACGAGGTCCTCGCCGAGGGCGTCCCGTCCGACGGGGGCCACCAGGTGCGTCGGGGTGCCCAGCCGGGCCAGGTTCTCGGCGATGTTACGTCCCACGCCCCCGGGTGTGGTCACGGCACTGCCCGGGTTCGAGCTGCGCAGGATGGCTGCGTCCCGCGAGTGCGCCTTGATGTCCATGTTGGCGCCCCCGACCACCACGACCGAGCGGCGCTCCGGGCGCACGACGTAGCCGCGGCCCAGGATGACGCCCTTCTTGGTGAGGTTCGACAGGTGCACGGCCACGGCGGCCTTGGTGGCGCCGAGCTGCTCGGCAAGCGCAGCGGCGTCCAGAAGCGGGTCGAGGCGGAGCAGGTCCACGATGTCGCGCTCGCGCTGGGTCAGGGTCACGTTGGAATCATAAAGGGTACTTAGAACATCAAAGTTCTCGAGGGGGCTCTCCGGCCGTGAGGTTCTGTCATCGTGTGTGCTGTGGCCCTCGCCGTCTGCCTGCTCTTCGACGCCCGGACCGACCGGGCCCTGCGCCACCTCTGGGAGCGGCTCGAGGACGCGGGGGTGCCGACGCTGCTGAGCCACACCCACGGGCGGCACGTCCCCCACCTGTCCTATGCCGTGCTGCGCGAGTTCGAGGTCACCGCGGTCCAGGCGGCGGTCGCCGCACTGCCCGACGGCGGTCCGGTCCCGCTGCACTTCGACGCCCTGGGGCTGTTCCGCCGCAGCCGCGCCTGGCTGGTGCCCGGGGTGACCGCCTCCGTGCTCGAACGGCAGGAGCGCGTGGTGGCTGCGGCGCAGGCGTCCGGGGCAGAGCTTCACCGCCACTACCGGCCGGGCTGCTGGGTGCCGCACTGTTCGGTGGCACCACGGGTGCGTCGCGAGTCGCTGGCGGTCCTGGCGGCCGCGGTCTACGAGATCCTGCCCCTCGAGGCGGTCGCCGATCGGGCGGCCCTCATCGACAGCAGCACGGGAGAGCGCTGGCCGCTCTCGGGTGTGCCCTGACGCTCACCCGGGCTGGCCCTCGGCGAAGCCCCGCACCGCCTCCCGCAGCAGGTCCTCGGCCGACTCTCCCTGCTCGCGCGCCCGCGCCACGAGCGCGAGGAGCTGGCCGCCGAGGTCGGCCTCGCCGGCGGTGACGGCCGACAGGTCCCCGCCGGCCCGCTCCCAGCGGGTGAGCACCTTCTCGGCCGCCAGCAGGGTGGGAAGGGACGCGGGTATGCCGTGCATCAGCGTCTCGTGGCCCGCCTCGCCGCCGTCGTGCGTGCCCTTCGCCGCCCGCTCCTGCGCCTTGATGCGCTC